>NZ_JBMNUS010000009.1:0-192436 GCF_050946405.1 Pseudochelatococcus sp.
GGCAATGAACTCCGGGCTGTTGTCGGAACGAACATGGCCAGGAACCCCGCGCAGAATGAACAGGTCCGACAGGACGTCGATGACGTCGGTGGAGTTGAGCTTGCGGTCGATCCTGATCGCCAGGCACTCTCGGGTGAACTCGTCGATGATGTTGAGCATGCGGAACTTCCGGCCATTGTGGGTCCTGCCTTCGACGAAGTCATAGGACCAGACATGGTTTGGGTGCTCGGGCCGAAGCCGGATGCACGATCCGTCGTTCAGCCAGAGACGCCCTTTCTTCGGTTGCTTCTGGGGAACTTTCAGCCCCTCCCGCCGCCAGATGCGCTCGACACGTTTGGCGTTCACCGTCCACCCCTCCGACCGCATCCTCGCTTGCAAGAGTCAAGGAGGAGATCGCGAAAGCGGAAACCCTCACGCGCATGAAGTTTGATGAAAACAGGGGTAAGGAAGTCCCCAACCCTTCCGCTCAAAAAAGCGAAGCCGGGGCCATTGAACGGATCGAGCTCTACGGAGCATCCGACAAACGCAAGTTCTCCGCTGAGGAAGCTGTCGCCTGGCTTTCAAACCCCATGACTGGCAGTGGGTATGAGGTCGAGTTGTTCGACGTGGTGCCGCCGCGATCTGAGTGGGATCGTCTTGACAATTCCCATCGCCGTCTCGTCGAATCCTTCGTAAACGGGTTTAACCGCCTTGGTTACAGCATGTCGGTCGAGCGCCTTCCCATCGGACGAGACAAATTGCCGATGCTGGTGGTGCGCCTTGATCAAGCTGGTGACGGTGCAGTTTTGCGCTTGACAGGAACATCGGCCAAAGAGCGCCGTGATCTGGCTCCTTTCGATCCAGATACTCAGCACCACGGCAGGCTGCTGGACTTTCTCGACAAGCATCCGCTGGTGAAGCGCATTGAACTGCCTGGCATTGTTGTGCGTTCGGCCCGCCCCCCGGCACCTGCCCGTGTGCGCCCGGACAATGCCAATATGCCCGTTCGCGACAGTCGGCGCTCCCATCCGAAGCTCGGAATTATTGACGGAGGTCTGAGCCAGGCGTTGGCGGATTGGGTAATCGATCGATGGGATGTTCTTGCCGATGAAGACATTGACCTGTCTCATGGCACGTTTATTGGCGGCCTTGCGGTCGCGGGCTCCAATCTAAATGGTGCCGCCATATGCCCGGAGGCAGATGGGGCGGAACTTGTCGACCTCGCTATTTTTCCCAATGAGCGGAAGGCGGGCGCTTTCGCTTCCTATTATTCGGGCGGACTTCCACATTTCTTCGATGAAATGGATGCTGCTGTCGCAGATGCTCGTGCACGACACGGAGTGCGAGTATTTAATATGAGCTTGAACATTCTTCAGCCGGCTGCGCCCGACAGATATAGTCCGCACGCCGTCCGTCTGGATCGCCTCGCGGAAGAAAACAACGCCGTGGTGTTCGTATCGGCAGGCAACATACAGCCCCAGGATCTCCGAGCGGAATGGCCTGTTGATGCGGCGGCGGCTCTGGCCAACCTAGCGTTGTCCCGTAATGATGGACTTCTGACGCCGGCCGAAAGCGCTCGGAACGTTGCCGTTGCGGCCGTTAATCCACCTGATCATACAGGCTGCCTGCCATTTGCCCCCACGCGCTTTAGTCGAAGAGGGCCTGGCCTTCGCTCTGGCGTCAAGCCTGATCTTGCTCATGTTGGTGGTGCTGGCACGCTCCATCCGACACTGGGGCACGGCTTATTCTCCATTTTGCCAGATGGCACGGTCACTGATGGTTGTGGAACCAGTTATGCCTCGCCGCTGGTGGCGAAAACCGCAGCGGCCCTCGATCACGCGATCGAAGGGGAGGTATCACGAGAGACATTGATCGGTTTGCTCGTTCACCATGCACAGATACCCGAGATCCTGCATTCCAAGGAACTGGGAGCTGTTGCCCGACATTTGGTCGGTTTCGGAATACCGCCCTCTGCGGAGCGAATTTTGGAAACAGGCGATCACTCCATCACCTTGGTGTTCGCATCTCGTATTCAGCACGGCCAACAGATAAATTTCAGATTCCCTTGGCCTGCTTCGCTCGTTGGTCCGGGGGGAAAGTGCCGTGGACGCGCCAAGCTAACGCTCGTCACTACGCCTCCGCTGGATGCAAGATTCGGTTCAGAATTCGTCAGAATCAATATCGATGCAGCCCTTCAACAGGAGCAAGCCAAAGGTTGGAAGGGGCGACTAGATCCATTGTACCTTCCTTCTTCGCGTGGTGCCCATGCTGTCGAGGCTGAGCGTATCGAGCATGATCTCAAATGGAGTCCTGTCAAAGTCTTTGGCAAGACATTCCCGCAGGGCGTGGGGCCATCGTCGAACTGGCGTCTGTTCATTGAATACCTGACGCGATCCGGTGAAGTTATGCCAGATGAAGGCATTCCTTTCACAACAATCTTGACGATTAGTGACCCTGATGCGGAAAAGCCGGTTTTCAACGACATGCGCCAAAGCCTTCAGGCGATTGGTACGCAGATCGCGGACATTCGCACAGCGGCACGTATTACGCCGCGCATCTAGCGACCTATTATGGGAGAAATTACTTGGCTCGTTCGAAGGAGAAGCGAATTGGCTATCTGAATGGAAAAACGTTCGATGGAACTGATGCTGTAATCAGCGTTTCAAAAATTGGTCGCGACTACAGGATTGGATGTGGATCCAAAGATCATCTCTGCCATCCGTCCGTCCGAGATTTAGAAGGCGTCAGGCGCGAGGCACTGCTCGTCTTCGGCGTGCGCGATGCAATTTATCAGTCAATTTGAGTGGACCATAAAGCACATAAATATGATCCGCGAGTTGGCGGTGGTCTGCCCCCTGAAAAGTGGTCCTCATTGAAGTAGGCTATTGAGCCTTTGAGAGGACTTTGGAATGCCCCAGAAGAAGCACAAGCCGGAAGAGATCGTTGCGAAGCTGCGCCAGGTCGACGTTCTGTTGTCACAAGGCCGCTCGGTTGGCGAAGCGGTTCGTTCGATCGGCGTGACCCCGTTCACGTACTATCGGTGGCGCAAGGAGTTCGGCGGCCTGAAGGGTGATCAGGTGAAGCGCCTGAAGGAGCTTGAGAAAGAGAACGACCGGCTACGCAAGGCGGTGTCGGATCTGACGCTGGAGAAGCTGATCCTCAAAGAGGCTGCCTCGGGAAACTTCTGAGCCCTTCCCGCCGCCGTCGCTGCGTCGACCATGTCGTGGCGAAGTTCTCCGTCTCGGAGCGGTTTGCCTGCAAGGTTCTCGGCCAGCACCGTTCGACCCAGCGCAAGCGGCCGAGAGGTCGACCTGATGACGAGCTTCTCACTGCCGACATCATCCGGCTTGCCTCACGCTACGGTCGCTATGGCTATCGCCGGATCACGGCGATGCTGCGGTCGGAGGGGTGGACGGTGAACGCCAAACGTGTCGAGCGCATCTGGCGGCGGGAGGGGCTGAAAGTTCCCCAGAAGCAACCGAAGAAAGGGCGTCTCTGGCTGAACGACGGATCGTGCATCCGGCTTCGGCCCGAGCACCCAAACCATGTCTGGTCCTATGACTTCGTCGAAGGCAGGACCCACAATGGCCGGAAGTTCCGCATGCTCAACATCATCGACGAGTTCATCCGAGAGTGCCTGACGATCAGGATCGACCGCAAGCTCAACTCCACCGACGTCATCGACGTCCTGTCGGACCTGTTCATTCTGCGCGGGGTTCCTGGCCATGTTCGTTCCGACAACAGCCCGGAGTTCATTGCCAAGGCCGTGCGGGACTGGATCGTGGCCGTCGGCGCCATGACCGCGTTCATCGAACCGGGAAGCCCTTGGGAGAACGGCTATTGCGAGAGCTTCAACTCGAAGCTGCGCGATGAACTGCTCAACGGTGAGATCTTCTACAGCCTCGCCGAGGCCAAGGTCATCATCGAGGCATGGCGGTGCTACTACAACACCGAGCGGCCGCACTCATCGCTCGGATATAAACCACCCGCACCAGAGGCCATTGTCTGGCCGCCGTCGCCACCTGGCGCACCTCCATCAGCGGTACAGGCGATGGCCGAAAAGCCGATCATGCATTAAGACTGAAGACGGACCACCTGATGGGAGCAGGCCATCATCGTGGGAGTAAGATGTAAAGACACGTGGAATATTTTGCATGGTGTTATAATCATTTAGTTGATGGTGGTTATCGAGGGCATTCCTTGTCTCGCAGAGACCCGATTGGAAGCCGACAGAATCTTACATACCTCAAATAGCATATATATCGCTGGGTCGCATCGTCGAACGTCTGCGTTGTCCCGCATCATCAACATTCCCGTGCGGATTTCGCTGTAGCAAGCATGAATGACGGATTCCGCACGGCAACCAGCGCTGTCTGAAAGACGGGAATGGGCCGAGTAGTACAGCAAAGCAGGACAACGCTTCTTGCTGGGTTCCCGGTCTCCTCCGCATCCGGCACCGGCGATTCGTTGCTGGCGCCAGCCTTCGAGCGTTGTGCAGCCACTCGCTTGGCTGTATTCCGGCGCCATGGAGGATACAGGCAAGTCCGGTTCGGGCGGCGTATGGCGGCGGTTCCGGCGCAACGCGTCCGCCTGCCGATTTGCCCCGGCCGGCCACTTCCGTTAGAACCATGCAGCGGAAATCGCGTTCCATGGCTATGGTTTGGCGTGTGCCCCGCGATGCCGATCACCTTGCGCCGCAGAGGAGCCGACATGCTGTCGCTGACCGCCATCAGCAAGGGCTATGCCAGTTCTGAGGGCCGGATCACCGTTCTGGACGGCGTCAGCCTCACGTTGGCGGCGGGCGAGACCCTGGCGCTGACCGGCGAGTCCGGCAGCGGGAAGAGCACGCTTCTGTATCTGTGCGCCGGGCTGGACGCGCCCGATGCCGGCCGGATCGAGATCAATGGGCGCCCCATGGGCCGCGGCGATGCCGAGCGGGCTGCGTTGCGGCGCGGCACGGTGGGGTTGGTGTTTCAGCAGTTCAACCTCATCCCCTCGTTCGACGTGGCGGCGAACCTCGCCTTCCAGGCGCGGCTGGCCGGGCGGCACGATCCGCGCTGGCAGGCGGAACTCGCTGCCGCGCTCGATCTCGGTCCGCTCCTGTCGCGCTATCCCGAAGAGCTGTCCGGTGGGCAACAGCAGCGCGTCGCCATCGGCCGTACCCTCGCGGCGCGGCCCTCGCTCGTGCTGGCGGACGAGCCGACCGGAAACCTCGACGAGGCCTCTGGCGACAGGGTGATGGCGCTGATGCTGCGGCTGGTGGCCGAGACCGGCGCGGCGCTGCTGATGGTGACGCATTCGCCGCGCCTTGCCGCCCGGCTCGACCGGCGCCTGCACCTGCGTGGCGGGCGGCTGACATGACGGGGCAGATGACGGGACTTGCCGCGCTGCTGTCGCACTGGACGCGGCACAAGGTGCAGGCGGCGATGCTGCTCCTGGGGCTGGCGCTGGCGACGGCGCTCTGGACCGGCGTGCAGGCGATTAATGCCGAGGCGCGGGCCAGCTACGATTTCGCCGCCTCGTCCATGGCGCAGGACCGGCTGCCGCGGCTCGTCGCGGACCGGATCACGTTGGCGGACTACGTCGCGCTGCGCCGCGCCGGCTGGCCGGTTTCCCCGGTGATCGAGGGCGAGACGGTGATCGGCGGCCACACACTGCGCCTCATCGGCATCGAGCCGCTGACCCTGCCGCCCGGAGAGCGCCTCGACGTCGGCATAGCCGATTTCCTGGCCGGCAGCGGGGTGATCCTGTCGGCCGCGCCGCTGGACGACGCCCGCGCGCGCCGCGCCGAACTGCCGCCGGGCATCGCCGTGACCGACATCGGCGTCGCGGCGCAGATGCTCGGTCTGGACATCTCCTATCTGCTGCTGACCCAGGACGACCCCATGCAGGACCGCCCCGCGCCGGCGGGTTATGCGCGGATCCTTCCCCATACCACCGATCTGTCGCAGTTGACCGAGAGCTTCCACCTGAACCTCGCCGCCTTCGGTTATCTGGCCTTCGGCGTCGGGCTGTTCATCGTGCATTCCGCCATCGGCCTCGCCTTCGAGCAACGCCGCGCCATATTCTGCACCTTGCGGGCGCTCGGCCTCTCGGCGCGGGCGCTGACCGGGCTGCTGCTGGCGGAACTTCTGGCCTTCGCGCTGGTGGCGGGTGTGGCGGGCGTCGCTCTCGGCTGGCTGATCGCGGGGGCGTTGCTGCCCGACGTGGCCTCGACGCTGCGCGGGCTCTATGGGGCCGAGGTCGGCGCGGAACTGACGCTGCGGCCGGTCTGGTGGCTGTCGGGGCTCGGGATCGCCGTGATGGGAATGCTGGCTTCGGCCGGGCAAAGCCTCTGGCGGCTGTGGCGGATGCCGCCGCTCGCGCCGGCCCGGCCGCGGGCATGGGCACGAGAATCGGCGCGGGCGATGCGCTGGCAGGCACTCGCGGGGGCCTTGCTGCTCGGCCTTGCCGCGGGGGCTCTGGCCGCGGGGCTGCCGGCCGTGCCGGGGCTCTGGGCGGGCTTCGGCGTGCTGGCGGGGCTGCTCGTCGGCAGCGCGCTGATCCTGCCGATGCTGCTGGCGTTCCTCACGCGGGCCGGGCAGCGGCTGTCGCGCGAGGCGGTGACACAATGGTTCTGGGCCGATACGCGCCAGCAGCTGCCGGGCCTGTCGCTGGCGCTGATGGCGCTGCTGCTGGCGCTGGCGGCCAATATCGGCGTCGGCACGATGGTGGGCAGCTTCCGCACGACCTTCACCGCCTGGATCGACCAGCGCCTCGCCGCCGACCTTTACGTCGAGGCGGCGGACGAGGCCGACAGCGCGCGCTTGCTGGACTGGCTGGGCGCGCGTGCCGTTGCGCTCCCGATGATCTGGACCACGGATGGCGGCATCGAGGTGGTGGGGATGGTGGACCATCCGCTGTTCCGTCGCGCCTGGCCGCTGCTGCGCGCGCTGCCCGACCCGTGGGCGCGGCTTGACGCGGGCGACGTCTTCGTCAACGAACAGCTCGCCCTGCGCCGTCACCTCTCGCCGGGCGACCGGGTGGAGCAGGGCGTGATCGCCGGTATCTACCCCGACTACGGCAACCCGATGCCGCAGGTCATCCTGTCCTACGACCGGCACCGCGCGCGCTACCCCCTGCCGGTCCTGCGCCATGCGCTGATCACCGACATCCCGGCTGCCGCGATCCGCGCCGCTTTCCCGCGCATGGTCGTGCAGGACTGTGCCGCGATCCGCGAAGCCTCGGTCGCGGTGTTCGAGCGGACCTTTGCCGTGACCGCCGCGCTGAACGTGCTGACGCTGGGCGTCGCCGCGCTGGCGATCTTCGCGAGCCTTTTGACGCTGTCCTCGTTGCGCCTGCCGCAGGTCGCGCCGGTGTGGGCGATGGGGCTGAGGCGCGGCCGGCTCGCGTGGCTCGAATTGCTGCGTACGCTGGCGCTGGCCGGCCTGGTCTGGGTGCTGGCGCTGCCGGTCGGGCTGGCGCTGGCCTGGGTTCTGCTGGCGGTCGTCAATGTCGAGGCCTTCGGCTGGCGGCTGCCGATGCAACTGTTCCCCGGCGAGTGGCTGCGTCTGGGCGGGCTGTCGCTGCTCGCGGCGGGACTGGCGGCGGCGTTGCCAGTCTACCGGCTGGCACGCATCGCGCCGGCGGAACTGCTCAAGGTCTTCGCCCATGAACGTTAAGATAATGAACGTCAAGGCGATCACGCTGGTTCTTGTGGTCGGCCTCACTGCCGGCCCCGCATCGGGGCAGGGCTCTGCGGGGCAAGGCTTCGCCGGGCTTGGGGCCGAGGTGGAGGGGTTCGACATGCCCCGGCCGGGTCCCTTCGACTTTCCCGCCGATCACGGCCCGCACCCCGCCTTCCGCATCGAATGGTGGTACGTGACCGCGAACCTCACGGCGGCGGACGGCACGGAATACGGCGCGCAGTGGACGCTGTTCCGCAGCGCTTTTGCGCCTTACGAAGCCGAGGGCTGGGCGAGCCCGCAGGTCTGGCTCGGCCATGCGGCGCTGACCTCGGGCACGCGCCATCTCGCGGCGGAAAAGCTGGCGCGCGGCGGTATCGGACAGGCGGGCGTCACCGCTGTCCCGTTCGAGGCGTGGATCGACGACTGGCGGCTTGGCGAGCGCATGGTGGCGCGGGGCGAGGGCTTCGCCTACGATCTGGCGCTGCGCGCCACCGGGCCGATCGTTGCACAGGGCGACGGCGGTTACTCGGTCAAGTCAGCCGCCGGGCAGGCCAGCCGCTATTATTCGCAGCCCTTCTACGCCGCCTCGGGCGAGATCGTTCTGGACGGGGAGCGCATCCCGGTGACCGGCACCGCGTGGATGGACCGCGAATGGTCCTCGCAGCCATTGGCGGCCGATCAGACGGGTTGGGACTGGTTCAGCCTGTCGTTCGACGACGGCGCGCGGCTGATGGGCTTTCGCCTGCGCGGGGCTGAGGATTTCGTCAGCGCCACGTGGATTAAACCCGACGGCCGTCCCGAGCCGCAACCGCCCGGCGCGCTGCGCCTGACGCCGCTGCGCAGAGCCACCGTCGCCGGCCGCGCGGTGCCGGTGGAATGGCGCCTCGAACTCCCCGCCAAGGGGCTCGACATCACCACGCGCGCGCTGAACGATCAGGCATGGAACGCGCTGTCGGTGCCCTATTGGGAAGGCCCGATCCGGGCCGAGGGCAGCCATCCGGGGCACGGCTATCTGGAGATGACGGGCTACGGCGGGGGGATACGGTAGAAGGCGGTGCCATGGGTGCAGAGCGTGCGCGCTTCCGAACGAAACCGTTCGACGACGCAATCAACAAAGCTCCTAAGCTTCGGCGACATCCGCAGAGACATTCTCCCTATCGCAGGTCATTCAGGGGGGCCTTCTTCGCGGCCTTGCCCCACGATCAATTCATCCCTATACTGGGATGAATTGCGAATGGAGTGGAAAATGTCCCAGGTCCATCATTTCACGTTGAGCGAGGCAGGGTACGTCCTGGGCCGCTCCCCGGCAGTGCTCAACAAGGCGGTTGACACAGGTGTCATTCAGGCGAGGCAAAGGAAAGTCGGCAACGCGGTGCAGAGGCTCCTCGGCTCAGCGGAACTGCGCTTTCTGAGACTTGCCGATGAGCTCGATAAGGATCTGACGCCGGCGGGACGACGCCGGCTCTACGGTGCGTTGCGCAAATTGCCCAGCGATGCCCACAAGCTCCGGCTCGGAAGTCTCGAACTGGATCTCGCGCGCATCGACGCCGATCTCGAAGACCGGATGGCGCGGCTTGAAGCGATCAGGGGCAGGATCGAACGCAAGGGCGATCAGGGCGAGGCGTTCATTCGCGGAACGACGATCGCGGCGCACCTGATCGCAGCTCTGGCACGCGGCCAGGGTGTCGATGCCGTCCTCGCGGACTTCCCCTCGTTGACACGGGATCACGTCGAAGCGGCAGTCGAATACGCCAAGGCCTACCCGAAACGGGGCCGCCCCTATCCGGCGCAGAGCCTGGAATCGACTCTGGCCGCTCTGGCCGACGCCGGTGCGTTCGATGACGACGGCGATCCTGGCGACGTCGAACCAAGGGCCGTTCCGTGACGCTCTATCAGCTCGACGAAAATGTTCTCCGCGAGCTGAAGCCCGG
Source organism: Pseudochelatococcus sp. (assembly GCF_050946405.1). Lineage (NCBI taxonomy): Bacteria > Pseudomonadati > Pseudomonadota > Alphaproteobacteria > Hyphomicrobiales > Chelatococcaceae > Pseudochelatococcus > Pseudochelatococcus sp. Next base: position 9,578 of record NZ_JBMNUS010000009.1, read on the forward strand.
CGGCCATGAGAATGTGCATCGGTGGATTGCGACAGTCGACGATACGGACCTGCGGCTGAGCGTGGCCACGTTGTTCGAGAAACGCCGGGGAGCCGAGGCGTTGATGAAGCGTGAGCCGGAACGCGCGCGGGATCCTCGACGGCATCGAGGCGCTCGAGAAATCGTTCTCCGATCGCATCATCCCGATTGACGGACCCGTCGTTGCAGAATGGACACGCTTGCTCGGCAACAAGAACAAGGACCGATGGGATGTCGCTTTGGCCGCGACCGCACGCATCCGCGGTCTCGTGGTCGTGACGCGAAATACGTCCGATTTCGCAGGGCGCGGGGTTCGTGTCCTCAACCCGTTCAAATCGCCGCCGGAGATTTTGGACATTTAGGTGATGGCGAAGCCACGCAGGCCGCACCTGTAGCAATCGAACCAGTATCGCTGGCGTTTGAGCGTCTGCACCCGATTGGCCCGCAAGCTCGAAAAACGGCAGCTACGCTATGTTTCTGACCACTCCGAATAGGATTTGCCGCGGCAGACACGATTACCGCTGGCCGAGATAGCGCGGGAGAATCTCGTCTCGCGTTAGAGGGGCGAGTTCGACTCCGTCGAGAAACCCATCACCAATCCACAACATCTCTTCAATCTCGGCCGCGGGTGTCGGCCGACCCGCAGCCAAAGACACCTCGAACACATCCGCCTCAGCCGCAAGCGGCGGCGTTGTGGTCGGGCGAGCTGAAAGAGTTGGAGTAGGGGTGGGGTTTTCGCGGCGGGTTCAGGGCCGGGAGAGAGTCTTCCGGCGCCCGTTCCGGAGACGGACCCATGACCCAGGCGGCGTTGCAGGCGACTGCACGCGCCCTCGCGTCGCGTAGCGACGTCCGGAAATCGTCGCTCGGCAGCTTGAGGTGATCCGAGGGCACGTCATCGGCATCATCATCGTGCCGATCATTCTGGCGGCGCTCTGTTTCTGGCTGCTGACCGGCGGTCTCGCGGTCAACATGGTGCTGTCGCTCCGTCGCTGAGCCCCCGCAATCCCCACCGACAATCCAGCCGTGCACCACTGTGCGCGGCTGCGTGGAGTCACGTCCATATGGCGATCGTTTTGTTGTCCCCTACATCGACCGGGGCGGCGATCTTGACGATGACGGCGAACATCTCGTCATCGGCTATGGCAACATCTCATCCGGAAACACCACAGGTGTGGCGGAGAGCTCGTGGTATTGTCCGCGCTGCGACAGCGAGGGTACGTCAACCACTATGAGCATGTCGGCCTTGCGTTACCGTATGAATCTGCGGTTACTGATAAGATCCTCATTGGGGCGAGCATAAAGAATGGTGTCGCGTTCCGCTGATAGATTCGGCGGCGGGGTTCATCCGCGTTTTCGCGGCCTTGATGTCACGAGAGGGCGGCAGACCGAACATCCGGCCATATTCACGGGTGAATTGTGAAATGCTTTCGTAGCCCACGGCGTAAGCGGCGTTACTGATCATCTCGCCTTCCGCGAGCATCAGCCGACGAGCCTCGATCAACCGGAGCTGCTTCTGGAATTGCAGCGGCGACAGCGAGGTGATCGTCCGAAAGTGCTCGTGGAAGGATGACAAACTCATCCTGGCTACCTCTGCCAGATGTTCGACTCTCAAGGGTTTGGCGAAGTGCTCGCGGATGAGCGCGACGGAGCGAGTGATGCGCTGTGCGTGGCTGTCGATGACCCCAAGGGTGCGGATGGCGCCTCCATGCTGACCCGAGAGCAGCCAGTAGTGCAGTTCACGGATCAATTGCGACTGAAGAATGGGTACAGATGCCGGTCGGTCGAGGAGTCGCATCAGCCGCAAGGCCGCATCGGTCACTTCCGTTTCGGTCGGGCCCACGCGGATGGGGGTATCGGCGACGAACGGCGAGAAACCGATCTCCACCACGAGGCCCTCGATCAGGGCGAGATCGAGGTCGATGATGAGCGCCAGATAGGGCGCGTTGAGGCTGGCTTTGGTGATCTGGCTGACGGTCGGAACGTCGGCCGTGATCAGCAACGATTCTCCAGCACCGAAGTCGAACGTCCTGTTTCCCATCGTGACGCGCTTGCCGCCCTGAAGCACAAGGGCGACAAGCGGCTTGTTGATCGCATACTGCAGTGCGGTCGGTGCTGTTTCGCGGATGATCGTCAGACAAGGAATTGGCATTCGGGCAACGCCAGTTCCGCTGGCGTGTGCCTCCGCGTATCGGCGTACAGTTTCGAGCAAGAGCTGGATCATATGCAAACTGTAAAACATGCCGCTCAGGGCTTCAATCCACTGCGGAGAATTAGGCAAGAATGACCGACGATCCGGCAACAAAGGAGGAGGTCGCTCGACGATAGTGGGGTTCCTGCGACGCTCAGTTCCAAAGGAGTTAACGGATGTCCACTATCTCTATCGTCACCGGCGGCAGCCGCGGCCTCGGTCGCAATACCGCAGTCAGCATCGCCCGACGTGGCGGCGATGTAATTCTCACCTATCGCAATGGTGCCGACGCCGCCAAGGCGGTGGTCGCGGAGATCGAGGGGCTCGGCCGCAAGGCGATCGCGCTGCCGCTTGATGTCAGCAACATCTCCACCTTCCCCGCATTCGCCGAGAGCGTTCGCTCGGTGCTGCAATCAACCTGGGGCCGAAACGATTTCGACCATCTTGTCAACAACGCCGGCCACGGTGAAATGGCTGGGATCGCGGAAACCACTGAGGAGCAGTTCGACGGTCTGTTCAACGTCCACGTCAAGGGTGTGTTCTTCCTGACCCAGGCGCTGCTGCCGTTGCTCGTGGACGGTGGGCGCATCGTGAACTTCTCGTCGGGCCTGACCCGCGTCTCGAATCCGGGCTTCTCGGCTTATTCGGCCGCCAAGGGCGCGGTCGAGATCCTGACGCTCTACATGGCGAAAGAATTCGCCGGGCGCGGCATCACCGCAAACACGATTGCGCCGGGTGCGATTGAGACCGACTTCCTGGGAGGCGCGGTGCGTGACACGCCGGCCTATAACGAGGCCTTCGCCGGCATGACGGCCCTTGGCCGTGTGGGGCTGCCCGATGATATCGGCCCGGCGGTCGCGAGCCTGCTCGGTCCGGATAATCGCTGGATCACTGCGCAGCGGATCGAAGTGTCCGGCGGACAGAACATCTGATCGTTGAAGACGGCAAGCCTGATCATGGGGCAAAAGCGGCGGGAGGGGGCAGATTCGATGACATCGTTGATGTCACCACCTTCCGCACCGATCCCGAAAACCAGTTCGAGACCATCATGGCGGTGAAAAACGAGATATTCCCGCAGCCGCCCTATCCGGACCGGACCGCGGTCGGGGTCAACTGGCTTGCCGGCTTCGATTTCGAGATCAAAGTCGTCGCCCGCATCCCCGACGAGGTTTGACCACCCTTGGGCGCTTATCCGGCGGAGCTGTCGCGGTTCCCATGCCTTGTGTGCTTGACGAAATCCACGAACGCGCGAAGCGCGGTGGGCATCAACCGCCTTTCCGGATAGTAGAGATAGGGACCGTCGAACGGCTGGCACCAATCTTCCAGAACCGCTTCCAGCGTCCCGGCCTTCAGATCGGGCTCGCAATGCTCGATGAACAGCAGGGCTAGTCCGAGGCCGTTGCGGGCCGCGCTGAGTTGGGTGTGTGGCTCCGTTGTGAAGATGGGGCCACTCGGTGTAATTTCGATCTCTTCGCCATTTCGCTCGAACGGCCAATGCAGGCGGTTTCCGCGTGGGAAGATCTGTCCGAAGCAGGGCCTGTCAATGAGTTCCTTCGGGTGGCCGGGCCGGCCATGTTTTTTGAAGTAGTTCGGTGAGCCCACGACGCAGAACCTCTGCGAGCCGCCCAGAGGCACGGCGATCATGTCTTTGGCAAGCGCCTCGCCATAACGAACCCCGGCGTCGAAACCGGCGCCGATGACGTCGATGAAACCCTCGTCCGCGATGAGTTCCACCCGGATGCCGGGATATTGTCGGGAGAAGTCGATGATCAGGGGTGTCACCCGAAAATCCAGCGCCGGGCGCGGCCCGTTAATGCGCAGCGTGCCCGTTTGCGCCTGCGTGCCCGGACCGAAGCCGGCGAGCGTCTCGCCGATGGTCGCCAACGGCGGATCAATCGCGACCAGAAGCTGGCTGCCGGCGTCAGTCAAGGCAACGCTCCGCGTTGTGCGGTTGAAGAGCCGCGCCCCGAGTTCGCTTTCCAGGTTGCGGATATGCTCGCTAAGGGTAGCAGCGGTGATGCCCAGCTCCAGCGCCGCCCGGCTAAAGTTCCTGTGTTTCGCGACGATCGAGAACATGCGCAGCCGATTGAGGTCGATCGCCATTCTTCGGAATCTCCTAATAGCTGATTAGGTATTTACCTGATTATTTTTGATTTGTTTAGCGTCTAGGTTCTCCTGAGCAACAAGGAGAGCATTGATGACAAAAAAACTCGGAAAATCGGGACCAACCACCTCCGGCATCGGCCTCGGCGCCATGGGGATGTCGGATCTTTACGGCCCTGCCGACCGCACTGAGAGCATCGCGACCATTCGCGCCGCGCTCGATCACGGCGTCTCACTCATCGATACCGGCGATTTCTACGGTTGGGGCCACAATGAGTTGCTGATCGCCGAGGCGATCGCTGGCCGCAAGCGCGAGGACATCCGGATCAGCGTCAAGTTCGGGGCGCTACGCGATCCGGCCGGCGGCTGGAGCGGCACGGACAACAGCCCGGCGCATGTGAGGAACTACCTCGCCCAGAGCCTCGTGCGGCTGCACACGGATTATATCGACATCTACCGTCCGGCCCGCCTCGATCCCCGCGTTCCGATCGAGGAGACGGTGGGCGCGCTGGCCGAGATGGTGAAGGCCGGCTACATCCGCCACATCGGGTTGTCCGAGGTCTCGGCCGAGACGCTGCGGCGCGCGCATGCGGTGCATCCGATTTCGGACCTGCAAATCGAATATTCGCTCATCTCGCGTGGCATCGAGGCGGAGATTCTGCCGACCGCCCGTGAACTGGGCATCGGCATCACCGCCTATGGCGTTCTTTCCCGCGGCCTCATTTCGGGCCACTGGAACAGGGCGCGGGCCGGCGAATACGACTTCCGCAACATCAACCCGCGCTTCCAGGGCGAAAACCTCGACCGCAATCTCGAACTGGTCGAGAAAATTCGGGCGTTTGCTTCCTCCAAGGGTATGACGGTCGCGCAGCTTGCCATCGCCTGGGTTCTCGCTCAGGGCGACGACATCGTTCCGCTCGTCGGCGCCCGCAAGCGTGATCGCCTGGAAGAAGCGCTGGGTGCGCTCACCAGGACACTTTCGTCCGAGGATCTCGCTGTGATCGAACAGGTCGTACCGATGAACGCAGCGGCCGGCGCCCGCTACAACGATTACCTTATGGGCGATCTCGACAGCGAAAAGACGTCTGCGTGATCTGAACAGGTGGAAAGGAAGGGCATCGCCATTGATGCGGCATCACCCGGCAGAGGAAACGCAAGCAAAGCGAGGAGTCGAGATGAAGCGGCTTCCAAGGACGGCAGCCGGCGCGATGCTCGTTTTTCCGAGCGCGGCTCCGATCATCGCTCAGGATAAGGAAAATGATATGCAAGATCTATCCATACCCGCTCCTCTTGATGCGCTCGTTTCTGTCATCAACGGTGGTGACACCGAAGGGTATCTCGCGCTTCTGACTGAGGACAGTGTTGTCGACGACAACGGAGATCGATACGTCGGCAAGGTCGAGATCAAAACCTGGTCCGACCGCGAGCTGATCGGAGCCAAAGGCGTCATGACCGTTCAAAGTGTCGAAACGCACGGAACGGAAATCCACCTCATCAGCGATTGGAAGAGCAATTTCTACACCGGGCCAGGCAGATTCATCTTCTCGATCCGGGATGGAAAAATCTCCGAGTGGAGAATCCGCGTCCTTTAAGCCGCAACGGGCTGCTTGTCTTATGAACATGTACGCCAAGGCATGTTCCGCCACCTTGGTGCATTTTTCATTTTATATACAAGAATAGATGTGAGATTAGCGTTAAAATTTATGTATTTCTCGCGAATTATTCAATGCGCCGCGAGAACTTAATTAATGACCGCAGATCGAATAATTACCACAGAACGCCTGCTCAGCATAAGTCCTCAGATCTGCACTCCGCCGCCGACATCAACGATGCCGCCAGTGACGTAGCTCGCATTCGGTCCTGCGAGGAAGCAGACAGTCGCGGCCACCTCTTCAAGCATTGCGATGCGACGGATGGCGTGCAGATCCATAATCGCATCGGGAAGATTTCCTGCAACGCCGGCGGCGATGTCCGTGGGCATGATGCCGGGCTGAATGACGTTCACGGTGATGTTGCGCTGTCCCAGATCACGAGCCACGCCTCTGGCGTAGCCGAGCATCGCCGATTTGGTGCCGGCATAGTCCGCGACACCGGGGAAAGGAACACGGGTGCCGAGGGTCGAGCTGAACACGAGCGCCGGCTCCCAATGCAGCATACTGCACGAAGGATCGCTTTTCAGGGGGCAAACCAACGGATGGACGTCGTTCCTGACTAACCTGCATCAAAGACTTTCGGGACGGTCGGGCGTCTACCGACTATGAGGCAGACTATCGCCGCCTTCTGTAGGGAAGGCGCCCGTTTTGCCGGTCCAGACAGACGAAGAGCTGTCAGCCGCCCGCCGTCATATCGCGAGCGCGACCAAGTCCTCCAACGACGCGCGGACATGGGTTCCGAAATCCGCCGAGGAACCGCTCGAGCACCAGCGGTCGATCGCAATTCGCCATATCAGGACGCCGACCTCGGCGGCCATGACTGCGCGATGGGCCGGAACGGACCGCTCCTCCAGGGTCGCTGCGATCGCGGCAGCGAGCGAGCGCATCTTCATCAGTTCGCGCTCGTGGAACTCGGCGTGGGCTGCGACGACGGCCTGCCGGGCGATAACATCGGCTCGGTTTGCATCGAAGAAAACGCCGGCCGTCTCCAGGGCGCCGACGACCACCTCAAGCGGGCGTGCTTCTTCGGCCTCACGGACGGCCCCGACGATCTCCGCCTCCAGCTCGTCCGCCCGCCAGAAAAGAACCTCCGGCTTGTCAGCGAAATACCGGAAGAAGGTCCGCTCCGTCAGACCGGCAGCAGCCGCAATATCGGCAACGGTCGTCTCCGCATAGCCGCGTTCGCGGAAAATCTCGATCGCCGCCCGTCCGAAGCGCTCCCGCGCATTTTCGATCTTCTGAATCATTATTCGTTGATAGCACCATTGTCAGCTTCTGCCAATTGCTCTATGTTGGCAGAGACTGACAATGATGTTGCTTATGAAGGCGTTCATCACAGGTGCCGGCGAAGCGGGGATTGAGATGCGCTCCATCGCCGAGGCGATCGGCGCGCTGCAATGGCGACCCTCCGGTCCTGACCTGGTTAACGACCTCGAACAGGCAACCGCTGCATCCATTCCTTGAACAACCCGGACTTCAGTAGACAGGAAAACAACATGGCCGACCTTACACGGCCTTCGAGACAGGAATCTCACAGAACCAGTCCGCATGGCATGAACTGACCGCCCAGGCGGCGGGCCGCTATTCAAGCCTCTTTCAGGCTGAACGTTTCTTCTGAGGCCGCATTTGCCTTCGGCAAATCACACAAGAAGCTTCCGCGATCACCATACGGGTGGCGCGAGCTATCGATGATATGGAGTTCAACCGATGAAACTGGCATCCACACGCCTGATCGTTTCCGATCTCAAGGCGGTCGTCTCCTTTTACGAAACCGTGACGGGCATAAGCGCGGTCTGGCTTGCACCCGTTTTCGCGGAGATCGTCACCCCATCCGCCGCTTTGGCGATCGGCGGGGTTCAGACCGTTCCCCTGTTCAGCGAAGGCAGCGCGGAACCTGCGGCCAACCGAACCGCGATTCTCGAATTCATGGTCGACGACGTGGACGCGGAATACGAACGGTTGAAGCCTCTGGTCGAGGTCGTTCAGGAGCCCAAGACCATGCCCTGGGGCAATCGAGCGGCTCAATTCCGCGATCCGGAAGGGACGCTCGTAAGCCTTTTCACGCCTTTGACGGACGAAGCGAAGCTCCGGTTTTCCAGAAGGTAAGATAAATAATACTGCCATCGGGTATGGCGGTGTCGGCGGGGCGCGCGCCGTCGAGCATCTGCGAACGATCGGCATCGAATTGCAGATGGTCTCTACGCGTGCGGCAGTCCACATTGGCGGGGGCAACTTCGTCGCCGTCATGCCGCAAGGTGGCAACAGGCCGATCGAGGATATCGAGGCAAACCTTCTGCCAGCCGCCAGATCGGCGCTTGACGAACTCGTCTGGTGGGCGAATGCGACCATGGCCGCCAAGATTTCATCGCTGTCGTAACAAACAAATCCCGACCGGGCGGCAGCCTGAGGGGCGGGCTGCTGGCAGATAATAATCTGCCAGCTTTTTGTTAGCTCTTATTGGGCGCCTATTTGCTGAGCGCGGAGATTGCGCGCTATTACGGGTGCGCCGCACCAGCCGCATAACAGCAGGAGTTTCAACGGCTGGTTCAGTCGAGAGCAAAGCTTCGGTCGGAAAAATCGACCGAGAGGATCAGCCGACCTTCGTTGACGGTCCATCGTTTGAGCTCGAAGGTGACGCCGCCGCTCGTCACCAGCGGATCGTCGGCAGCCATTGCCTCGGCGTCTTCATGGCTGGCTGCCCGGAAGACGGTCATGCCGCCAGCCGGCTCGCCCTCGCGTCCCGACAGAGGGCCGGACGCAAAGATCCTGCCCTCCTTCTCCAGCGCGATGATCCAGCGGTGATGATCGTGCATGGCGGGCGCGATGCGCGCCGCATCGACCGTGGTGCGAAACATGACGAAGAACGTCTTGTGCAACATCATTGAAACGAGACGCGCATCCTCATCGATGGCGTGGCTCATGCGTTGGGTTCCTTCTCTTCCTGCATCGTCTGTTCGGGGGCGGCGGGATCAGCCGATCTTCTCCAGATCATCGAGAAGGCCCGGACCAGTCGGATGCCAACCCGTCTTTCGTACCGTCGCCTTCGATGAAGCCGGCATGTCCTGGCCGGCGAAGAGAGCGAAAGGCCCGAAATGGCTTTCGGCTTCCTCCGCGTTGAGCGATCTCGTCGGAAGACCGAGCGCCGTGCCGATCGTCGTGGCTATGGCATGCAGTTCGATCCCGTCTTCGGCAACGGCGTGATATTTTGCACCGGTTTCAGGAGCCTCCAACACCAGTCTGAAGAGTCGGGCCACGTCCGAGACATGGGCCGCCGGCCATCGATTGCCGCCGTCACCAACATAGGCGGAGACGCCGGTTGCTCGTGCGATCTGGATCAGGCTGGTCACGAGGCCCTGCCTGCTGGTGTCATGGACTTGCGACAGGCGGACGACCGATGCCGCGACGCCCTGAGAGGCGAGACGCAGAGCGGTCTGTTCCGATGCGCGCGGAAACCTGTAGTCCGCCGGAATGCCATCATCTTCCGTCACGATCCGTCCGGGTGCCAGGCCAGCCAACCCGTTCGGGACGAGAAAAGGCTTCCCGGTGTCGACGAGAGCTGCGCCAACGGCCTCGATGGCGCCCCGATCGAGTTCGCACGCTTCCTGGAAATTCGCGTAGTCGGGATTGAATGCCAGATGGATCACGCCGTCGGCTCTCGCCGCGCCCGCGCTCAGACTGTCATGATCTGAGAGCGAGCCGCGTTGAATCTCGGCGCCCGCCGCCCGAAGCGCACGCTCTGCTTCCTCGGACCGCGCCAGCCCCAGCACCTGATGGCCCGCGGACAGGAGTTCGGAGACAACCGCGGAGCCAATGAATCCGTTTGCGCCGGTGATGAAAACCCGCATGATCGATCCTCATTGTCAGTTTCTGACAATGAATACCGCAATTGTCAGGCTCTGACAATACCTCCACGATGCCGACATGGTTCATGAAGTCCCAAATGCGCGTGAGCGTTTTGCCAAGGCGGCTACGATCTAAGACGTCGCGTAGCGTTCATTCGCCCTTTGCCGAAGGCCGCTGGATGCCTTGTTTTTCCAGAAACCGTAAAGTCTCGCGGAATGCGAGATCGGAACATTGCTGGTCGAAATCAGCGCGTCGGTCGGAGTTGAAACCGTGGCCCGCCGGGTAGGTCAGCACCTCCACGGCCGAATGCTGCTCCAGCGCGTCCCTGGTCGGCCGCATCGGGATCTCCCTGTCGTCGCGTCCGAGATGGACGAGTGTCGGGCAAAGCGGTGCCTCGGAGGCAAGCGTCGGGAGCTTGCCGCCATAGTAGCAGACGGCAGCCGAAAGCCCGTCCAGGCGGCCGGCACTCGCCCAGGCGATCGAACCGCCGTAGCAGTATCCGAGCATGAACACGGGGCCGGCATGACGCAGTTCCTCGACACAGGAAGCAGCGTCGGCGATACCCAGCTCGAAGGGATGCGCGCGTACCAACGAAATCGCCTTCTCCAGACCGGCCGCGTCGTAGGAAAGGCGCAGGCTTGGCGCCACGCGGTCGAATATCGCCGGCGCGAGAACCTCATAGCCGCTGGCTGCGAATTTCTCGCACTGCTCCTGTATGTGATCCGTCAGCCCGAAGATTTCCTGTAACAGGACCAGCCCACCGCGTCGGGCCGTCGTCGGTTGCGCGCGATACGCTTCGACCGTCGCTCCGTCGGACATGACGATGGTTGTGAATTGACCCATGGAGGCCTCCCAAATGCGGCGCGGCCTTAAAGCGCCCGCCTTGCTGATTGTCGGCAGAGTTACCAGTGCCGGGCGAGCGGGCGAGCCGTTTCCAGCCCGATCCCCCCTGTTGCCTCCGGTGATGACTGCAACTTTTCTCGTCATGATCTGGCCTCCGATTGCGTTCGGAAGAGATCGCACGACAATAATGATAAGACAAATCGATGCGCTTGATTGGCTAGATCGACATCTCTAATCTGCGCGGCTTTGGAAAGGGGAGGTGGCTGTCGTTTCGCTTTGCGCACGCCGCGATGATCTGATCGCGGAGCCATGTAGAGGCGGGTTCCGAACTCGACCGCTTTGCCCAGATCAGGGAGACGGGCGGCAGGTTCAGTTTGACAGGGGCCTGTTGTGTCCTCAGGTTGAAGAAGGACGCATACCGGCGCGCGATGGGCAGGGGAAGCGTGACGACGAGCGGGCTGCTGACAGCGGCAGCAAGGGCGGTGAGATATTCCGGAACACCGAGAACGATATTGAGCCGATGGCCGGCATCCGTGAGCATGCTGCCGATGCAGCCCTGTATGTCGTCCTGCTGAGAAACGAAAACGTGGCGCGCCGACAGGTAAGCGGCGAGATCGATCCCGTCCGGGGCCTCGATCAGATCGGGACTGTAGCAGCAAGCGAGTTGCTGTTCGAAAAGCTGGACATGCTCGTAGCGCGCCGTTGCGGGAGGATAGCAGCCGACGGCCACATCGAGTTCTCCGTTGTCCAGTTCACCGCCGACCTCCGCGCTCCCGACGCGGCGGGCCATGAAGCGAATCCCTGGCGCTCCGTCCTGCACGCGCTCGGAGAGTTCCGGTAGAATGAGGAGTTCCTCGCAGGAGAAGCCCATCTGGAAGATGCGGTCGGAAGTCGATGGATCGAACGTGTCCTGGGCGAGGATGAGAGCCTGGGCACCGGCAAGAATCTGCGCCACGCCGTCGGCGAGAGCCTCGGCCTTCGCGGTGGGCTGCATATAGTTACCGACCCGGATAAAAAGCTCATCGTCAAGCAGAACACGCAGAGACGACAGATGATGACTGAGTGCCGGTTGCTGGACTTTGAGGCGCCCGGCAGCCTTGGTCACGCTGCGATCCTTCATGAGGGCATCGAATGCGATCAGAAGATTGAGGTCGAAAGACCGCAAGTTAAAATGATTGATGTTTTTCATCATCTCTACCGTCTGCATCGGTCGCGGATTCATATCTCACCCCCGCCTCGAAAGCCCGGGCAAGTGTGGTAACGGATGCGCGCAGCATGTCTTCGACGGGCGCTTCGCCAGATATCAACTGTGCCACCAATGCCGGATGAACGTAAGTGGTCATTGCATCGCGTACCACGCCGGCGGCTCTGGCGATGTCGTCGACCTTCCATTCACCCCTTTCAACCGCCTGCGCGATAAGCTTTTCCACGAGAGTTGTGATGCGCCGGGCGTAGTCGGCGATCATGTCCGGCCGCTCGACCAGGATGCGACGATGCAAATCGTGGATTTCCCGATCCCCGACAAAGCGTTCATGCTTCCGGCGATGGAGGTCGAGAAATAGTTGCAGCAAGCGTTCGGCCGCCGGGCCACTCGCTTCGACATAGGTCGCCGCCGTCGCCGCCTCGTCGGACATCACTTCCTGAACAATCGCGTCCATGAGGGCGCTCTTGGACTTGTAGAAGCGATAGAGCATGGCGTGGTCGACCCCCATGGCCCGCGCAATATCGACCATGTTCGTTTTCGCCTCGCCAAATCGTCGGATCTGGGCCTTGGCGGTGTCAAGGGCCAAGGCGGCGGATATGGATGATCGCGGAATTGAAACCCATCTATTGGCAAGCGACAAGTCACAGGTAACATAAGGCACGCTCGGCCCCGCCGTTCCTGACACAGCCCAGCGGCTCGCAACTCGTCAAGATAGCGGAGCTGATCGACGCCGGCAAGGTCAGGATCATCGTCGCTGAGACATTCCCGATCGAGGATGTCCGCCGGGCGCACGATCGGCTGGAGCAGGGGCGTATTTGCGGCAAGCTCGTGCTGACGCTCGATTGATGAAACCCACGCTGATCGGAGGATCAAACATGCAGACAATCAATACTTCCCGCTCGGCGGTTTCTCGCCGCTGCAATCCTCGACATTGTCCGATGTCGCGCAGCGCTTCGGTGCCACGCCCGTGCAGGTCGCGGAGGCCATCCCGCTGTATCGGCAGCGCGCCGATTACAAAAATCAATTGACTGGATAAGACCCATCGATTTGCAAAATAATATTCCGGCAGTATTCTAAATGCCTTTGATGGATAGGACAAAGGCATGCTCTTCCGAATAGGTAGTATCACAGTAACAAAGATCCCTGAACTGTCATTGGAGGCGGTAAGTCCTTCGGGTTTGCTGCCCAATGCAGATGAACACGAGGTGCGTCAGGCCGTACTGGCCTTGGACACGGTCGCGGTCGACAGCGGGGACGGGACGCTCCGGCAGAGCATCCATAGCTGGCTCATCCAAACGAGCGATCGCGTGATCTTGCTCGATACGGCGACGGGTAACGACAAGGATCGGCCCACAATGCCGATCTTGCACCATCTCCGGGAGCCATTTATCGAACGATTGCGCGGGGTCGGCATCTCTGCTGACCAAATCACAGATGTTCTGATCACCCATATTCATGCAGACCACGTGGGATGGAACACATACCTGCGCGAAGGGAAATGGCTTCCGACCTTTCCGAATGCGAAATACTATTTCTCTGGCCTGGAGGCGGACTATAGCGCCGCACTGGCCGTTGGGGACAAGGCAAAGGTGGATCGCCTGCTCGCCGATGCCGGGCTCGGGATACCTCATCACCCTCCCGCGCCTGGCGTGTACGATGACAGTATCGCCCCGGTCATCAAGGCGGGGCTCGCCAAGCGGATCACGGTTGATGGCCCCGAGCCAATTCCGGGCTTTCGCTATATCGGGACACCTGGTCACAGCATAGACCATGCGTCGATCTTCCTGGAGCACGACGGCAAAAAGGCTCTTTTTTGGGGTGATGTACTTCATCACCCTGTGCAGCTCGCCAATCTGAACTGGAACTCCGTCTTCTGTGAGTTCCCCGGTTCCGCCCAAGTCGCGCGTCGCAAGGCTCTCGACATCGCAGCCGACACCGGCGCGCTCGTCTTCACAACCCATTTTCCGGGCACCTCGGCGGGCCGCGTCAAACGCGATGGACTGAACTATCGGTGGTTGCCTGAAAACGGAGATCCTCAATGAGCAAACAACCTCACACCCTCCCGCCTGACGGTGTCGAGTTGCACGATATCATGATTGCCAGCCACGACCCCGGGATCGAACTTTTCCTTCGGAACAAGCGTATCCCGACAAAGGATCCCCAGCCGGCCATTCTGCTGGTCCACGGCGCGACATATCCTTCCGTGAGCCTGTTCGACGTGGATGTTGGCGGGGCATCCGTCATGGACGCGCTCGCCCTTCAAGGTCTCGACGTGTGGGCTCTGGATGTGCGGGGTTATGGCGGCTCGACACGTCTTCCTGAAATGGCCCAAGAGCCATCCGGCGCAAAGCCGCTCGTTCCGGCAGTCGAAGCCGTCGGCGACGTGGCGGCCGCGGTCGAGCGCATCAAAGCCATCCGCGAGATCGAGCGGATTGCGCTGCTCGGAATGTCCTGGGGCGGCTCCTTGGCCGGTCTGTACGCCAGCCGTCATCAGGAGAGCCTGAGCCGACTGATCCTGGTCGCGCCGCTCTGGTTGTCGGCGCACCCGCTGCGTTTCGATACCGGCGCGCCAATCATGACGCATCGCATGGTGGATGTGAGCGCATACCGGGCGGCGTGGCTCGCGCCCGTACCTGAGACGAAGCGTCAGACGTTGCTTCCTGACGGATGGTTCGAGCGTTGGCGGGAAATCACCGATGAAACCGACAGTGAAGCACCGAAGGGCAAGATCCGCGCGCCAAGCGGCGCGGTGGCCGATGTCCGGAGCCATTGGACGGCGGGGCGACCGTTATACGATCCGGGCCTGATCACCACGCCCGTTCTGATGATCCGTGGTGAATGGGATGTCGACGTCACCCGTGAGATGGCGGCCGACTTATTCGACAGTCTCGTTCAGGCGGAGCAGAAGATTTCGCTCGAAATCGGCAGCGCGACCCACATGTTGCTCATGGAGCCTGTTCGGGAGGCCGCCTTGCAGGCCATCGTTGCCTTCACCAAAGGGGAATGAGGCCAGTAGCATCGGAGGCGTGGACGCCGCGGCGGCCGGGAAACTGGCGAAGATAGAGCGGCCGATCCTCGGACGGAGGCGGGCCGCCGCTCTATCCATTTGTTGACGCATCGCGTTTTTCCGAAAAGTGCACACGCTTTCTGGATTGATGTCGGCGCCGGACAGCGCCGGTTCGCTTGCGCTGATCGGGCACTATCAACGCGGTTTTTCAGTCGTTGCCGTCTCCAGGATGGTTTCGATGATGGACAGGGTGTGATCCGCGATGTTTTCGACGCTGCCGTTCTGCGCCGTGATCTGCGCGCCCTCCAGGACAAAGGTGATGTGCGCAGCCGCGACGGCGGGGCCGGGAATGCCGGCCCGCTCACAGAGCTTTGCCAGGTGTTCGGCCTGCTTTGCCTTGTGCGCCATGATGCGTTTTATCAGCGGGTTCGTGCTGTCGCCGATTTCCGCGATGGTGTTGACGAAAGGACAACCGCGATCGGATATCGCCGGAAGGTTGGCGGCGATGTTCTCGGCGAAGCCTCGCAGCTGCGCGACAGGGTCGTCTGGAAAGCTGTACTCGAGATCGTCAAGCATGCTGCGGTATCGCACGATCGTGTCGACAATCCATGCCTCGACGAGCGCATCCTTGGAGCCGAACTGCCGGTAGACGCCCGCCTTGTTGGTTTCCGCCGCCTCCGCGATGGCGTCGACGGTGACATGTCCTATGCCCATCTCTTCGAACATCGCATAGGCGGCTATCTCGATCCGCTGCTTGAGGGAGGGCCTCCTGCGTTTGGGGACAGCGGGCACGGAAGGCTCCTTGACAAAGATGGCCTAAGGCATCAATGATACTAAACAGTACCAAAAACTTTGCCCGCGATGCTACCATGGTTGCGATGCAGGGGCAACGCGGGCTCGCCACGGCGCAAAAAGGCCCGGCTCGCGCCGCGGGTGGGTGCCGAAACCAGAAACATATAAAAAACAAGGGGAAGTTTGGCATGAAGGCGCATGAATACGTCGGCTATGACGGAATTGGTCTCGCTCAACTGATCGCCAGGGGGCAGGTGCAGGTCTCCGATGTCGCCCGGGCAGCGCGCGCCGCGATCCGGGACACCAACCCCGCGGTCAACGCCGTTGTTGAAGATTGGTACGATGAGGTATCGTCGACGGCGGACAGGGCATCGCCGCTTTATGGCGTTCCGTTCCTGATCAAGGATCTTGCCATCACCATGGCGGGCAGGAAGAACGAACTCGGCAGCAAGCTGGCCGAGGGCATGGTTGCGGAGGCGGACAGCACCCTCATGACGCGTTTCAGGGATGCGGGACTGGTTACGCTCGGCCGCACGACAACGCCCGAATTCGCGATCAGCACCACGACCGAGGCCCGCTCGGTGGGGCCGAGCCGCAATCCCTGGAATACGGACTACAATTGCGGCGGATCGAGCGGGGGAGCGGGCGCGGCGGTGGCTGCCGGTATGGTCCCGCTGGCCCACGCCACGGATGGGGGCGGTTCGATCCGCGTTCCGGCGGCTGTCAACGGTGTGTTCGGCCTGAAGCCTACCCGCGGTCGGGTCTCCAACGGCCCCGCGCTCGATGAGGTCTGGAGCGGGCTGGTCTCGCAGCTTGGCGTCAGCCGCACCGTGCGGGACAGCGCCGCCATGCTCGATATCGCCAGCACCCTCGCAGTCGGTGAGCCCTATTATACGGCACGCCCGCAGGAGGGCTTCCTCGCATCCGCCGGCCGGGACCCCGGGCCGTTGAAGATCGGGCTGATGATCGATCCGCCCAACGGCGCCAGGACCGGGCCGGTCGTTGCCGCAGCCGTCAACGGGACGGCGAAGCTGCTGGAGGGGCTGGGACACGAGGTGGAGCCGGTCGGCTTCGACGCCGGCGTGAGCTGGGAAGCGTTCGTCCACGCCAACGCGCAGTTCTGGACGCTCAACACGGCCGCCTGGGTAGAGTACATTGCCGCGATCACGGGCCGTCCGATCGACGAGGCGTTTCTTGAGAAGGTCACCCTCGCCACCCATAAATACGGCATGGCGGTCAGCGGCATGGACGTGCTGGGCGCGCTGGCGACGCGTAACACCGTTGCCCGTGCGCTCGGCGGTTATTTCCGGAAGTACGATGTGCTGATGACGCCGACCATGCCGGAACTGCCCCTGAAGGTAGGCGAGTACAACACGGTTCAGGACGACGTGGACGGGCTCGGCTGGGTGAGCCACGTCTTCACGCAGTCGCCGTTCACGGCGCTCGCCAACCTCGCCGGTGTGCCGTCGATGTCCGTCCCGTCCGGTTTCGACACGGCGACCGGATTGCCCATCGGTGCGATGTTCAGTGCCCGCTTCGGCAATGACGGCACGCTTTTCAGCCTTGCGGGGCAGATCGAGCGGGCGGCGCCGTGGAGCGGGCGGGTGCCCCCTGTCTGGGCGGGGAAATAGCGCTCGACACAAATGGCATTGTCGCGGCCGTCGGCTGGGGTTATGCTCTCGCGTCGAAAGCCATCCGCACGCCGGCGAACTGGCGAGCTGCGGGGAGGCCTTGTTTCTCGGCCCGAAGTTCACGAAGCGATCCGTGCGCGCTCTCGCGCAGCCGGGATGGCGTGGACGGACTCAACTCACATCTCTGGGGCGTGTATGGCAAATACATCTTCGTCCGAGCCCTGGCGCGTAGGGGTTCTCTTCTCGCGCACGGGCCACCTGTCGAACATCGAGAACACCCAATACATGGGCACGATGGTTGCCATCCGTGAGATCAACGATGCCGGGGGCATCCATGGTCGGGAGCTTGTCGCGCAGAGTTACGATCCGGCTTCCGACAACAATCTGTTCCGCGACTATTCTCGCAGGATGCTCGTCGACGATGGACTGAGCACCATCTTCGGCTGTTATAGCTCTTCAAGCCGGCGGGCGATCCTGCCGATCGTCGAACGGTTCAACGGACTGCTCTGGTATCCGACGCCGCACGAGGGCTTCGAGTGTTCGCCCAACGTGATCTACACGGGCGCCTCGCCGAACCAGAACAGCGTGGCGCTGGCGAACTATCTTTCCGAGAATTACGGCAAACGGGTTTATTTCGTAGGGTCGGATTACGTCTTCCCGCGCGAATCCAACAGGATCATGCGTCACCTGCTGACAGTGCGCGGATGCGAGGTCGTCGGCGAGAGATATGTGCCCACCCGAGCCAAACGCCAGGATTTCCTTCCCGTCTTCAACGACGTCAAGCGGCTGCAGCCGGACGTGATTTTCTCGACCGTCATCGGCGATGCCACGTCGTTATTCTACCAGACCTACGCCCAATATGGCTTCTCGCCCAATCGCATGCCGATCTTCAGTCTGACCACCACCGAGTCGGAGAACAGGGCGATGGGAGCGGACGTGGCCGAAGGCCACTTCACCGTGGCATCCTATTTCCAGACCGTGGAAAGTGCGAGCAACGCGGAGTTCGTCCGGCGCAGCAAGCGCATGTACGGCAGCGATCTGGAAACCAACGTCTGTATGGAGGCGGCCTATTACCAGGTCCATCTCTTCAGGGCGGCGCTGGAACTGGCCGGTACCATGGATGCCGACATCCTGCGGCCGGCCGTGCAGGGCACCGAACTCTCCGCTCCTCAGGGGGTGGTCGGCATCCATTTGCGATGGGGACAGAGCAATGTCTGGTCTCGTGTCGGGCGCGCGTCCCGCAACGGGCAGTTCAAGATCGTCTCCCAGTCGCGCAATGCCGTGGAGACCGATCCTTTTCTGGTCCAGGTCACTCAGGCGTCGTAAATCATGAAGGGCAGCAAAGTACTTGAGCGGCTTTCACGCCTGAACATCCTGCTGGTGTCACAGCCCGACGAGCAGGGGCAGAGCCTGGCACGGGAACTCCAGCACACACGCGCTGCCGTCGAGCGGCGCTGGCCGTGCCCGGAAAAGGTCGGCGTGGATTGCGACATGGTTGTCTGCGACTTCTTCGCGGGTATCGAGCGCAGGTATCCATGGGTTCCCGGCGAAGCCACCGCTGCCATCGTGCTCCTGCTTCCGGTCAACGGAAGCACGGATCCCGACGCGATCCATGCGGCGCTGCCGGATGCGCTGCTGACGCGGCCGGTCATCCCGTCCGCCGTCGTCCCCGCTCTCTCGCTCGCCTGGGATCATTTCAGCTACCACCGCCGGCAAAGCACCCGCATCAATCAGCTCGACGAGAATATCCGCGTGCTGCGGGACGTGGAGCGCGCCAAGACAATTCTGATGGAGGAACGAAAAATAAGTGAAATCAGCGCGTTCGAGTCTCTCCGGAAAGAAGCGATGGAGAAACGGACAAAGATTTCCACAATCGCGAAATGGATCGTTGACAGCAGAGATCGCCGCGTGTGGCGTTACTACCACGTCATATAGTACGCTAGAAAAGCCTGCTCGACGTGCTGGTAAGAATGCCGGCCAAATTTATGGCAAAACCGCCTCACGATAGACCTTGATTGGTCTCGTGGGGTTTTTTCGTTCGCGCTTCTCGAAAATAAGGGGAACGGAGTAATGCGCAGGCGAGACTTTTTGAGGAATGCGGCGGCTGCGGCGGCTGGTTCCGCAAGCGGATTTCCGCATATCTGGAGCAAGGCGGGGGGTGCGTTCGCAGCAGGCGGCGATATCAGCGTAGGCGTTCTGTTTTC
Organism: Pseudochelatococcus sp.; assembly: GCF_050946405.1. Lineage (NCBI taxonomy): Bacteria > Pseudomonadati > Pseudomonadota > Alphaproteobacteria > Hyphomicrobiales > Chelatococcaceae > Pseudochelatococcus > Pseudochelatococcus sp. The sequence goes on from NZ_JBMNUS010000009.1 coordinate 29,063, forward strand.
TCAGACAGGCGGGCTGTCGATCATCGAAAAGGCGCTCTCGGACGCGACCTTGATGGCGATCAGCGAGATCAACGCCAGCGGCGGCATCGGTGGAAGGCGGCTCAAGGCCATCGTGGAAGACGGGGCTTCCGACCCGAAAACTTACAACGAGAAGGTATCCAAGCTCGTCATTCAGGACCGGGTGCCCACGGTGTTCGGCTCCTACTCGTCGGCAAGCCGGAAAGCCGTGCTGCCCGTCGTAGAGAGGCGGCGCAACCTGTATTTCTACCCGACCTTTTACGAAGGCTATGAGTGCTCCAAAAACGTCGTCTACACCAACGCCGTGCCGAACCAGCAGCTTGCCAATTATATTCCCTGGATCGTGAACACGCTGGGCAGGAAAAAATTCTTCATCGTCGGGTCGAACTACATATATCCAAAAGAAATGGCCAAGGTCTGCAAGATACTCATCGAGCAGAACGGCGCCGAATGGGTGGCCGACGAGTATCTCGAACTCGGGCATTCCGAATGGGGTGCGATGGTCAAGAAGATCAAGGATTCCGGTTGCGACGTCGTGCTCTCGAACGTCGTCGGCGACTCGCTGGTCGCTTTCTACCGCGAGTTCAGGAATCAGGGCCTGACCCATGACAAGCTGCCCATCTGCGCGACGGTGACGTCGGAGATGGAGATCGCCGCCATGGGTGCGGAGTTCGCTGCCGGCAGCTACACCTCCTTTCCCTACTTTCAGGCGATCCAGACGGACGTCAACCAGGCGTTCATCGAGCGTTACCGCAAGTTCGTCAACAATCCCAAGGCAGTGACCCACGCCGCGCTCGCTTCCAGCTATTTCCAGGTCTTCCTGTGGAAGCAGGCGGTCGAGAAGGCGGGCGAGGCGTTGCCGGAGGCCGTTCTGGCGGTGATCGGCGGCCAAGGCAGTCGACGGCGTATCGATGATCATCGGCGACGGCGAACTGCGGATCCTGCTCGGGGCCAACGGCGCCGGCAAGACGACATTGATGGACTTGATCTCCGGCAAGACGAAATCCACCGCGGGACGGGTCTTTCTCTACGATCGGGAAATCACGAACCTTCAGGAATACGAGATCGCAAGGGCCGGCGTCGGCCGCAAGTTCCAGATACCGAGCGTTTTCCGGGACCTGACCGTCCGGGAGAACCTGTCGGTGGCGGCCATGCCCGCCCCCGATGTGAGGCGCAATCTCGGCATCCGGCAGCCTTCCGACCGGCGGCATGTGCTCGAGGAGATCATCGCGTTGACGGCGCTCGAGGACGTGCTCTCCACGCGCGCCGGTGACCTGTCGCATGGCCAGATGCAGTGGCTGGAACTCGGCATGCTGATCGCGCAGGGCGCCAAGATGATCCTGCTCGACGAGCCGACCGCCGGCATGACACAGGGCGAGACGCGCAAGACCTCCCAGATCATCAACCGCCTGAAGGGCCGGCATACCATCCTGGTGGTCGAGCATGACATGGCGTTCGTGCGCGAGATCGCCCAGAAGATCACCGTGATGCATCTGGGAAAGGTCCTGGCAGAAGGATCGATCGCCGAGATCGAGGCGAACCCGGACGTGCGGGCGGCGTATCTCGGCAGCGGGGGGATCCACTGATGCTTTCCCTTCACCGGATCGATAGCTATTACGGGCGCAGCCACACGCTTCACGGCGTCAGCCTCGCCGTCGAGCGGGGCGGCTTCCTCGCGGTGCTGGGCCGCAACAGCGTCGGCAAGACGACGCTCCTGAAATCCATCATGGGCCTGACGGATCGCGTCACGGGTTCGATCAGGATGGACGGCGCGGAGATCGTATCGTTCGAGACCCACCGGCGGGCGCGGGCCGGCATCGGCTACGTGCCGCAGGGGCGCGAGATCATTCCCGATTTCACCGTGCGGGAAAACATCATCATGGGTGGTTTTGCCGGCGCCGCGCCGGGCAATCGCCCCCCGCCGCTCGTGTCGGAACTCTTCCCCTATATCGTCGAGAATCTCGACCGCAAGGGCGTGTTCCTTTCGGGCGGCCAGCAGCAGCAGCTTGCGATTTCGCGGGCGCTCGCGGCCAATCCCCGTCTGTTGCTGCTCGACGAGCCCACGGAGGGCATCCAGCCCAATATCGTCGAGCAGATCGAAAACGCCATCATCACGCTCAATCGGAAGTTCGGCATCACGACCGTTCTCGTGGACCAGAACATCCAGTTCGCGCGCCGTGCGGCCAGGACCTTCGCCATCCTGGAAAAGGGGCAGGTCGTCGCGCAGGGCCCGATCCACCAGCTCACGGACGAGCTCGTCCACCGGCACATGGCCATTTGACGAGCCGTCAGCGGAGACCCGCGTTCATAAGGAGGAGAACATGATTCACGGGGATATCACCAGCAACAAGGACACGGTCGGCACCGCTGTCATCAACTATCCCATGCCGCGCCTGCATGACCGGGCCGGCGTCCTGAAGAACTGCCGGAAGATCGCGGACATCGTCCGCAACACCAAGCAGGGGTTGCCCGGCCTCGACCTCATCATCTTCCCGGAATATTCGACGCACGGGATCATGTACGACCAGAAGGAGATGATGGAGACGGCTTCCGTCATCCCCGGCGAGGAAACGGAAATCTTCGCCCAGGCCTGCCGGGACGCGGGCGTATGGGGCGTGTTCTCGTTGACCGGCGAGCGGCACGAGCAGCATCCCGACAAGGCTCCCTACAACACGCTCATCCTGATGAACGATAAAGGAGAGATCGTCCAGAAGTACCGCAAGATCATGCCGTGGGTGCCGATCGAAGGCTGGTATCCGGGCAACTGCACCTACGTCGCGGACGGGCCGAAGGGGCTCAAGATCTCGCTCATCATCTGCAATGACGGGGACTTCCCGGAAATCTGGCGCGATTGCGCCATGCGGGGCGCCGAGCTGATCATCCGCTGTCAGGGTTATATGTATCCGGCGCAGGAGCAGACGGTGCGCATGTCGGAGGCGATGGCCTGGGCCAACAACGCCTATGTCGCCGTCGCCAACGCCGCCGGCTATGATGGCGTCTACACCTACTTCGGCAATTCCGCGCTGATAGGGTTCGACGGCCGGACCCTCGGTCGCTACGGAGCAGAGGAGATGGGCATGCAGTTTGCCGCCCTGTCGGTCTCGCAGATCCGGAATGCGCGCCGCACCGCGACGTCCAGCAACCATCTCTACAAGCTCCTGCATCGCGGCTACACCGGGATGATCAATTCCGGCGACGGCGAGGAAGGGACGAACTACCTGCCCTTCGACTTCTATCGCAAGTGGGCCACCGATCCCGAAGGGACGAAGGAGATGGTGGAGGCGATCACGCGCCCCACGCCGGGCACCCAGGAAAACCCGATGGCCGGTATCCCGGACGAGCGCAGCGCTCACCGCTAGGCATGCATGGGGCGGCCGCGGCCGCCCCACCGTTCTCTTCGAAGCAGGTCGGACATGAGCAACGAACTCGACAACTATCGCATCGGCGATGAACCGTACTATCGCGCCTCCGGCAACGAGGTGCAGCTCTTCGAGGCCGCCTATGCGCTGCGCATGCCGGTCATGCTGAAAGGGCCGACGGGCAGCGGAAAGACACGTTTCGTAGAGCATATGGCCTGGCGGCTCGGAAAGCCTCTGGTCACCGTCGCCTGTCATGAGGACATGACCGCTTCCGATCTGGTCGGGCGCTTCCTGCTGGACGGTCAAGGCACGGTCTGGGAGGACGGACCGCTGACGCGCGCCGTGCGGTACGGCGGCATCTGTTATCTCGACGAGATCGTCGAGGCGCGTCAGGACACGACCGTGGTCATCCACCCCCTGACCGACAACCGGCGCATCCTGCCGCTCGAGAAGAAAAACGAACTCGTCCGCGCGCATGCGGACTTCCAGCTCGTGATTTCCTACAACCCCGGCTACCAGAGCGTGATCAAGGACCTGAAGGAGTCGACCAAGCAGCGCTTCGCCGCGTTGGATTTCGACTATCCCGATCAGGCGGTCGAGGCCGAAATCCTTTTTCATGAAGCCGGCGTGGACGGCGGCGTGGCGAGCCAGTTGGTGAACATCGGCCGGAAGTCGCGGAATCTCCGTGGCCATGGCCTGGACGAGGGTGCCTCCACGCGGATGCTCGTGCAAGCGGGACGTCTGCATGCACGGGGCATTCCGCTCGCTGACGCCTGCGACATGGCGCTCACCATGCCGCTGACGGACGACCGCGACATACGCGACGCCCTGACCGCAACGATTGCAGCGGTGACGGGGTGATCATGCGCATCGTTCAGCCAGACTCCTTGGATGCAGCCGATTTTGCGCCGGGCCGTTCCGAAGAGGTGGTCGAGGATGTCGTCGACCGCCCGCGCCGCCTCTTGCGCGACACCGATTTTGCATCCTGGCGCCGACAGGTCACGGATATCGCGCCGCTGGGCGAGGTGGCCCTGCTGGATCTGGCGGATGCGTCGATGAGCTGTCTGGGCAAATTCGATGCCTCCGCCATGCTCAAGCTCGGGGAAACCTGCCTGCATGTCGGCGAACTGGCGGATGACGACATGGCAAGGACGATGCTGCGCGTGGCGAGGAGCGCCGTTCACCACGCGCCGTCCGGCGCCGTCTACGCGGAGTATCTCGACGCGCTGGTGACCGTCGCGCGGCAGATGCCGCTGGCCCTGCCAAGCCTTTTCGATCGGCAGGCGGACATCCTGCCGGTGCTCGACGCCCGGAAGCTGAAGCACTGGATCGGCGCGCGCCTTGCTATCTCGGCCTGGGACAAGGATGGCGGGCGGGCCTACTTCAGGCTCGAGTCCGGGGAGGCGAAGCGCCTTCTGTCCCAGATGAGCGGCAATGTCGCGTTCGATGACGTCGCGGTGAGCGTCGGAGCCTTTCTGAGGGCTTTGTGGGGCTTCCATCCCGTGATCGTTTCGGTCTCCGGGGAGACCATACCCCAAGGCGCACGCACTTCTTTTTCCGGATCGTTCGTCCGCGTCCCGGAGTTTTATCCCGGTACGAACGGCGAGGTTGCCGCGCGGCAGTTCCGCGGGGCGCTGGCGCACATCGCCGCGCACATGGTCCATGGCCGCGGCCCGGAGGTCGTGGGCAAGCTCAAGCCCGTGCAGGTGGCGCTGATCTCGCTGATCGAGGATGCGCGGGTGGAGAACCTCGCCGCCGAGGAACTGCCCGGACTCGGGAAGTTGTGGGCTGGTCTTCACACGGCCTTGCCGGGGGCGGCCGTCACGGTGGACAAGCTGTTGGCGCGGCTGTCGCGCGCCCTTGCCGATCCAGATTACATCGATGGCAATCCCTGGGTCGAAAAGGGGAGGCGGTTGTTTTTCGAGCAGCGCGGGAGTTGGGGGGAGGAGGGCTTCAGCCGTGCGCTCGGGGGCGCCCTGGGACACGACCTCGGCCAGATGCGCATTCCGTTCAATGCCAAGACCTATGTCGTGCAGCCCGGCTACCGCGACGACAATTCCGGCTTGTGGGAGCGCCGGCCCGAAGACGATTCCGGAGACTTGAGGGGCATGCTGTCGACCCGGCTGGGAGCGGCGCTGCGCCATTCCGGCGCGCGGCTGGCGCGCCAGCGCTCGGAGCGGCGCCTTGTGCTGGTCGTGACGGATGGCGAGCCGTCGGACATCGACGTCGCCGACGAGCGCTACCTCGTCGAGGATGCCCGCCAGGCGGTGCATGAGCTGAACCACGGCGGCATTGATGTCTTCGCGGCGGCGCTGGGGTCGCACGGCCGGTCCAGCCTGCCGCGCATGTTCTCGCGGCGCGGGTACATGGCGATCGACAGCATCGAGCAACTGCCGCTGCACCTGACCAAGATCTATCACCGACTCGCGGGCTGACCGTCGCTGAGCCACAGCTTGAAGAGGGAAGGAATGGCCACTCAACAGGAACTCAAGAAGGGTCCTCTGGACGGTATCACCGTTCTGGACTTCTCCCGCGTGCTCGCGGGGCCTTATTGCACGATGCTGCTTGCCGATCTCGGCGCACGCGTCATCAAGATCGAGAAGATCGGCACCGGCGACGACACCCGCGCCTTCGGCCCGTTCATGAACGGAGAGTCCGTGTATTTCTCCTGCTTCAACCGCGGCAAGGAGAGTATCGTTCTCGACATCAAGTCGCCGCGCGATCGCGACTTGCTGGAGAAGCTTCTCGACAAGTCGGATGTGCTTGTCGAGAACTTCCGGCCGGGCGTGATGGAGCGGCTGGGATACGGGCCGGCCCGACTTGCGCAAACCCATCCGCATCTGATCTACGCGTCGATTTCCGGATTCGGACATTCCGGGCCTTACAGCGACCTCCCGGGCTACGACATGGTCGTGCAGGCGATGGGGGGCATCATGAGCCTCACGGGCTGGCCCGACGGGCGTCCCGCGCGCGTGGGCACGAGCTTCGGCGATCTCGGCGCGGCGCTGTTCGCGACGGTGGGCATTCTTGCCGCCCTTTACCGCAGGACGCATGATGCGCAGGGTCGGCGCATCGACATCGGCATGCTCGACTGCCAGGCGGCCCTGATGGAAACGGCACTCGCCCGTTGCGACGTGGAGGGACGGGTGCCGACGCGCACCGGCGACAGCCACCCCTCGCTAGCGCCCTTCGAGAGCTTCGAGGCGCAGGACGGGCGGGTCGTGATCGCGGCCGGGAACGACGCCCTCTTCCTTCTGATGGCAGACGCCCTTTCCGTGCCGCAACTTGCCGCCGACGCCCGGTTCCTGAACAATGACCTGCGCTGTCGCAACCGGCCCGACATGATCGCGGCCGTCGAGGCGGTGACGAAGACGGCGCCGGTGGAACATTGGCTGGGCAGGCTCAACGAGGCCGGCGTGCCCTGCGCGCCGATCAACACGATCGACAGGCTGTTCGATCACCCGCAGCTTCTCGCCCGCAATATGATCGTCAACGTGAAGGGCGGCGGCAAGACGTTCCGCACCGCCGGAAATCCGATCAAGCTGGCGGGCCACATCGATTTCGAGCCGGCTAGGCCGCTTTCGGCACCGGCGCTGAACCAGCACCGTAGCGCCATTCTGAGGGAATTGCTGCCGGAAGGCGCTTCGACCGTCAACGACAGTGAATTTATGGGAGAGGAATGATCATGAGCGCAACAGCGGAAACGAAGGGCAAGGTACCGGCCGTGAGGAAGGCGAGCGAGCCGGCGCAGCCCGCAGGCGTCCTGATCGTCGAACAGCGCGAGAACGTCGCGCTCCTGACGCTGAACCGTCCTCGTCAACTCAATGCCCTGAACCGGGAGCTGGCGGCCGCGGTTCTGGAGGCGCTGCTGGCGTGCGACGCCAACCCGGACATCGGCGCGATCGTGATCACCGGCAACGCGCGCGCCTTTGCGGCCGGTGCCGACATCGAGGAGATGGCGGAGGAAACGTTCAGTCGCTTCTACCAGGACGACTTCCTCTCGCCATGGGATCGGGTCGCCGAAATCTCCAAGCCGATCATCGCCGCAGTCGCCGGCCATGCCCTCGGTGGCGGCTGCGAGCTTGCGCTGCTGTGCGATTTCATCATCGCTTCCGAGGACGCGCAGTTCGGTCAGCCGGAGATCAAGCTCGGGATCCTGCCCGGCATCGGCGGGACGCAGCGGCTGACCCGCAGCGTGGGCAAGGCGCTGGCCATGGATCTGGTGCTGACCGGCCGGACGATCCCGGCGGACGAGGCGCTGCGAGCCGGCCTGGTGTCGCGCGTCGTGCCGAAGGACCAGCTGTTGCAGACCGCGCTCGAGGCCGCTCACACCATCGCCGGTTTCAATCGTCCGGCCGTGAAGATGGCGAAGGCCGCCGTCAATCTGGCGCTGGAGACGTCGCTGGGCGCCGGTCTGCGTCATGAACGCCTTTTCTTCCAGGCCGCATTCGCGACCGAGGGGCAGAAGGAAGGCATGAACGCATTCGTGTCGAAGCGCGCGCCGGTGTTTCGCCACCGTTAGAGCGCTTTCCGATCTGATGGAATCATTTGATCGACAAGAATTCGCTTAAAATAGTTAAATCATTTCTCCGATTCAACGAAACGGAGAAATGATCTAAAAATGGAAGTATTCCAGACGCGACATATCAGCCTCCAAGGGTGAGATCAGGTAATCACAAAACGTCCACCTCGGGAATCCATTTTATGGGTACGTCATCTAATCCAACGCGGGGGAAAATATCAGTGGCAGGTCGCATCGGGCTCGCCTCTCGATCATTCGGCCGGAAAGGTCAGAGGTGAGGGGCGGAGGCGCGAGGCGATCCACCATGCCGCGATGGCGCCGGCTGCGCAGATCAGCATGACGACGGCGGGCGGGATCAGCGTTCCGTCATGGGCAAGCCCGAGGATCGCCCCGACAGCGCCCGCGAACACGTATTGCAGCACGCCGAACAGCGATGAGGCCGAGCCGCTGTCGCCCGGTGCGCTTTCCATCACCAGCGCCGTCACGTTGCCGAAGATCAGGCTCAGGCTGACGAGGGACAGGAAGAGCAGCGGACCGACGACATGAAGCCCGGTGAAGCCGGCCAGCAACGCACCTACGAGCAGCGCCACGCACAGGCCATGGAGCAACAGGCCGACCGGCAGGATTTCGTGTTCTCTCCAGCGGTTCAGCAGCCGGATGTTCACGAAGCCCGCCGTGATCTCACCCAGCGCGATACCGGCGAAGACGAGGCTGTAAGCGGTCGGCGACAGCCCGTAATGATCGACGAAGATGAAGGCGGATGCGCCGATATAGACGAACAGCCCGGCCATGGTGAAGGAGCCGGAAAGGGCATAGGCCGAAAAGCGGCTCCGGCGGAACAGGCCGGCATAGGTGGCGAGCGCCGACAGCACGCCGCTTTTCCTGCGCGCCGCCGGGGCAAGCGATTCCGGCACGATGCGCAGCGTCGCGATCACCGCCAGCATGCCGATGACGGCAAGCGCCCAGAAGATCGATCGCCAGCCCAGGATGGCAAGCAGCAGGCCGCCGATGGGCGGGGCCGCGACCGGCGCGACCATCATCACCTGCATGAGCAACGAGAATACCTTGGCGCCGTCGCGCCGCTCATAGAGATCGGCCACGATGGCGCGCGGGATCACGAGACCGGCCGCGCCGCCAAGCCCCTGCAAGGCGCGCGCGATCATGAACGTCGAGATGTCCTGCGCCAGCGCGGCGAGGACGGAAGCGGCGATGAACAGCAGAATGCCGGCGATGAGCGGTGCGCGCCGGCCGAACCGGTCCGTCAGCGGTCCGTAGAATATCTGCCCGACGGCGAGCCCGCCGAGGAATATCGACAGCGATGTCTGGATCGCTCCGGCATCGGCGTCGAGGGCGCGGCCAATCTCGGAGAACGCCGGCAGATACAGGTCGATCGCCATGGCGTCGAAGGCGGTCACGATGCCGAGAACGAGGATGAGCGGCAACGATCCGGCGAGACGCAGTTTCGGTTCCATGCGCATGCACCTCAAGAAGGGCGACGGCTCCGATCCCGCAGGCTGGATCGGAGCCTTGTGGAAAGGAGAGCCAGAAAATAAGACTGCTCAGTCGGAAATTCATATACGACTGAGCAGTCGGAAATGGAAGAGGAATCATCGTGGCGCGCAGAAAAGAGATTGATCGGGATCGTATCCTGGACGCTGCGGAGGCGGTGATTCTCGCCTCGGGGGGGCGGCAATTCACGCTCGATGCGGTGGCGGAGCGCGCGGGCATCAGCAAAGGGGGCCTCGTGTACACCTTCGCCACCAAGGACGCGCTGATCGCGGCTGCGCTGGAGCGGGAGATGGCGCGGTTTCAGGCGGCCGTGGATGAGCGTATCGAGGAGGACGAAGCCGCTCCCGACCGGCGGCTTCTCGCTCACGTAGATGAGGCGCTGACCGAAGACGACGCGCTCACGCGCATGGCTGCCTTTCTCATGACGGCGCTGGTTCACGCGCCGGACATGTTTGCCCCGGCGCGGCGCTTCTATCATGCCCTGTTCGCCCTGTTCGATCCCGATACGGAACAGGGCCGCGATGTCCGGCAGGCCGTGCTGGCCGTGGAAGGTCTTTTCCTTCTGCGCGGTCTGGGCCTCGTCGATGTCCCGGTTGAGGAGTGGAAGTCGGTTCTTCTTCATGCCCGCAACACGATCCTGCCGGAAAGCAGGCCCGAATGAGATCCGTCTCCTGCGGGCTTCTACATGGATCGCCGGGTATTTCGCTCTGAAGTCTTTCTGCGCGCCCGGGCGCAAATAACAGGATCGCTGCTAGATAATTCATTGCATTTGAATGAAAATTTGAAAATAATAAAATTATAATAAATGTACAAATATCAAAATAAAGTACAGATGATTGTGTTTGGATCCAAATAAATTATGAAGGTGTCATCTGCTCTCTTGCGGATGGGGATATTCCGGCGGGCGGGATTGGCAGGAGATTGCGGATCGAAGCAGCCATTGCGCATGGTATTCGTCGCGCGTCGTGGTTCCGCATTGCTGCTTCGGCTTTTGACGGGGTGGGACATGGGGCGCAAACGGATCATTGGGCGAGACGCGATTCTGGATGCCGCCGAACAGGTCATCCACAGGCACGGCGGCCATCAGTTGTCGCTCCAACTGGTTGCCGAGGCTGCGAATATCAGCAAGGGGGCCATCGCTTATAATTTCAGGACGAAGGACGAATTGCTGATGGCCGTCTTCGCGCGCGAGTCGGCCCGTTTCCAGCATGAGGCTTCCAGGGATGTCGCTGCGCGGAAGATCGCGCGGAAAGATGAGGCCGCGGCGCGGGATGGCGATGCGGCCGCCCTTCCGCGCGATGCCCGGCCGGTCGACCGTGTCGCGGGCTGGATAGCCGCCACGCGGCGGGAGAACGAGGAAATGATCGTGAAGGCCGCCGGCTTGTTCACGAACATGTTGCAGTCCGAGACACGCCGCCATGCCGTTACCGTCCCGCATCGTTTCGTCGTCCATCCACTCGCCGCGGAACTCGGCGCCGGCGGTCAGCGTCTGGGGCACGACGATGGTCAGCGGGAAGTTCCACTCGCTCTTCGCGGTCAGATTGTCGAGCGTGATGTCCTTGCGGTCCCGGGCGTAGCGTGAACTGATCTGGCCTTCCACGCGGCCGACGTTCCCTTCGCCGAGGCGTCTGTTGACGGAATTTTCCCACTGGATGTAGGTGTTCGACGTGCCGAAGTCCCACTTGCCGCGATGGGTGGCGGAAAGGGTGGTGCGCGTCACGCGGTTGGTCTCGCGGTCGCCGCGCGTCAGTTCCTGATTCAGGTCGGAGACGGACACGTCGCTGAACAGCATGTCGCCGGCGTAGATGTTGCGTTGTTGGCTCCAGGCGGCCTCGAAGTCCACCACGTGGCGCTCGTCGAGCTTCCATGAGAGCAGGCCGCGGAAGTCGGTATTGACCACGCCTTCCTTGCCGGCGGCAACGGCGTCCCGCTGCATCTGGGGCTGTCCGTCCGGCCCCAGCACGGGGTTGCCGTACCAGTCGGTGACGGGAATGAAGGGAGTCGCGGCCTCGTTGATGTCGATGTCGTCGGCGTCGGTGCGGTTGTAGTTGGCCGTAATGCGGTAGGAGAACCGCTCGTCGATCGGTCCGCCGGCGACGATCGTGGAGCGGTAGGTGCGGCCTTCCTTGTCGCTCTCCGGGATGTTGGCGAAGCTCGTCGCGCTGAAGGTGAACTTCTCCGGGCGCCTGGTGATGATGTTGACCACGCCGCCCGAGGCGCCGGAGCCGTAGCGCGCGGCGGCGGGGCCGCGCAGCACCTCGATACGCTCGACGGCTTCCGCCGGCACCCAGTTCGAGTCGCCGCGCGTGTCGCGCTCGCCGCCGCGGCGCATGCGCACAGGTATCTGCCGTTCGAAGCCAACGCCGATCATCCCGAGCCGGTCGGCAGGTGAGCCGAAGCCAAACCGAAAGCCGGAATTTGCTTGATAGATCAGTTTCCCATATCGCTCTCTGTTTCGCTCATGGTTGATGCAGTGCGTATTTCGTGTCCCTTGATCATGGCCCGCATGAACCTGCAAAGCTCGCTGTAAGCATCTTCTTCGCTGATTTCCCTGGCAATGACGGCGGCGGAGAGCGCGTCGGCCGCCCCGAGCAAGGCCCACAGGGCCGCTTTCGGGATGTCCCCCGATCCTGAAAACGGCGACAGAATCTGCCGGCATTTTTCGATATAGGTCTGCTGGCATTGCTTTTTCATCGCCGCCAGCTCCGGGGAGCCGCTTAATGCGGCTGCGACCTCGGGCAGTTCGCGACCTTCAGCCAGGGCACATCCGATATAGCTCGACGCGAAGACCCGGACCTTTTCCTCCAGTGTCTGCCCGCTGGCCGCGATGGCGGCGTCGATGATCGCGGTCTGGCGGGTGTCGAAGTCCCGGTAGAGGACGGCGAGCAGACCGTGGCGCGTTCCGAAGTGATCATAGACGACCGGCTTGGTCACGCCGGCCGCCTCGGCAAGCCGGCCCAAAGTGAGCGCATCGGTTCCCCCTTCACGAACGAGCTGCCATGCCACGTCCATCAACTGCGCCAGGCGCTCTTCCTTCGACAGACGTCTACGGGGCGGCTGGGCGGCGGAAGGGCTGGCGGCATGGGAATCCGGCATGTTTCTCCCCGCTGTTCTCGGCAAACGTTCCGGGCAACTTATCGGGACCTATACACCATTGCCGCCGCGCGGTAATCCCGATCCGAAGCGGTATTCGGCGGGATATCCTCCGATCGTAAGGCCGGCAGCCCATCGGCCAGGGCATGGACCCGCCGGTTGTCGGCCCCGGAATAGTTGCCGCCCCCGGCTTTCAGTGCGTCCTCGACCGAGAGCGGGACGACCTGCGTGAGGCCGAGCGCCTCTTCCCGGCATTGCCGAAGCCGGCGTACGAGACGCTCCTTCGGGCGCTCAAGGTGACGCGAAAAGCTTGCGGCCGATCCGGCGTGCCGTTTCGAGGTGGCCTGCGGGAAAGCCCGGTTCCGATGTCGGAAGCACTTCCGAAGTGACGACCGTTGCGCCGCAATAGTCGAAGATCCCGTGGTCGATCTGGGTTTTCATGGCGCCCCAATAACCGTGCCGGGCATAGGTGCGGATGTCGGAGTCGCCGACGCCGACGAGATGAAACCGGAATCGCCCGAGTCGCTTGACCGGCTTGCCGTCGTTTCCGCTTCCGTAGGCCCAATCCAGCGTGAACACGCGGTCGATCCAGCCCTTGAGCAGGGCAGGGAAGGACCACCAGTAGATCGGATAAACCAGAACGACCGCATCGGCGCGCTCGAGCCGCTCCTGTTCCGCGATGACGTCCGCCGGCAGTTCGGCCTCGCCCTTCAGATAGGCGTGATCCTGCGCGCTGAAAGAGGGATTGAACCCTTCCGCGGCCAGATCGGCGATCTCGACCGTGTGCGTCTGGCCCGCATCCGCAACGCCCTGCGCCACCTCGGTCGCGAGGGCGTGAGTAAAAGAGTCTTTCCGGGGGTGGGAGATCACGATGAGTGCATGCATGAGGTGCCTCGTTTCAAATCCTTGCGTCATCCGGCTGGTGCGCTTCAACTCAGTTCTTTTTCTGCTCGCGCTCGAGTGCGGCGGCGACTGCCGGGCGATCGGCCAGGCGGTTCAGGTAGTCATGCAGGTGCCGGAAGCCCGACAGGTCCAGATTCACCAGTTTCGCCCAACCGGTCACGGTAAACAGATAAGCATCCGCGATGGTGAACTCGTTACCGTAGAAGAAGGGCTGTTCCGACAAGATGCCGTCGATCCAGGCGTAATGTTGCTTCAATGCCCTGACGGCTGCCTGCTTCACCTCGTCGTTCGCGACCGACGAAAACAGCAGATCGTAGTTCTTTACAAGGTCGGTGGCGATGAAGTTCAGCCGGCCCTGCAACTCGTAACGTTCGAATGTTTCATTGGCGGGTGCGAGGTTCTTTTCGGGCGCCCGGTCCGCAATGTACTGGATGATCGCGACGCCCTCGCCGAGGCGGCGGCCGTCGTCAAGCTCCAGCAGCGGCACAAAACCGAACGGGCTGATGGTGCGATAGTCCGTGCCGTCATCCAGGGTCTTCGTCTTGAGATTGACGTCGACGACCTCGTGTGGCGCCCCGGATTCCAGCAGGGCGATGAGGGGCGAGAGCGCGCAAGTGACTGAACTGTAATAGAGCTTCATGATGTCCTCGCGATGGGTAAAGTCGCCCGCTTCCCGGAGCGAGGCGATATCTGGCATGCGCCAACGTATGGGCGCTATATACTATCAGTAACCTACTATTGGTATATTGTAAAGAACGAGATGCGTTTTCTCGTTGAGGCCGCTGAAGCCGGCTGTCGGACGAAGCAGCCCGTCGTTTCGCGCCAACCGCACGCCACCGCGAAATTTCAGTTGACACGGCATCTGATCCATAATTTAAGGTTTGTGTCTACAAAGATTAGACACAAAAAAGACCGTATGGAAACAGCGGCTTGAGAATCCAACTGGAGGAAGCGTTGAGCAAGAATGGAGAGGATGCTCCCGTCGATCGGAAGCAACTGCTGAGCGAAGTGCTGCGGCAGCGCATTCTGAGCATGGAGCTGGCGCCGGGCGCCGTTGTCGACGAAGTGGCGCTGAGCGAGGAGTTCGGCCTGTCGCGGCCGCCTGTTCGCGAATTGATGCGGCAGATGGCGGCCGAGGGGTACATCGAGCTTGAGCCCAACCGGCCGGCCCGCGTCTCGCCGATGAGCTATCATTCTCTGCGCAGTTTTTTTCTGGCGGCGCCGCTGCTTTATGTCGCTACGACCCAGTTGGCGGCGATACAGGCAACCGCTGAGGATGTCGATCGGCTTAAAGAGATACAGAAGCACTTTCTCAATGCCATCGCGCAAAGAGACACCGAAGCGCGTGTGCTCTGGAATGACCGCTTTCATCATGAAATCGGGAAGATGGCGCGCAACGTTTATCTGATGCCCAGTTTGCGCCGCGTACTCATTGATCACGCCCGGCTTGGAAAGACTTTCTACCGTTCGTCAACCACCGGCGACATGCAGCGGGATCTGGAAAAGGCTGCCGCGCAGCATGATCAGATCATCGCGGCGATTGCCTGCGGCGACGCGGACAAGGCCGGCGAGATCGTGCGCGAGCATATGGAAATCTCGCGCCGCCGCATGACCGAATATGTCGTGCCGGAAGGAATGGACGTTCCGCTTCAGTTTTGACGGATAAGGCGCTGTCGATGCCGGCGTCAACGCCCGGCGCGTTTCAGGCAAACGGCAAGACTATCGATAACGATGTCATGACATTGTGGGGAGAAAAATGCAGAAGGTGACGTCACTTCCTGCCGACGATGCGGCATGCGGCTGGTATCGCACCAGCCGGTCCCGCCAGCCCCGTCCGGGACATGCGGGTGAAACGAAGACCCGTTGGGCGGTGGTTGGAGCGGGCTTTACCGGGCTCGCGGCGGCCCGGCAACTGGCTCTGAATTTCCCGAACGACGAAATCGTGCTGGTCGAGGCGCAGGAGGTGGGTTTCGGCACGTCCGGCCGGAATGCGGGGTTCGCCATCGACCTGCCTCATGACATCGGCGCGGACGACTACATCGGCGATGTCGCCACCGCCAGAATGGCCCTGAAGCTCAATCGCACCGGCCAATCCATTTTGCGCTCGATCGTTGAAGAGAACGGGATCGAGTGCCACTTGCGCGCCTCCGGCAAATATCAGGCCGCGATCGAGGACCGCGGCGTCGCCGTGCTCGACGCCTACCGGCGGGGGCTCGACAAGCTCGGCGAGGAAGCAACGATCATCGACGGCAAGGATCTGCCCGACCATATCGGCACGTCCTTTTACCGCAAGGCCCTGTATACGCCGGGCACGCTCCTGCTTCAGCCCTCGGCGCTGGTCAAGGGGCTTGCCGACACCCTTCCGCCGAATGTGACGCTGTATGAAAACACGCCCGTCACGGATGTCGAATACGGCGACAAGACCATTCTGGGGCACCGTCAGGGTCGCATCGTCGCCGACAAGTTGATCCTCGCCAACAATGCTTTCGGCATGCGTTTCGGATTTTTGCAGGGCAGGATGCTGCCGATCTTCCTCTATGCCAGCCTGACCCGGCCGTTGACCGGGGAAGAGCAGGCCCGGCTCGGCGGGAAGTCTTTCTGGGGCGTGATCCCGGCCGACACCTTCGGCACCACGGTGCGCCGCACGCATGACAACCGCATCCTGATCAGAAACAGCTTCAGCTTCAATCCTGATGGTCGCCCGAGACAACAATATCTGGATCGCTTCATCAAGAACCATCGGATCTCGTTCGAACGCCGGTTCCCGATGCTGGACGAGATCGATTTCGAGTACACGTGGAGCGGTTCGCTGGCCATGTCCCGCAATCATGAAGGCTTCTTCGGGCAACTCGCACCCAACGTCTACGGCGCCCTGTGCTGCAACGGCCTGGGCATCACCCGCGGCACTGTCACCGGCACGCTTCTCGCGGACTGGCTTGACGGCCGGCGCAACGACCTCATCGACATGCTGCTGGCATCACCGGGACCGAACCGGAATCCGCCCGAGCCGTTCCTGTCGATCGGCGTCAACGCGAACCTGCTGTGGGGTCAATACCGCGCCGGTCTCGAAAGCTGAATACTGGAAAGGATAGTATATCGGAAAAAATCAGCTTAATCATAAATATAAATAATAACATACATCGAATTTGGAAATGAATTGAGAATATTCAACGACTCATGGGAGGGATAAATGAGTCATGCAACGCAAGCAATTTCCATCGAAGACGTTCAACTCAACGGGTTTCACCAGCTCCTGACTATCCGCTCGGGCGGAGGCTGGGTGATGGACGGCTATATCCTCAGCATCATCGGTGTCGCCCTGATACAGCTGTCGGCCGACCTGCAACTGACGAATTTCTGGCAGGGCATGGTTGCGGCATCGGCACTGATCGGCATCTTCTTCGGCGGCTTTCTGGGCGGCTGGCTGACCGATCGCCTCGGGCGCCGGAAGCTCTATTTCGTGGCTCCCGCGCTGTTTCTCGTATGTTCGCTTGCCCAGTTCTGGGTGGAGTCGGGAATTGCCCTGTTTCTCCTGCGGTTCATGATCGGGATCGGGGTCGGTATCGAGTATCCGGTTGCGGGCTCCCTGCTGGTGGAGTTCCTGCCGCGAAAAGAGCGCGGGCCGCGGCTGGCGGCGCTTACCATCTTGTGGTTCGCGGGCGCCGCGCTGGCCTACATCGTGGGCAATCTCATTCTGGCCTATGGTGGCGATGACGCGTGGCGATGGGTGCTGGCCAGTCCAGCGGTGATCGGGGTCTTCCTGTTGCTGGTCCGCATCGGCACACCGGAATCGCCGCGCTGGCTGCTGAGCAAGGGACGCACGGCCGAGGCCGAAAGGGTCATCAAGAAAGTATACGGCCCGTCCTTCTCGCTGCGTAATTTGCCGGAAGAGCCGGCGGAGCAAAGCATGTCCTTCAAGACGCTGCTTCATTCCGGCTACGGCAAACGCATGTTCTTCGTCGCCGTGTTCTGGAGCTGCTCCGTTATTCCGGTTTTCGCGGTTTATGCTTTTGCGCCAAAGGTATTGCAGGCCCTGAATCTGACCGGAGAATGGGCCTCCTACGGATCGGTGGCCATCACGCTGCTGTTCGTGGTGGGTTGCATCATCGCCACGCAACTGATCAACGTCATCGGCCGGCGCAGTCTGGTGATCCATAGCTTTCTGTGGTCGGGATTGTCCCTGCTGGCGCTGGGATACTTCTCCAGCGGCGGAGAATGGCTGGTGCTGATCCTGTTCGGCGCCTACGCCGTGTTCATCGGCGGCGCCCAGGTCCTGCAACTCGTCTACCCGAACGAAATCTTCCCGACCGAGATCCGCGCCTTCGCGGTCGGCATGGGCGCTTCATTGTCCCGCATCGGAGCGGCCATCGGCACATGGCTGGTTCCGATCTCGCTCGATGCCATCGGTATCGGCAATACCATGTACGCCGCCGCCGCGGTCTCGTTCGTGGGCCTGGCGGTGTCGGCCGCGTTGGCGCCCGAAACCCGTTCGCTAAGTCTGCAAGAGGCAGCTTCTCTTTCGCACTGATCTTGCGTGCCGCCGTGGGGGCACGGCGGCACCGTCCATCGCACTTGGGATCTGGTCTCCCTTCTGGAGGAAGCATCATGAACTTTGACGGTATCTTCACCCCGGCGATCACGCCCCTGACGACAGCAGGCGAGATCGACAAGACGGCATTCACCGAGGTGCTGGAGTATCTGATCGATGCCAAGGTGCATGGCATTGTCATCGGCGGCTCCACCGGCGAATACTACGCACATACCGCGCAGGAGCGTTTCGACCTCGCTGCATTGGCGAGGGATGTGATCGGCACCCGCGTGCCGCTGGTCGTGGGCACCGGCGCCATCCGCACCGAAGACTCGGTCGCCTATGCCGCGGCCGCCAGGGAGATCAAGGCCGACGCGCTCCTGGTCGGCTCGCCGCCCTATGCGTTGCCGACGGAGCAGGAGAACGCGGCCCACGCACTGGCGGTTGATCGCGCCGCCGGGCTGCCCATCATCCTCTACAACTATCCCGCGCGCATGGGTGTGCTGATGGGGCGCGAATTCTTCCGTACCGTTACCGCGGTGTCGAAGAACTTCGTGGCGATCAAGGAAAGCTCGGGTCTGGCTTCGCAACTGCATTTGCTGGCGCGCGAATTCCCGAATATCCAGCTTTCGTGCGGTTGGGACGATCAGGCGCTCGAATTCTTCGCCTGGGGCGCGCGCAGTTGGGTCTGCGCAGGTTCGAACTTCGTCCCGCGCGAGCACGTCGCGCTTTACGAAGCCACCGTTCTGGAGAAGGATTTCGACAAGGGCCGCCGCATCATGTCGGCCCTGCTGCCGCTGCTGGATTTTCTGGAAGGCGGCAAATTCGTCCAGTCGATCAAGTCCGGGGCGAAGCTGGCAGGACTGCGCGCCGGCGGCGTGCGCGCGCCCCTTCAGCCGCTGGATGAGGCCGAAGAGCATGCGCTGAAGACGATCGTCGAGGAACTCAAGCGCGAAGTTGCCGCTGTCACGGGAGCGAACGCCTGATGTCCGGCCTTTTGTCAGCATCCGACTATGCGGCGATCGCCGGGAAGATCGTGTTCCCGAAAGAGGCTTTTATCGACGGTGTTTTCCGTCCATCGCTGTCGGGCAAGACCTTTCCGACGACCAACCCGGCGACCGGCGCGGTCCTGACCGAGGTTGCCGCATGCAACGCGGAGGACGTCGATCTGGCCGTGAAGGCGGCCAAGACCGCTTTCGAGGACGGGCGCTGGCGGCGGCGCTCCCCTTCCGAGCGCAAGGCCGTGCTGCTGCGGCTTGCGGATCTGCTCGAACGGAACGCGCATGAACTGGCGGTGATGGAAAGCCTCGACAGCGGCAAGCCCGTGCGCGAGTGCCAGAACACCGACGTGCCCGAGACGATCCACACGATCCGCTGGCATGCCGAACTGATCGACAAGATCTATGACCATACCGCGCCGGTGGGATCGGACACGGTCGCGCTGGTGGTGCGCGAGCCTATCGGCGTGGTGGGTCTGGTCCTGCCGTGGAATTTCCCGCTGCTGATGCTGGCGTGGAAAATCGGGCCGTCGCTGGCGGCCGGCTGTTCGGTCGTGGTGAAGCCGGCCAAGGAAACCAGCCTCACGGCATTGCGTCTTGCCGAACTGGCTCATCAGGCCGGCATTCCCGCAGGCGTGCTCAACGTCCTTCCCGGTGGCGGCAGGGATGTGGGCGAGCCGATCGGCCGGCACCCGGATGTCGCGATGGTCAGCTTCACCGGTTCGACCGACACCGGCAGGCTGTTCCTCAAGTATGCGGCTGAATCGAACCTGAAGCAGGTGGTGCTGGAATGCGGCGGCAAGAATCCCGCCGTCGTCATGGACGACGTTGAGGATGTCGATGCCGTCGCCCGGCATATTGTCAACGGCGCTTTCTGGAACATGGGCCAGAATTGTTCGGCGTCATCGCGCCTGATCGTTCACGCCGATATCAAGGATGCGCTGCTGGAGCGGGTCGGCCTTCATCTGCGCGAGTGGAAAATGGGGGATCCTCTCGATCCCGAGAACTTTCTCGGTTCGCTCTCCAGCGACGCTCATTTCGAGAAGGTGTACTCGTATATCGAGCAGGCGAAAGCGGAGAATATTCCGGTCGTCTTCGGCGGCGGGGCCCGGCACGGAATTTTCGTCGAGCCGACCATCGTCGATGACGCCGGCCCGGAAAGCAAACTGTTCCGGGAAGAAATTTTCGGGCCGATCCTGTCCGTGACGACTTTCACGACGATCGATGAAGCGATTGCGCTCGCCAACGACACCGTCTATGGCTTGGCGGCGGCGGTCTATACGAGCAGGCTGAACCGTGCGTTGCGCCTGGCGCGTGAAATACGTGCGGGCGTCGTGACGGTGAACTGCTTCGGCGAGGGCGACGTCACCACGCCTTTCGGCGGCTTCAAGGAATCCGGCTTCGGCGGGCGTGACAAATCCATATGGGCGCATGATCAGTACACGGAAATAAAGACGATCTGGATCGACGCTTCGACGTCGGAAAAATATAACTAGATCGGCGTGCATTCAAGTGGAATCGCCACGCCGCTCTCAATTCTATATTTTACCGCAACTTGCATTCAATTCGATGGATCGATTTGAACGCAAACTGCTCTAAACCTGTTGCAGGACAATCATTCTCGTCCGGGTCTCCCGGCCCGGACGTGGCTTGTCATGCGTGTCTCATCGGGGCTCAGGAACGATATGGCGCAATTGGTCGGTACTCAAAGGACGCGCAAGGCGACGCTGGTCGGGTTGACTTCGATCCTCCTCTGGGGCTCGATCGTCGGCCTCATCCGCAGTGTCAGCGAAAGTTTCGGCCCCATCGGCGGCGCGGCGCTGATCTACACGGTGGCAGCGGTCGTATTGTTGTTGACTGTCGGATTTCCGAAGCTCGGCGAGTTTCCCCGGCGCTACCTCTTTTGGGGGAGCGTCCTTTTCATTTCATATGAACTGTGCCTTGCCTTGTCTATCGGTTACGCAAATACAGGACGGCAGGCCATCGAGGTCGGGATGGTCAATTACCTTTGGCCGACATTCACGATGGTCGCGGCAATCCTGTTCAATAATCAAAAAGCAAATATCCTTATATTCCCCGGGGTCGTCATTTCGATGGTCGGCATTGTCTGGGTTCTCGGCGGCGATAGCGGGATCAATTTTGCGGTCATGTTATCCAACATTCAGGATAACCCCCTGAGCTACGGTCTGGCGTTTGCCGGCGCCGTGATCTGGGCGGCGTACTCGATCACCACGGCGAAATTTGCCGACGGGAAAAACGGCGTCACCCTGTTCTTCATGCTGGTCGCCGCCGTTCTCTGGATCAAGTATCCGTTTACGGATGGCAGCGCGATGGATTTCAACCTCGAGTCCATTATCGTGCTGGCGTTGGCGGCTTCGGCGATGGGCTTCGGCTATGCCGCGTGGAACGTCGGCATTCTGCACGGCAACGTCACCATTCTGGCCGGAGCCTCCTACTTTACCCCGATTTTTTCCGCGGTTATCGCAGCGCTGCTTTTACGCACGCCGCTTTCGTTCTCGTTCTGGCAGGGAACGGCCATGGTTTGCGGGGGATCGATCCTGTGCTGGCTGGCGACACGCAGACGGCGCTGATTTCTTGCGCGAGAACAGCCGGGCGCCTGCCCCTCCGATTCGGATATCCGACTTGCCCCCCGTGCGCGTCCATGTCTCGGCAGCAGGGGCAAAGGGGGGGCGGAAGGGGCGGGCGCCCGGTCGCTCGCGCGGCGGATTCTTCACCAAGATCCACCTGAAGACCGACTTCGTCAGACTGAACGCATCAATCCACCGTCAACACGGATATTCTGGCCGGTGATGTAGGCCGCACCTTCCGAGGCCAGGAACGAGATGGTGGCGGCAATCTCCTCAGCCTTGCCGTAGCGTCCGAGCGGCACGCTCTCCCGGCGCTCTCCGGTTTCGGGAAGGCTGTCGATCCAGCCGGGCAGGACGTTGTTGATCCGAATGTTGTCGGCGGCATAGGTGTCCGCGACGATCTTGGTGAAGGATGCAAGCCCGGCGCGGAATACCGCCGAGGTCGGAAAAAGACTGCTCGGCTCGAAGGCCCATGCGCTCGATATATTGACGATGACACCCGATTTCTGCGTCTGCATGATCGGCGCGACAAGCCGGATCGGGCGGACGGCGTTGAGAAAATAGGTGTCGAGACCCGTATGCCAGTCTTCGTCGCCGATCTCCAGGATCGGGGCGCGCGGGCCGTGGCCGGCGCTGTTGACCAGCACGTCGATGCGGCCCCAGCGCTCCACCGTTCCATCAACCAGCCGCTTGAGATCGTCGTTCGACCGATTCGAGCCGGTCACGCCGAATCCGCCAAGTTCATCGGCCAGCGCCTCTCCCTTGCCGGATGACGACAGGATCGCAACCTTGAAGCCATCCCCGGCGAGTCGTCTGGCGGCGGCTGCGCCCATGCCGCTGCCACCGGCGGTGATGATGGCAACTTTTTCGACACTCATGTTCGTCTCCTGAAATCCGGAAGCAAGCAACCTTCGGCCATCGCCTCTGCCGGTCGAAGTCCTGAGCCTGCCCGCTTCCTGTGTCCGTGATGTTGATTTCTATATCGGGTCGAGCCGATCAGCTTGATATGCGCGAGAATAGACGGATTCTCGCGGACGGATTTGATGTCATTCGGTGAGATTGCCCACGCGATTGAGACGAGCGTTATCGGCCGATGAACTGCGGCGCCTGCGCTCCTGGCGGTCGGAAACCGCCTTGGCCGGTTCCGGGCGGGCGTTTCCGATTGCCTGCGGTTTCGTATCGGGCAAGGAAAAGGATACGTTGTTCGTATAGTTCTCGCGCATGAAGTTGATGAAGTTGTCCTGGAATTGTCGCGTGTGGGCGTGAGCCAATTCGTCGGCCAGATCGACGTCCTTCGCCCTGATCGCTTCCAGCATCAGGTTATGCTCGTCCGTCAGGAGATAGCCCTCGTTTGTCCGTTCGAGATACTCAAAATGCAGATGCAACATTCGCTGTCCCTGATTGAGCAGCCGCTCGTAAAATGATGCCATGTAGGCATTTTTACCGGCCCTGGCGATAGCAAGATGAAACTGCTTGTTGGCTTCCGACATCTTCAAATGGTCGTTTGTCTGAACGGCGGCCTCGAATGCTTTCTGACGGCTGGCGATGCTCTTCAGGTCGGCGGCCGTGCGCAAAGCCGCCGCCAGACGGGTATTGACCCGCTGGGCGATATCCAGCGCCTCGACATATTTCGAAAACGTCCCCACCTCGATCGGCGCGACGATCGTGCTGCGATTTGACAGCGTCACGACGAGTTCTTCCCCCGCGAGCCGGATCAGCGCCTCGCGCACGGGTGAGCGCGACATCTCGAAACGCTCGGCGAGGGTGCTTTCGTCCAGCAATTCGCCCGGCGCCAGCGTCAGGGTCAATATCTCGCTCCGCAGCGTCTCGTAGACGTTCTTCCAGCCGGTGCCCCTGACCCGCTTCGTTTCTGTTTCGCCTGACACTTTTCTCTCTCGCTCCGTTGCAAGGCCCATTAGGGACAGAAAACCGCGCCGATCACAACGCAAATTTTTCCGCTTGATTTGTCGACGCGCAGCCGACATAAATAATCTTGTCGACACGTAGACGACCAAAAATACCGGAAACGGCGCGACGCCGACGACCGGAGAACACGTGCCGGATGCACGTCATGGAGAGGAAAAAATGATGTTTTCCAGAATGATCACGTCCGCCTTGCGGACGCTGCCCGGGCTCGCATTGGCGATGGGGCTTTCGGCAACTGCGGTTTCGGCGCAATCGGGCGGGGGCTATTGGCAGGGTGTCCAGAAAGCCGGCGCATTGCGTTGCGGCGCCGCGGTCGCCCCGCCCTATGTCATGCGCGATCCGGCGACCGGCGAATATTCGGGGTTCTTCGCCGATCTGTGCCGCGAGTTCGCCGAAGTCCTGAAGGTCAAGCCCGTGTTCGTGGATACGACGTGGGACAACCTGATCGCCGGCTTGCAGGCTGGCCGGTGGGACGTCTCGCTGGCGCTCAACCGCACGCCGGTCCGCGCCTTGGCGGTGCAATTCTCTATTCCCGCCATGGAGTATCAGATCTCGCTCGCCTACAACAAGAACAATCCCAAGATTCCGGCGGAGGCGACCTCCGTCGCGGATATCGACAAGCCGGGCGTGACGCTCGCCGTCATGTCCGGCACGGCCCAGGACAAGGCGATTTCCGCCGCGGTGAAGAGCGCCACCGTCCTGCGCCTGCCCAGCAACGATGAAACCCGCCTCGCGCTGGTTTCTCGCCGCGCCGACATCCTCGTCGATGCCTCCGACACCAACCTGTTGTTCACACAGTCCAATCCGGATTGGGCAGTGGCTCTCAACCCGAAGCCCGCGCTGGCGAAACAGGGCGTGTCGTTCGGATTGCCCCACCAGATTTCGCCTGCCGATATCGAGGTCGTCAACATTTTCCTCGAGGAGAAAGTGGCGACCGGTTACGTCGACACCCTGATCCGCAACGCGGTCGACAAGGTGCTCAAGGGCGCGCGGTGACGAGGGGAGGGCGGATCGAAGAACGCTTTCGCATCCGCCGTTCCATTTCCCTCATACGCGCCGGATCTTCCTGAAGGCGGCAGCCATTCGCCGTGCCGGGGCGCGGCCCGGCATTGCCGAGGTTCGCCCCGTCCTCCCGTATTCAATCACAACTGCGAGACCTGCCATGACCTTAAGTCATTCTCCGGGCAGTCAAGCCTCAAATACGCCTCTTGTCCGTATCCGGTCGCTCCACAAGAGCTACACGCCTGCCGTGAAAGTGCTCAGAGGGCTTGACATCGAGATGAAACCCGGCGAGCGGGTGGTCGTCATCGGGCCGAGCGGCGGCGGCAAGAGCACGCTGCTGCGCGTGATGATGGGGCTCGAAAAGATCGACAGCGGTTCGATCACCTTCGGCGGAAAACCCTATATATCGGCCGACGGCGGCTACGGGAAAACCGTCATCGACACAAGCGTCCGCCGCTCGATCGGCATGGTGTTTCAGCACTATACGCTGTTCCCGCATCTGAGCGTCATCGAGAACCTGACGCTCGCCCCCTGCAAGGTGCGGGGCGAGAAGAAGTCCGCCGCCGCCGGGCGTGCGACGGCGCTGCTGGAGCGCTTCGGTCTCGGCGCGAAGGCGGACGCCTTTCCGGCGCAGCTTTCCGGCGGGCAGAAGCAGCGGGTGGCCATTGCCCGCGCCCTGATGCTCGACCCGAAGCTGATGCTGTTCGACGAAGTGACCTCGGCGCTCGACCCCGAACTGGTGGCGGAGGTCGAGCAGGTCATCCTGCAACTTGCCGCGCAGAACATGCCGATGATGATCGTGACCCATGACATGTGGTTCGCGAAGAACATCGCTTCCCGGGTTATCTTCTGCGCGGGTGGCGTGGTCGTCGAAGACGGCCCGCCCGAGCAGGTGCTGGGGGCTCCGAAAGAGGAGCGCACCCGGGAATTCATCGACCGCGTCTTCCATATCCGGCAGTAAAGGGAAGGCGCATGAACTATTCACTCGATTTCGGGGCCGTTTCCTTCCCGCCGCTCCTCGACGGGCTCGTCGTGACGCTTCAGCTCACGGCCGTCGCCAATCTGATCGGTATCTTCTTCGGGTTTCCGCTGGCGCTCCTCATCATGAGCCGTTTCGCGGCCGTCCGCTTGCCGGCGATGCTGTTCGTGGAGTTCTTCCGCTGCACGCCGGCGATCGTCCAGATCGTCTGGTTCTTTTACTGCGTGCCGATGCTGTTCGATGTCTTTCTCGGGTCCATCACCATGGGCATCCTGGCGCTCGGCTTCAACCTGATGGCGTTCAACGCCGAAGCCTATCGCGCCGCCATTCAGGCCGTGCCGCGCGAGCAGCTCGACGCGGGTATCGCGCTGGGTCTCAACCCGCTCCAGCGCGTGCTCTACATCGTATTTCCGACTGCGCTGCGTGCGTCGATACCCGTCCTG
Organism: Pseudochelatococcus sp.; assembly: GCF_050946405.1. Classification (NCBI taxonomy): domain Bacteria; kingdom Pseudomonadati; phylum Pseudomonadota; class Alphaproteobacteria; order Hyphomicrobiales; family Chelatococcaceae; genus Pseudochelatococcus; species Pseudochelatococcus sp. The sequence goes on from NZ_JBMNUS010000009.1 coordinate 54,931, forward strand.
CTGACGAACGGCATCGTCATATTCCAGCAGAGCGCGCTGGTGGCGATCGTGGCGGTGCAGGATCTCATGTATGAGGCCAAGACGCTGGCGACGGAAACCTATCGGCCGATCGAGATCTTTACCGTCGCCGCGCTCATCTACTTCGCCATTTCGTTCCCCGTTTCGCAGATCGTCAGTTACCTCGAACGTCGCCGTCAACTGGTGACGAGCTGAGGAGAAGATTCATGACTTTCGATTTCTCCGTCGTGCTGCGCTTCACCGATGCTCTGGCGCTCGGCCTGTGGATGACGATCAAGTTGACGCTCATGTCGGTCATCCTTGGTTGTACGCTGGGCTTTCTCGTCGGGCTTGCCCGCACCTCGACGTCCGCGCTGCTGCGCATCGTCTCCAACGTCTACGTCGAATTCTTCCGCGGCACGCCCGTGCTCATCCAGTTGTTCTGGATCTTCTTCTGCCTGCCGCTGGTTCTGGGCGTCGAGCTGTCGAACCTCGCGTCGGGCGTGATCGCACTCACGCTCTACATGGGGGCGATTTCCAGCGAGACGTTCCGCGCCTCCCTCAAGTCGGTCGGGCGTGAACAGCTCGACGCCTGCGTCGCGCTCGGACTGCCCCGGCGCGTGCAGATCACGAACGTCGTGCTGCCCCAGGCGGTGTTGCGCGCCATTCCGACGCTGTTGTCGAACTGCGTCAGCCTGTTCAAGGAGAGCGCTCTCGTTTCCGCCGTGGGCATGGCCGATCTCATGTTCGTCGGCGGGAACATTTCCAACAACACGGCGCGCCCCGTCGAGGTGCTGACGGTCGTCGCCCTCATCTACTTCGCCATCGCCTTTCCGCTCACCCGGGCTGTCTCGCTCGTCGAGCGCCGCATCCTCGCGAAGCTTGCGATGTGATGGTTTCCAACATTTCTGCAAAGGAGAACTCCATGATACTCAAAGGCGTCCTTCCCGCTCTCGTCACCCCGTTCGATGAAAACGGCAGGATTGATTTCAGTGCCTTCGAGAAGCTGCTCACGAAGCTGCGCGACGACGGCGTCAAGGGCTGGGTGCCCAACGGCTCAACCGGCGAATACAACGCCCTGACGGCCGACGAACGGGCATCCGTGCTGAAATTCGTCGCCGAATTCGCCGGCGGGGACGAACTGCTCATCGCCGGCACCAATGCCGGCTCCACGTGGGAAGTGATCGAGCACACGAAGCGCGCCCGCGACCTCGGTTACGACACGGTGCTGCTGTCCGCGCCTTTTTATGCGACACCCGCGACGGACGAAATCATCGCGCATTACCAGTCCGTGCTTGATGCGGTCGATGTGAAGGTCGTGCTGTACAACTACCCGCCGAAGGTCGGCGTGGAGGTGGGCCTCGACGTGCTCGACGCCTTCGTCGACAACCCGCGCGTCATCGGCATCAAGGAATCGAGCGGCAGCCTGCTGCGCGCCATCGACATCCGCGTGCGATACGGCGATCGCTACCAGGTCACCAACGGTTCCGACGACCAGACGCTGGACTTCTACCTTTGGGGCGCGACGTCCTGGATCTGCGGGCCGGCGAACTTCATGGCGAAGGCCGCCGTCGATCTCGTCAACACCATCGAGGCCGGCGACTGGCTCGGCGCGCGCGGCAAGGCGCAGACCATCTACCGCGCCATGTCGAGCCTCGAAAGCGGCAAGTTCGTGCAGAAGGTCAAATACGGCTGCGAGCTTGCCGGCACCCCCGTCGGCGTGGGCCGCCAGCCGCTGCTGCCGCTTTCCGACGCCGAGAAGGCGGAATTCCGCGCGGCGGTGGAACCCGTTCTGAACTTGAAGTGAGAACGTCCGGCGGGCGGCTTGGCGCCGCCCGTTCGATACCGGCAGGAGGGGACAAGGTGACTGCAACTGTCATCATCGGCGCGGGTATCATCGGGACCGCGCTTGCCTACGATCTGCAACGCCGCGGCCGTCAGGTCGTCCTGGTCGATCGCGATGCGCCGGGGCGGGGCGCTTCCTATGGGAACATGGCGTCGATCGCAGTGACCGAGTTCATGCCGGCCTCGCGCCCGGCGGTCTGGAAACAGATTCCGGGCTGGATGCTCGACCCTGAAGGTCCTGTCCGGGTGCGCCCCGCCTATATGCCGAAGCTGGTTCCGTGGTTCCTGCGCTTCATCGCCGCCTCGCGCCCTTCGAAGCTGCGGACGCTGGAGGAGCAGGGGGCCGTCCTGTGCAAGCGCGTCCATGAGGATCTCGGAGCATTGCTGCGTGAAACGGGGCTGGAGGCGGAGCTGACACAGGAGGGGTGCCTGTCGCTCTATGCCGACGAGGCGGAGTTCCGGGCGGACCGCGATCACATCGAGATATTGGAGCGTTTCGGCTTCGAGCATCACGTCCTGACCGGCGCACAGGCGCGCGAACTTGAGCCGGAGCTGTCGAAGGACATCGGCATGGCGGTGCTCTTTCCCCGGAACCGCAGCCTTCGCGATCCCTACCGGCTGGTGCTGAGGCTTGCGGAGAAATTCGTGACGCTCGGCGGGCGCATCGAGAGGGGCGAGGTCGGCGGGTTCGACCGGTCCGGGCGGATTCGCGCGGTGATCCTGAAGGACGGCCGGCACCTTCCGGCCGATGAAATCGTGATCGCCGCCGGCGCTTTCTCTGGCCGCTTGTCCGGGATGCTCGACGAGCCGATGCCGCTCGAAACCGAACGCGGCTATCATACCCAGATCATGTCGCCGGGCATTGCGATGAAGCATTCGATCATCTGGCCCGCCCGCGCCTTCATGGTGACGCCGACGGCCGGCGGCATCCGCGTCGGCGGCACGGTCGAGATGGCGGGGCTCGACGCGGCGCCCGATTATCGCCGCTCGAAGATCACGGTGAAGCGCGCGCAGACGGCGCTTCCGAACCTGAAATGCGCGGACTTCACCGAATGGATGGGCCATCGTCCCGCCTTCCCGGACACGGTGCCCGTCATGTCGGCTTCGGCGAAGACACCGGGCGTTTTCTATGCCACCGGCCACGGCCACCTGGGCGTGACCTATGCCGCGACCACGGCGCGGCTGATGGGCGACCTGATCACCGGCGTAAAGCCGCCGCTAGACATGGCGCCGTATCGCATCGACCGTTTCTGAGAGGAAAGCCCGTTATGAGGACCGTTTTTTCGCCGACAGAGGCTTCGTGTTCCGTTACCGGCCGGGGCCTGCGGGTCGATGGCGGTCCGACACGCGCATTGTGAGGGAAACATGCAGACGAAACTTTACATCAATGGCGCATGGGTGTCTCCCGCCGAGGGCGGCACGCTGCCGGTGATCGATCCCGCCACCGAGGAAGTGTTTCATCACATTCCCGCCGCCACCGCGCCCGACGCCGATGCGGCCGTGCGCGCCGCACGGGCCGCCTTCGACGACGGGCCCTGGCCGCGCCTGAGCGGCGCCGAGCGCGCGACGTTCCTGCGCGCCATCGCCAGGGGAATCCGCGACCGGCTGCCGGAACTCGCGCGGATCGAAACGCGCGACAACGGCAAACCGTTGCCGGAAGCGACGTGGGACCTCGAAGACGCGGCAGGCTGCTTCGATTTCTATGCCGGGCTCGCCGAGGAACTTGACGGCGAAGCGGAGACGGTGAAGCTCGCGGACGCGCGCTTCGTTTCGAAAGCCGTTCGCGAGCCGATCGGCGTCGCCGTGGCCATCGTGCCGTGGAACTATCCGCTGCTGATGGCGGCATGGAAAGTCGCCCCCGCCCTGGCGGCGGGATGCACCATGATCCTGAAACCGGCCGAGACAACCTCGCTGACCGCGCTGGAACTGGGCGCGATCGCCGAGGCCGCCGGATTGCCTCCGGGTGTGCTCAACATCCTGTCGGGCAAGGGCTCGGTGGTGGGGCAGGCGCTGACCGAGCACGCGCAGGTCGACAAGCTGGCCTTCACCGGCTCCGGCCCGGTCGGTTCGCGCATCATGGCCGCCGCGGCGAAGGACATCAAGCGGGTGAGCCTCGAACTCGGCGGCAAGTCGCCCTTCGTGGTTTTCGCCGACAGCGACATCGAGAAGGCCGTCGAATGGATCATGTTCGGCATCTTCTGGAACCAGGGTCAGGTCTGCTCGGCCACCTCGCGGGTTCTGGTCGAGGCGCCGCTCTATCCGCGCCTGCTGGAGCGGCTGGTTGAAGAAGCGAAGAAGATCCGCATCGGCAACGGGCTCGACGAGGGCACGCTGCTCGGGCCGCTGGTCAACGAGGCGCAGTATGAGGACGTGCTGCGCCACATCGACAGGGCCGTCGCGCAGGGAGCGACGGTTGCGGCCGGCGGCCGGCGGCCCGAGGGCTTCGACAGGGGTTACTATCTGGAGCCGACGATCCTCACCGATGTGCCGCTCGACGCCGACGCCTGGGTCGAGGAAATCTTCGGACCCGTCGTCTGCATCCGCTCCTTCGACACCGAGGAAGAAGCCATCCGCCTTGCCAATGATTCCCGCTTCGGTCTTGCGGCGGCCGTGATGTCGGAAGACGAAGAGCGCGCGGAGCGAGTCGCCCGCGCCTTCCGCGCCGGCATCGTCTGGATCAATTGCTCGCAGCCGACCTTCACCGAGGCGCCGTGGGGCGGCTACAAGCAGTCCGGCATCGGGCGCGAACTCGGTCGCTGGGGGCTCGATAACTATCTGGAGACCAAGCAGATCACCCGCTTCGTCGGCAACGAACCGTGGGGCTGGTATCTGAAATGACCTTCGAGAACAGCCTTGAAATCCTGCTGGTGCATTGTCAGGGCGAGAGCGGCAATGTGCTGGTCGGCGGCGCGCCCGAATTGCCGGGCGCGACCATCCTTGAGAAGATGAATTTTCTCAATGACGTCGATAACAGCCTGCGCCTGTTCCTGACGCGCGAGCCGCGGGCGCAGGTGGTTCACACCACCAACCTGCTGCTGCCGCCCTGCCGGCCGGATGCGGACGCGGCGTTCATCGTGCTCCAGCCGGACACGGCGCACCCGATGTCCGGCTCGAACTGCATCTGCGTCGTCACGGCGCTGCTCGAGACGGGCCGCGTGAAGATGATCGAGCCGGAGACCGTGGTGCGTCTCGACACCGCCGCCGGCCTGATCGTCGCCCGCGCGCGCTGCGAGGGCGGCCGTTGCATATCGGTCAGCCTCGACAATGTTCCGGCCTTCGTCGTTGAACTCGATGCGGCGATCGAGACCCCGCAATGGGGCCTCATCCGCGGCGATATTGCTTTCGGCGGCGTCTTCTATGCGCAGGTCGACGCGGATCAGGTTGGCCTGCGCATCGTTCCCGAAGCCGCGCGCGGGCTGGCGGAGGCGGGGATGGCGATCAAGGCGCTCCTGAAAGACCAGATCCGTGTCGCGCACCCGGAGATCCCGAGCCTGAACGAGATCGCCTATGTCATGTTCCGCGAGCGCCACGACGATGGCTCGGTCACGACCTGCACCACGCTCAAACCCGGCCGCGTCGACCGCTCGCCCTGCGGCACGGGGAGTTCCGCCAATCTCGCGATCCTGCACGCGCGGGGCGAGCTGAAGACCGGCGACAGGCGGATTTCGCGCAGCATCATCGGCGGCACGTTCACCGCGGAAATGCTGGGTGAAACCACCGTGGGCGGCCGTCCCGCCGTTCTGCCGCGGATAACGGGGCAAGGTTACATCTTCGGACGGCAGGAATTGCGCCTCGATCCGAACGATCCTTTCAGCACGGGCTTCGCACTGTCGGACACCTGGGGTCCGCAGGTAGGTGAACTATGAGCCTCTCCGGCCAGACCATCCTCGTCACCGGCGCGGCCGGTGGCATTGGTGCGGCCATCTGTGCCCGCTTTGCCGCGGAGGGCGCGCTGGTCGTCGTCACCGACGTGAACGGTGAAGGCGCCGAGGCCACGGCGGCACGGATCGTCGCGGAAGGAGGCCGGGGCCGCGCTTTCGCCAGCGATCGCGACGGCGGAAGGCTGCCGGGCAATCGTCGACGACGTCATCGGAAGCGAGGGCCGCATCGACGTCCTGTGCAACAACGCGGGCATCAACCGGCGCGGCAACCTGTTGTCGCTGACGGCGGACGACTGGCGGCTGAGCTTCGCGATCAATGTCGACGCCATGTTTCATCTGTGTCAGGCGGCGCTGCCGCCGATGATCGCGGCCGGTGGCGGCGCCATCGTCAACACGGCCTCGCAATGGGGCCTTCACCCGGCGCCGAACCATATCGCCTACAACGTGACGAAGGCGGCGGTGGCGAGCTTCACGCAGAATCTCGCCCGCGACTACGCGTCTCACAAAGTCAGGGTGAATGCCGTTTGCCCCGGCGAAATCCATACGCCGATGCTGGAAGCGGGGGTGAAGCGGTCGGGCCGCACCATCGCCGATCTCGACAGGCTGGTGCCTTTCGGCCGCATCGGCAAGCCGGAGGAGGTCGCGGCCCTGGTCGCCTTCCTCGCTTCCGACGAAGCCGCCTTCATCTGCGGCTCTCTCGTCGAGATCACCGGCGCGCAGGCCGTGGCGTGAGGGCAGACGTTTCGACGGACTCGGATCGTGCGGGATCATCCGGGTGAATATGGCCCGGACCGGAAAGAAAACTTCCCGGTTCTCGCCGTCCGGAACGGTTTGCATCCAAGCCGGTCCATCGAATTGAACGCAAGTTGCGGTAAAACATGAAATCGAGAGCGGGATGGCGATTCAACCTGATCGCATTCCGCTCCATCCCCGCGAATTGTTCGACTATGCGGGCAAGGACCGGTTTCTGGCGACAAGCGGTCTGTCTTGACCTCGACGGAAGAATCCGACGTCCGGGCTGGCCCGGGCGTGCTCCCGCGCTCGCGCCCGATACTGTCAAGATCGCGAATCTTCTTTGAAACACCCGATCAGCATTTCGGTGAGAACCCGTACTTTCCGCGCGGTATGCTGGCCGGGCGGGCGGACGACATATACGCCTGCCGGCGGCGGCGGATGGCGCGTCATGACCGGAACGAGCGCCCCGGAGGCCACATGTATGTCGGTGATGCCATCGGGAAGCCACGCGATGCCGAGCCCTTCCAATGCGGCGGCGGCGAGGGCCGTGGCGTTGTCGGCCTTGAAGCGCCCCTGCGGATTAACCGTGATGATCTCGTCGCCATCCATGAATTGCCAGGATTCCGTTCCCTGCATGAGGGCTTGATGGGCGACGAGTTCCTCGGGTTTCTCGGGGGAACCATGTGCCTTCACATAGTCCGGGCTCGCGACCAGCTTTCCGTAGATCGGCCCGACACGTCTTGCGATCAGATTGGAGTCCTGTAGATAGCCAACCCGGATCGCACAATCAAAACCCTCCGCGATGAGATCGACGAAGCGGTCGCTGTAGGAGGCATGGATGTGGAGTTGCGGGTGGGCCCGCGCCATCTGCGCGAGCACGGGAGCGAAGTGATTGGGGCCGAACGAAAGCGACACGGCGACGCGCAGGCGGCCGCGCAGGTCGCCGGCGGGCAGGATCGTCTCCCTCGCCACCTCGATCTCGGCGCAGGCCCTGGCGGCATGGTCCCGAAACGTGCCACCGGCCTCCGTGAGAGCGGCGCCGCGCGTGGTTCGCGCGAGAAGCTGGACGCCAAGCTCCGCTTCAAGCCGGACGAGCCGCCGGCTGACGATTGACTTGGAGACGCCGAGCCGGCGCGCGGCCGGCGAAATTCCCCCGGCGTCGGCAACTTCCACGAAGGTGAGCAGGTCCTCGATGTCCAATTCGGCGTTCCCCGTCTCGCGACACAGCTATCCACAGAATAGTGCTATCGTATTGCAAACAGGAATGACACTGTGCGTTCCGACCAACGAACGCGCAAGGATCTCTCATGGAAATCGGTATCGACAGCTTTGCCGCCATCCTTCCCGATCCTGCCACGGGCAGGCTCCCTTCGGCGACCGATCGCATGGCCGAGCTTATCGAGGAGGTTGAAATCGCCGACCGGGTCGGGCTGGATGTATTCGGCATTGGCGAGCACCACCGCGCTGAATTTCTCGACTCCGCGCCCGCGATCATTCTGGCCGCGGCGGCGGCGCGCACAAGTCGGATCCGGTTGACGAGCGCGGTGACGGTCCTGAGCGCAGCCGACCCCGTTCGGGTCTTTCAGGAATTCGCGACCCTCGACCTGATCGCCAGGGGCCGCGCCGAAATCGTCGTCGGCCGGGGGTCGTTCGGCGAGGCGTTTCCGCTCTTCGGTCTGGACACGCGGGCCTATGACGATCTTTTCGCCGAGAAGCTCGACCTCCTCCTGAAGCTGGGCGAGACGACCAATCTCACGTGGGAAGGCCGCTTCCGTCCGCCGCTCGGCGGACAGGGCGTCTTTCCCCGTCCGCATCAGCCGCGGCTGCCGTTGTGGATCGGCGTCGGCGGCACGCCGCAATCCTTCGCTCGCGCCGGCGTGCTCGGCCTGCCGCTGATGGTCGCGATCATCGGCGGCGGTTTCGAGCGCTTCCGTCCGCTGGTCGATCTCTATCGCGAGGCCGGCAGGCGTGCCGGGCATGGTCCCGACAAGCTCGTGGTGGGCGTTCATGCGATGGGTTTCGTCGGCGAGACCAACGCGGCGGCAAAGGATGCCTTCTTTCCCGGTTGGGCGCATCTGACGGCGAAGGTCGGTCGTGAGCGCGGCTGGTCGCCGCCCTCGCGCCAGCAGTTCGAAGCCATGGCCGGCCCGGAGGGCGCGTTCCTGATCGGCGATCCGGCGACGGTCGCGGCCAAGATGCGGCACGCCGACGAGGCGCTCGGCGGCGTCTCGCGCATCACCTTCCAGATGAGCACGGCGTCACTCGAAACGGCGGCGATGAAGCGTTCCATCGAACTTCTGGGCGCTGAGGTTGCACCGATCATCCGGGCAGGGCAGGTCAAGCCGTAGCGACATCGGGCGGGTCCCGGCCGCCTGTCGGACGGAAGCCCGCGCCCGGTGATCGGGCGAACCGCGCAATGGACCGGGATCGACGCAACGGCCCGCGCGCTTCTGAAGCGGGAATTCGCGGGGAAGGCCGTCCTGACGGTCGATTGACGATCGAGCGCTTTTGCGCGCTCGCAGGCGGGGTCCGTATTCGTGCTGCGCGCCGGTTACTTCAACTGCTCGGGCAGCGGAATGAACTCGGCCTCGTCGCCGGGCGGCAGGTGGAAGCGGCCATGCTCCCAGTCGCCCTTGCGCCACGCCTCTTTCGCCGCGTCGATCCTCTCCTGTGAAGAGGCGACGAAGTTCCAGGAGATGTAGCGCGGTCCGTTCATCGTCTCGCCGCCCAGCACCATCAGCCGCGCGCCGGCCTCTCCCGCGGTCAGGCTGATGCGGTCGCCGGGGCGGAACACCATCATCCGTCCCGCGGCGAAGCTTGTTCCGGCCACAAGGATATCGCCCTCGACGACATAGACGCCCCGATCCTCGTGATTGTCGGGCAGCGGCAGCTTCGCGCCCCCAGCCAGAACGACATCGGCATAGAAGGTCTCGGTGAAGGTCTTCACCGGCGCGCGCTCGCCCCATGCGGAGCCGAGGATCAGGCGGACCTGCTTGCCCTCGCCCTCAAGGAATGGCAGGGCCTCGCGACCGTGATGCTCGAACGTCGCGGCAACGTCTTCCGCGTGCTCCGGCAGCGCGACCCATGTCTGGATTCCGAAAGCGGTGCCGGGCCGGCGGCGCATCTCCTCGCTGGTGCGTTCGGAATGGGTGACGCCATTGCCGGCGATCATCCAGTTCACCTCGCCGGGATAGACCATCTGGTCGGCGCCGGTGCTGTCGCGGTGATGAAACGCGCCCTCATAGAGATAGGTTACGGTCGCCAGTCCGATATGCGGATGCGGGCGCACGTCGATGCCGCCGCCGGTCAGGAATTCGGCGGGCCCGATCTGGTCGAAGAAGATGAAGGGGCCGACCATCTGGCGTTTCGGGGCGGGCAGGGCGCGGCGCACCTCGAACCCGCCCAGATCGCGGGTGCGTGGGACAATGAGGGTTTCGATGGCGTCGAGCCCGCCCGTTTCGGGGCAATCGGGGTTCTGCGTCGGGTTCCAGCTCATGTCGCTCTCCTTCGCTCAAACAGTTTCATGGCGGTTACGGCAGTCGGCGGTCGGCCGCCTTACTGCTGAATGACGTCGGACCACTCGGGATGCCGTCGCAGCGACTGCGCCCGCACGAAGGGGCAGAGCGGCACGATGCGATAAGCTTTGGCGCGGGCATCCGCGATCAGGGCTTCGACCAGCGCCGAAGCGGCGCCCGTGCCGCGCATGGTGTCGGGAACGAAGGTGTGATCGGCGATGACGAGCACCTCCGAGACTTTCGAGATGGTCAGTTCGCCTTCGCCCTCCGCCCCGTCGACGCGGGCGGCAAAGCGTCCCTTGTGGCCTTGATCCTCGTAGGAAATCCGAACGGCAGGTTTTTCGGTCATCTCAGTCTCCGTCAACATGAAAGGTTGGGGCGGCGGGCGAGGCCGCCGCGGGGCCGATGGTCTCGCCGTGAACCGCGCGCCCGGATGCGTTGCGAAGCACGGTCGGGCACGCGATGACGGAAGGTGCCGGGCAGACGGGCCTTCCGGTGAGATGGGGTGAGGATCCTCGACAAGCAATCGGCTTGTTCCGACGCGTCGGTCGGGATTCTCGTCATCCCGCCCGGATCAGCCTGCTTTGGCCGGCACCGGCGTGTTGAGCAACTGTTGCTCCCACAGGAACGCGATGCCGCTTCCGGCAGCGTGCTGAATGATCACGTCGTTCAGCGCGATGGCGGTTTCCGCCCGCGCCCAGTCGCGCTGCCACTCGGCTGCCAGCGCCAGCCATGTCATCATGTTAACGCCCGCCGCGATCATGCGCTGGATCGCGACCTCATGGGCCTCGACCGAAACCGCGCCCGACGCGTCGGTGATGACCGTCACATCCCAGCCTTCGCCGGCGGCCTGGATCGCCGGCATCGCGACGCAGATTTCGGTCCACAGACCGGCGATGATCAGTTGCTTCCGGCCCGTCGCCTTCACCGCGTCGACAACTTTCCGGTCTTCCCAGGTGTTGATGAACGTGCGGTCAATCACTTCCTGGCCGGGGAACACGTCGGTGATCTGCGGAAAGATGAGGCCGCCGCGATCGGCGATCACGCTCGTCAGGATCGTGGGGACGCCGAAGACCCTGGCGGCCTTTGCCAGCGCCGTCGAATTGTTGACCACGATATGAGGATCGTGGCTGTTCAGGTTCGCAAGCTGGTATGGCTGGTGGTCGATCAGAACGAGTACCGAGTCTTCGGGACGAAGAAGCGAAGCAAGGCCGTTACGAAAGGTCATGAATACATCCTCTGTAGCCGTCGTGAATGGGATTGGGTCGCTTGAAGGCCCGCATCGCTTTCGACGCCGCCTGGAGGGAACATTGTCATTTCCATTGATGGCGTGGTAGCGCCCCTTCGCGCCAAGCTGTGTCGCGCGAGGTGGAACGCTGAATGACCCATCGGGCAATTGCGGAGCTTGCCGAAGCGGCGCTCCGCAATGCATTTCCGCCCGATCCGGGGGCGCGGAATCAATCCAGCGTCACGTTCGCCCCTGCCACCACGGGTTCCCATTTGACCATTTCGGCTTTCACGTGCTCGCCGAGCGCCTCGGGCGTCGAGGCCACGATCTCGGCCGAGAAGTCGGCCATCCGCTTGACGACGGCGGGGTCTTTCATGGCCTCCCGCGCGGCTTCGTTCAGCTTCGCGACGACGTCGGGCGGAGTGCCCGCCGGGGCGAACAGCGCGTTCCAGGTATAGGTTTCGTATCCCGGCAGGGTCTCGGCGATGGCCGGGATGTCGGGGAAGGACGCGGCGCGTTTGGCCGTCGTCACGCCGAGGGCCCGCAGCTTGCCGCTGCTGATGTGGCCGGAGGCCGAGGGCAGGTTGTCGAAGATCACCGGAACCTGATTGCCCAGCACGTCGGTCAGCGCCGGACCCGAGCCCTTGTAGGGAATGTGGGTGAGATCGGTGCCCGCCATCGCGTTGAACAGCGCGCCCGAGAGGTGCAGCGGTGTGCCGTTGCCGGACGAGGCATAGGCCAGCGGTTGCGTCTTCGATAAATCGATCAGTTCCTGCACGGTGTCGACCGACAGTTCCGGGTTTACCGCCAGCACGTTCGGCACGAGCACCAGAAGCGAGACGGGGGCGAAGTCGTCGACGGGGTCATACGGCTTCTGCTTCAGGATGAGCGGGTTCAGCGCGTGGGTGGCGACCGTGCCCATCAGGATCGTGTAGCCGTCGGCATCGGCCTTGGCCACCTGCTGCGCGCCGAGGCTGCCGCCCGCGCCGCCGACGTTCTGCACGATGACCTGCCGGCCCAGCGCCGCGCTCATCTTGTCGGCGACGATCCGGCCCACGACGTCGGTGGAGCCGCCGGCCGCGAACGGGATCACCAGCGTGATCTGGCGTTCGGGGAATTCCGCCATTGCCGTCCCGGTCATGCCGAGCGCAAGCGCAAGGCCCATGGCGACACGGCGTGCGATCGAAAAACGCATTGTCTGTCCCTCCCTGTCTTTATTTGTGGATGACGGCGGCGCCTGCCGCCGCCCGGGTTCGGGGCCCTGCTCAGCCCTCGCTTTCGGCGAAGACCTCGTCGCGGTTCTTGCGGACCGAGGGCAGGAACACCAGCACCAGCACGGCAAACGCGATCACGAGCAAAGTGAGGCTGATCGGCCGCGTGATGAAAGTCATGGGATCGCCCCGCGACAGGATCATCGCGCGGCGCAGGTTCTCTTCCAGCAGCGGGCCGAGGACGAAACCCAGCAGCAACGGCGCGGGCTCGAACCGCAACTTGGACATGACGTAGCCGAGAAGGCCGAAGAAGGCGACGGCATAGAGATCGAACGTGTTCGACGACACCGAGTAAACGCCGATCGAGCACATCGCCATGATGATCGGAAACAGGATGTAATAAGGCACCGACAGCAGGCGCACCCACAATCCGATCATCGGCAGATTCAGGATGACCAGCATGAGGTTGCCGATCCACATCGAGGCGATGATGCCCCAGAAGAGCGCGGGCTGCTCGGAGACGACATTCGGACCGGGCACGATGCCCTGGATGATCATCGCGCCGATCATCAGCGCCATGACCGGATTGGCCGGGATGCCCAGCGTCAGCAGCGGGATGAAACTCGTCTGCGCGCCCGCATTGTTGGCGCTTTCCGGGCCCGCGACGCCGGCGATGGCCCCTTTGCCGAATTCCTGCGGGGTCTTCGAGATTTTCTTCTCGACGGTATAGGACGCGAAGGATGCGAGGATCGCGCCGCCGCCCGGCAGGATGCCGAGGACCGAGCCGAGACCCGTGCCGCGCAGGACAGGACCGGCCATGGCGCGGAAATCGTCCCGCGTCGGCCACAGGTTGCGGATGTTCGCCGTCATCACTTGACGCTCGCCGTGCTCGTCCTCGAGATTGCGCAGGATCTCGGCGATGCCGAAGACGCCGACGGCCAGCGCCACGAAGTTCAGGCCGTCCGCGTATTCGGTGATGCCGAGCGTGAAGCGCGGCGTGCCGGTATAGATGTCCGTGCCGACGATCCCCAGAAGCAGGCCCAGGATGACCATGGCGAGAGCCTTGAGGATCGATCCGTGGGCCAGCACCACGGACATGACGAGGCCCAGCACCATCAGGCTGAAATATTCGGCCGCGCCGAATTTCAGCGCTATCGTCGTCAGCGGCGGCGCGAAGAGCGCGACGAGGAAGGTCGAGACGGTGCCGGCGAAGAACGAGCCCAGAGCCGCGATCGCCAGCGCGGCGCCCGCGCGTCCCTTGCGCGCCATCTGGTAGCCGTCGATGGCCGTGACCGCCGATGAGCTCTCGCCCGGCATGTTGATCAGAATGGCCGTGGTGGAACCGCCATACTGCGCGCCGTAATAGATTCCCGCCAGCATGATCAGCGAAGAGACGGGCTCCAGCTGGAACGTGATCGGCAGCAGCATGGCGATGGTTGCGGTTGCGCCGATTCCCGGCAGCACGCCGATCAGCGTGCCCAGGATGACTCCGATCAGGCAGAAGAGAAGGTTCGACAACGACGAGGCGACCGAAAAGCCCATCGCGAGGTTGGAAAGCAGGTCCATTTATTCCTCCGGCTCGCTCAGAACGGCCACCAGGGTCCGAACCGGCGGAACGGCAGGCCAAGGGCGTAGCTGAAGATCAGCGTCGAGAAGATCGTGACCAGCCCGGCGAGGATCAGCGCGGGAAGCGGCTTCATGCGGACCGAGGCTTGCGAGGCGATCAGCGCCGTGAAGAACAGCGACGGCACGAAGCCGAGGCCGCGCACCGTCAGGCCGAAAAACACCGGTGCGGGCAGGATCAGCAGAATGCCGCGCCATGCGATCTTGCCGAACGGCTCGCCCTCCTTGCGGAACGCCCCGATCAGGATGATCACGCCGATGATGAACAGCAGCCCCGACAGGATCATGGGGAAGTAGCCCGGCCCCATACGAAGTGAGGTTCCGATCGCAAGACCGGTTGTTTGCCAGCCGAAAAACAATGCCGTCAGGATGAGCAGGATACCCGCGGCCAGGTTGGTATTGTCGGTTGCGCGCGTCGACATGAAGCCCCCGGACAAAGTTTGAAAGTGCCCGAGGCCCTCGGCGTCGGGCAAGGTTTCAACGTCAGTCGGCGTAGATGCCGGCGGCTTCTATCACGGGCTTCCAGCGCTCGATCTCGGATTGCAGCTTTGCCTGCAAGGCGGCCGGAGTCGCATCCCCGGCGGGGGAGGGCTCGGTGCCCAGATCGGCCATGGACTTGATCACGTCCTTGTCGGCGAGGGCGAATTTCAACGCCTGCGACAGACGCTCGTTGATTTCGGCCGGCGTGCCCTTGGGCGAATAGATGCCGTGCCAGATCGAGACTTCGAAGCCCGGCAGGCCCGCCTCGCCCGCCGTCGGCAGGTCCGGGAAGACATCCAGCCGTTCGGGCGTGGTCGTCACATAGGCCTTGATCGTGCCGCCCTTGATCTGCTGCGCGGTGTTGGTCGTCTGGTCGCACATGATATCGACCTGGCCGCCCAGAAGGTCGGTCATCGCGGGGCCCGTGCCCTTGTACGGGACCGTCACCAGCGGCGTTTCGATCGCCGACATGAACAGCATGCCGCATAGATGCGACGCGGCGCCGATACCGGCATTGGCCATGGTGATCCGATCGGCGTTCCCTTTGACATAGTTTATGAAGCCGGCGAAATCGGTCGGCTCGAAATCCTTGCGCGCCACCATGACCATCGGCACTTCCGTCACCAGCCCGACGTATTCGAAAGCGTTCAGCGTGTCATAGGCCAGATTGCGATACAGCGTCGCCGAAGTCGCCATGCCGATATGATGCAGCAGCACCGTATAGCCATCGGCCTCGGCCTTGGCGACGCGGGCGGCGCCCAGCGTGCCGCCGGCGCCGCCGATGTTCTCCACGATGATCTGCCGGCCCAGTTCCGTCGACATCTTGTCGGCCACCATGCGCGCCACGGTGTCGGTGGGGCCGCCGGCGGAGAACGGGACGACCATGGTGATCTGGCGTGCGGGATAATCCTGCGCGAAGGCAGGCGCGGAAAGAACGAGCGCGGCGAAAGCTGCGCCGATGCATTTCGACAAGGACATGTGCTCCTCCCAGACTATTTTTCCAGGCCATTTTGCCTGTGCCGCGTCATTCGTTCGCGCGGCCTGAGCCATCATTGTCTTCATCGCCCCGCCGGCAAATGGCCCTCGCCATGAAAATGCGCGGAATCGGACCGTTGTCGGCGCGGGATGGGGGGAAACCGAAACATATCTTCAAAGTGATGGGTGGACCTCCACCCATCAAGGCGTCTCACGCATCGATTTCGTCGGTGCGGTCCACGATCAGGCGACGGTCGATGCCGTGCTTCTGCATCTTTTCGTACAAAGTCTTGCGGGAAATACCCAGCATTTCATAGACGGGCTTCAGCCTTCCGCCATGTGCGGCGATCGCGCCGGAAATCAGGCTGCGCTCGAATTCCGCCACCCGGTCCGCCAGTCGCGTGCCGGCCGGATCGCCCAGGTCGGTTCCTTCGAGGCCCAGAACGAAGCGTTCCGACAGGTTCCGCAGTTCGCGCACGTTGCCCGGCCAGTCGCGCCCGGCCAGAGCGGTCAGATAGGCCGGCGGGACCTCCCGTTCCGGCAGCTTGTGACGCGTGGCGGATTCACGGACAAGATGCAGGAACAGCAACGGAATATCCTCGCGCCGGGCCGACAGCGGCGGCACCTGAAGCATGGCGACGTTCAGCCGCCAGTAGAGGTCCTCCCGGAAGGTGCCGTTTTCCACCGCGTCTTTCAGGTCGGTCTTGGACGTGGCGATGAAGCGCACGTCCAGCGGCACCGGATCGTTCGAGCCCAGGCGCGTGATGACCCGCTCGTGCAGGACGCGCAGCAATTTCGCCTGTAATTCCAGCGGCATGGAACCGATCTCGTCCAGCAGGACGGTGCCCCCGCGCGCATGTTCGAACTTGCCGTAGCGCGGCCGCAGCGCCGCGGGGAAAGCGCCGGCCTCGTGTCCGAACAGCTCGCTTTCGATCAGCGCCTCGGGCAGGGCGGCGCAGTTGATGGCGACGAACGGCTTGCCCGCGCGCGCCGACATGTCGTGCAGGGCGCGGGCCGCCACTTCCTTGCCGGCGCCGGTGGGGCCGACGATCAGCGTATCGGCGTCCGAAGCCCCGATCGCGCGAAGACGATAGCGCAGATCGACCATCACCAGCGTGCGCCCCGGCAGCCGCGCCTCCATGTCGTCGCGCTTGCCCGCGACGGCGCGCAGGCGGCGGTTCTCCAGCACCAGGCCGCGATGCTCGATCGCGCGGCGCAGCACCTTGGCCAGGTCGTGGACGACGAAAGGTTTTTCAATGAAATCGTAGGCGCCGCTGCGCATCGCCTGCACGGCCAACTGCACTTCCGCATGGCCTGTGACGAGGATCACCGGGATTTCCGCGTCGACCTCGTGCAGCCGGCCCAGCAGGGTCATTCCGTCCATGCCGGGCATGCGGATGTCGCTGAGCACGGCCCCGGCGAACGAGGGCGCCGCCAGCGCCAGCGCTTCCTCGCCCGCGGCCAGCGCCTCGACCTCGAACCCCGACAGTTCGAGTGCCTGCGCCGTCGATGAGCGCATCTGATCGTCGTCGTCGATCAGCAGAACCCGTGCCTTCGTCATGGCGAAGCCGGAACGGCGAGCGGCAGGCGGACGAGAAATTCCGCGCCGGGCGCCATGTTGCGGCACGAAATCTCACCCCGGAAATCGCGAATGATGTTCGAGGTGATCGAAAGCCCCAGACCCAGCCCGGCGCCCAGGCCCTTGGTGGTGAAGAAGGGATCGAAGATCCTGTCCGCGATTGCATCCGGCACGCCGGGGCCGCGGTCGCGCACCCGGATCGCCACGTCGCCGCCTTCGTTCTGCGCCGTCAGGGTGATGCGCCGGTCGCCCACACCCTCGACTGCGTCGGCCGCGTTCGAGATCAGATTGATCAGCACTTGCTGTAGCCGCGTCGGCTCTCCGCGCAGCGGCGGCAGGTCGGCGGGCACGTCCACTTCCAGCGTCGCGCCGCTGCGCATCAGGCGCGGGCCGACGATCATCGGCGTCTCGTGCAGAAGCGCATTCAGGTCGACCGCGCCCACCTGATCGCCGGGGTCCCGCGCGGCCTGCCGCAGATGCTTGCCGATCGCCGCCATGCGATCCACCAAGGTCAAAATCTGCGCGATGTTGCCGCGCGCACGCGCGTATTCGCCCCGTTCGATCAGGATCGCGGCGCTGTCGGCATAATTCCGCGCCGCCGCCAGCGGCTGGTTGATTTCATGGGAGAGGGCCGCGGACATCTGTCCGAGCGCGGCCAGCTTGCCGGCCTGCACAAGACTCGCCTGCGCGGCACGCAACTGCGCCTCGGTGATGCGACGTTCGACCACTTCCTCTTCCAGAAGCGCGTTCACGCGGGCCAGATCGACGGTGCGCTCGGCCACCCTGCGCTCGAGTTCGTCGGTGTGGAATTGCTGCATGGCAAGCCTTTCCGCTATCCGTGCGCGCCGTTGCAGCACGAAGAGCGCGCCGATCAGCGTCACGATCAACAGCAACATCACGCTGGCCACCGCCAACCGCGCCCCGGCTTTCAGACCCGCGCTGTCCAGCAGCACATGCACCGTCCATCCCGCATCGCCCATTTCATGCTCGGCGGCGATGTAATCGCGCATATCGTTTTCGCCCCCCGGCCCGGGCATGCGCAAGACGGATACGCCGTGCTGGTCGAGACGTCGGAGCTGCAATTCGTCCAACGACGTTCCGGCATAACGGCGCGATTCCGCGGTATGGCGCATCCGGTCGGGTGTGAGCGGGTTCAGACTGTGGTAAAGCCAGTCCCGCTCCGTCGACAGGAAGATGACGCCCTCCGAATCCGAGACCAGAACCTTGTGCTCATCGCCCTGCCAGGCGGCCTCGATCCGGTCCACGTCGGCCTTCACCGCCACGACGCCGCCGATCCGGCCCGCGCGGTCGCGCACCGGGGCCGAGAAGTAATAGCCCCTGACGCCCGAGGTTGTGCCCACACCGTAAAACCGCGCCGGAACGCCGTTCATCGCATCGATCCAGTACGGACGATAGCTGAAGTTCTCGCCGATGAAGCTCCGCTCCTTGCGATAATTCGAGGCCGCGATCGTCTCGCCGTCCGACAGGATCAGATAGATGTCCGACGATTGCACGACCTCGTTCTGCCGCTCCAGCCAGCGGTTGGTTTGGTCGCGCAGCGACATGTCGCCGGGATTTTCGATCAGTTGTCGGATCAGGTCCAGATCGGCGATCAGATCCGGCACGACCTCATAACGCGCCAGATCGGCATCCAGCGCGTTTACCGTCAGACGCAGCACCGTTTCCGCGTGCGTATAGCCGACGGACATATAGTGCCGAAACGCAAACCTGCCGCAGATCCAGACCGTCAGCGCAAGTGATGCCAGCACGAAAGCCGACATCAGCTTCCGGCCAAGTCGCCCGGAGTGTCGCGACGTGGCGAGTTCCATTTCTTCCCGCAGCGCTATCCGCTTCGCTTGAAAACGCTTTAACCCTCAAGTCGTGGACTATGGCAGCTTGCGCCGTATGGCGCAACGCCGACGCGCCGGTCCGGCCCGCGCAGGCCAACCCGCCCCGACAGCTCACGCCGAACTTGCCGCATAAGCCCGCCAGCCGCCGAGACCGGTGATCTCCCGCGCGCCCCGAAGCGCATAGGGCTCGCACAGGAAGCCCGAAACCTGGCTGCCGTCGTCCAGCGTCACCTTGCCGATGCCAAGCGGCGCGGGGATGTTCTGCACGAAACGCCCGAAGGCCGCCGGAGGCACCCTCCACACCTCGACCTCCAGTCCGCCGCCGGCGAATCCCGGTTCGCGTATCAGGCCCGGTTTCGGCGGCGCGGTGTCCGGCAGCACGAAGAGACGGTAATCCCCGGCCGTGCGGCAGCGCCTTGCCAGCCGGCCGCTGGCGCCGGTCAGTTCACGGTTGAGCGGCATGCCGGTGAGGTGCGCTCCCACCACGACGATCGGCACCAGTCCGTCATCGGCTTCGGCGACGTGTGAGGCCTCCGGCAGCGCCGCCGCGCGATCCCTGCCCATGCCCCCGCCGAGCGCCCGGTGCATGGCGTCGGCGAAAGGCGCCAGCGCGTCGTCCGAGAAGGGCGGGCCGAACAGCGTAACGCCCGAAGGCAGGTGCCCTCGCGGATCGAAACCCGCCGGAACGGCGATCGCCGCATAACCGAACAGATTGGCGAAATTGGTGTAGCGTCCGAGGCGGCTGTTCCTCGCAACGGGATCCGCGAGCATCTCCTCGACCGTGTAGATGGTCGGCGCGGTCGGCAGCATCAGGAGGTCGAGCTTTTCCCACTCGGTGAGCGTCCTCTGGCGAAGCGCCTCCAGTTCGTAGAGACCCTCGAAGGCGTCCACGGCGTCATAAGCACTTGCTCCCGCGATGATGGCGCGCACGGTCGGATCGACATCACCGGCGTTGGAGGCGAAGAAATCCTTCACGGCGGCCAGACGTTCCGCCACCCACGGCCCGTTGTAGAGCAGTCCGGCGGCCTCGCGGAACGGGGCGTAGTCGAAGGGCACGATCTCCGCCCCGAGCGATTTCGCCCGCTCGATAGCGGCGGCATAAAGCGCCTCGCAGGCGGCATCGCCATGAAATTCGCGTTCCGCGCCGTCGAGCACGCCGATCCTGAGCCCGGAGCCGGGCAGGGAAACGGGCTTTGCCTTTTTCGAGAACGGATCGGCGGCGTCGTATCCTTCCATCACCTTGCGGATCGCCACGCCGTCGCCGACCGTGCCGGCGAAGACCGTGACCACATCCACGGAGCGGCAGGCCGGCACGACGCCCGTGTTGGGCACCAGCCCCGGCGTCGGCTTGATGCCGACGAGGTTGTTGAAGGCGGCGGGCACGCGGCCCGATCCCGCCGTGTCGGTGCCGAGCGCGAAGCTCGCCAGCCCCGACGCCACCGCGACGGCCGAGCCCGAGGACGAGCCGCCCGAGATATAGGCCCTGTCGAACACGGAGCGCGGTGCGCCGTAGGGCGAGCGCGTGCCGTTGAGGCCGGTGGCGAACTGATCGAGGTTGGTCTTGCCGATGACGAGCGCGCCGGCGGCCTTCAGCCGTGCGACGACGGCCGCATCCCTTTCCGGGCGGTAGGCGAAGGCCGGGCAGGCGGCGGTGGTCGGCAGGCCGGCGACGTCGATGTTGTCCTTGACGGCGAAGGGAACGCCCCAGAGCGGCAGGCTGTCCGGTTGCGGGGCGCGGGCGAGAAGCGCGCGGGCGGCGGCGCGCAGATCGTCGGCCGGCGTCCTGGTGATGAAGACGGCCGGGTCGTCGCAGGCATCCATGCGGGCAAGAACCTCGTCAACGAGGTCGAGCGGCGTCATGCCGCCGGCATAGGCGGACTTCAGCGAGGCGAGATCGAGAAACGCGGGCAGCATTACAGATCCTCCAGAACGAACAGCACGTCGCCGGCCTTGACGTTGCGGCCCGGCCCGGCGCGCAGGTCGCGGACGCGGCCGGAGGCGTGGGCGGCGACGGTGATTTCCATCTTCATGGATTCGATGATGGCGAGCGCCGTGCCGGCTTCGACCTTCTGGCCTTCCTCGACCAGTATTTTCCAGACATTGCCGGGAACGGCGCTCTCGATGCCGAAGCAGCCCGCGGGAATGTCGCCGCCGAGACCGGGGCCGCCGTCCTCGTCGGTGACGAAGCTGTCGAGCCCCTGCTCCTTCCAGCGCCGGCGCTCGTCCTCGAAGGCCGCCTGCTGGCGGGCCTTGAACACGCCGATCGTTTCGGCATTGCGCGCCATCTCGGCCTCGTAGGCGGCGTAGGAGAACGCGCCTTCCTCGATCCGCAGCGGATAGGCCCCGTGCGGGAAAGCCGCGCGCGCCTCGGCCAGCTCCGCGTGCGAGACGGGGAAGAAGCGGACCTGATCGAAGAAATCGAGCAGCCACGGCTTGTTCGCACCGAAGACCGGCGTCCGCCGCCAGGTGTTCCACATCTGGATGGTGCGGCCGAAGAGCTGGTAGCCGCCCGGCCCCTCCATGCCGTAGATGCACATGTAGGCGCCGCCGATGCCGACCGCGTTTTCCGGCGTCCAGGTGCGCGCCGGATTGTACTTGGTGGTGACGAGCCGGTGACGCGGGTCGAGCGGCGTGGCGACGGGGGCGCCGAGATAGACGTCGCCGAGGCCCATGACGAGGTAGGACGCGTCGAAGATCGTGTCCTTGACCGCCTGTTCGTCGGCAAGGCCGTTGATGCGGCGGATGAACTCGATGTTGGAGGGGCACCAGGGCGCATTGGGGCGCACCAGTTCCTGATATTTCCGCATGGCGAGCGCGGCGTCCGGGTCGTTCCAGGACAGCGGCAGCCAGACGGTGCGGCTGGGCACCTTCACCGCCTGCACCGGGGGCAGGCCGTCCTCGATGTCCGAGAGCAGGCCGAGCAGGCGGCCGCGGGCGAGGCTCGATCCGTCGTAATGGATCTGAAGCGAGCGGATGCCGGGGGTGAGATCGATAAGGCCGGGGATTCCGGCCTGCCGCACCGCCTGCATCAGCAGGTGGATGCGCAGCCGCAGGCCGACGTCGAGCTGCATCGGGCCGTATTCGACGAGCAGGTTGTCGTCGCCCTGGCGGCGATACGCGACCTCGACCTCCTTGCCCTCGCGCCTTGCGAGGATCGGCGAGCCGGCATCCGCGCCGGCGCGCCCCACCGCCGGGCCGGCCACGGGATCCTGCGCGCGGGCCACCGCGTGGAAGCGGATCCTGTCTCCGGGCTTGAACTGGCCCATCTTCCATTGTTCCGCCGCCGCGATGACCGCCGGGCAGACGAAGCCGCCGAGCGAGGGGCCGTCCGGGCCGAGGATGATCGGCATGTCGCCGGTGAAATCGATCGCGCCGACGGCATAGGCGTTGTCGTGGAGGTTGGAGGGATGAAGCCCCGCCTCGCCGCCGTCCTGCCGCGCCCATGTCGGCGCGGGGCCGATGAGGCGCACACCCGTGCGGGCCGAGTTGAAATGCACCTCGTAGTCGGTGGCGAACAGCGTCTCGATATCGTCCTCCAGGAAGAAATCCGGCGCTCCGTGCGGACCGTAGACCACGCCGACCGACCATGCGCGGGTCAACGCGGCCGGCTCGCTCGCGGGCTTCACGTCGTGCTGCGCGGCGCGGGCCAGCCGCAAGACGTGGCCGGCGCGCAAGGCGCCGGTGGCGTTGCCGCCGAATTGGCCGAGCCCGAAGGTGGCGCGCGAGCCGAGCACGACCGGCGCGTCGAAACCGCCGGCAACCGCCAGATAGGCGCGCTGGCCGGGGCCTTCGATCGGGCCGATGGAGAGCGTCTGCCCCGCCTTCACCGCAATCGCCGCATCGTGCCGAACGGCTTCCCCGTCGAGCGTCATCGGCATTTCGGCACCGGCGAGCGCCACGGTGGCGTCCGAGAAGAATTTCAGCACCGGGCCGGAAACGGTGAGTTCCAGCGCCGCCGTATGGTCATGGTTGCCGACGAGGCGGTTGGCGTGACGGAAGGAGCGCTCGTCCATCGGCCCGCTCGGCGGCACGCCGACATGCCACAGGCCGAGCCGGCCCGGCAGCTCCTGAAGGCTCGACTGCGCGCCGGGGGCGATCACCTCGATCACATCCGGCACGAAGGCAAAATCCTTCAGCGCCGTCGTGGCGACATCGCCGCGCCTGAACAGGTCCGAGGCGGCGATGGCCTTGAGGTATTCGAGATTGGTTTCGATGCCCGCAATCGACGTATCCGCGAGCGCGTTTTCCAGCGCGGCGATGGCGGCCGCGCGGCTCTCGCCGCCGACGATCACCTTGGCGAGCATCGGGTCGTAATAGGGCGTCACTTCGGTCCCGGTCTCTATCCAGCCGTCGACGCGGGCGGCCTGCGGGAAGACGACCTCGGTGAGCAGGCCGGCGCTGGGGCGGAAATCCGCATGCGGCATTTCCGCATAGACGCGCGCCTCGATGGCGGCGCCCCTCGGCCGCAGGTTCTCCTTGCCGGTGAGCACATCCTCGCCGGCGGCCTGGCGGATCATCCATTCCACGAGGTCGATGCCGAACACGGCTTCCGTCACCGGATGCTCGACCTGAAGGCGGGTGTTGACCTCGAGGAAGTAGAATTCCTCGCGCGCCGGATCGTAGATGAACTCGACGGTGCCGGCGGATTCGTAGCTCACCCGTTCGCCCAGCGCGACCGCCGCCGCGTGCAGGCGCCCGCGCACGGTATCCGGCAGGCCGGGGGCAGGGGTTTCCTCGATCACCTTCTGGTTGCGGCGCTGGAGCGAGCAGTCGCGTTCGCCGAGCGCGACGACGCGGCCCTTGCCGTCGCCGAATATCTGTACCTCGACGTGGCGGGCTTTGGCCACGAAGCGTTCGAGATAGACGCGGGCGTCGCCGAAGCTCGCCTTCGCGGTGCGCTGCACGCTCTCGAACGCAGCCTTGAGCGCGGCGGGGTCGGTGCAGAGCTGCATGCCGATGCCGCCGCCGCCGGCCGTGGATTTCAGCATCACGGGATAACCGACCGTCTCGCCGGCGGCGAGCGCCTCGTCCGCCGTCGCCAGAAGGCCGGAGCCCGGAAGCAGCGGCACGCCGCTCGTCCTCGCCAGTTCCCGGGCGGTGTGCTTCAGGCCGAAGGCGGCGATATTTTCCGGTGTCGGACCGATGAAGGCGATGCCTTCGGCCTTCAGCCTTTCGGCGAAGCCGATGTTTTCCGACAGGAAGCCGTAGCCGGGATGCACGGCCTGCGCGCCCGTCGCCTTGCAGGCGGCGACCACGGCCGCGATGTTCAGGTAACTTTCGGCCGCCGGGGCCGGGCCGAGCCGCACGGCCTCGTCGGCCATAAGCGTCGCCCTGGCGAAGCGGTCGGCGTCGGAATGGACGGCGATTGAGGCGATGCCCATCCTGCGAAGCGTGTTGATGACGCGGACGGCGATTTCGCCGCGATTGGCGATGAGAACCTTGCTGAACATCGCTCAATCTTCCTCGTTCCACACCAGCACGCGGATCGGCGTCGGGTCGAAGCCGTTGCAGGGGTTGTTGATCTGCGGGCAGTTGGAGATGACGAGCAGCACGTCCATCCCGGCCTTCAGTTCCACGTAGTCGCCGGGCGCGGAAATGCCGTCGACGATGGTCATCCCGCCGTTGGGCGAGATCGGCACGTTCATGAAGAAATTGATGTTCGGAACGATATCGCGCTTGCCCATGCCGTATTTCGACACTTCCGCAACGAAATTGTCGCGGCAGGCATGCAGGTATTTCGTTCCGTGACCGAAGCGCACCGTGTTGCTCTCGCAGGAGCATGCGCCGGCGGAAGTGTCGTGGCGGCCGCACGAATCCGCCGTCACCGTGAGCATGACGCGGCCCTCGCTCGACATGATCCGCGAGCCGGTGGAGATATAGGCGCCGTTCTGCGCGCGCATCGTCTCCTGGTTGGAATAGCGCTCGGCATGGTCGTCGGCGTTGTAGAACAGCGTGTCGACCGCCTGCTGGCCGTATGTATCCTCGATGCGCACCGTCTGCCCCTTGCGGACGACGGCGGAGAAAGGCTTTTCGGCCGGGACGTAATGATCCGCCGCCGCATTTTCGAATGTGCGAGTGAAGTCGGTCACTTTCGTCTCTCCCGGCTCAGAGGTTTGCGAGGGTGTTGTTCTCGAAGCCGCGAACGGCTTCGGCGGTCGCGGTGCGGCACAGGTCGTCCGCGGCGGCGGGATGCGCGGCGAGGCGCGTCACCGTGACCGGGTTCGGCGCGTAGACGGGGTTCGGGTCGAGCGGATGCGGGCAGTTGGAGAAGCCGACGATCATGTCCATCTCGGCACGCAGCGCAACGTAGTCCGCACCGTTGAGAAGCGCCGCGTTCCAGAAGAAGCGGCCGTCCGCGTCGACACGCACCGGCGCGAACAGCGTGAGCAGGGCCGGAATGTCGCGGCGGTCGAGGCCGGCCTTCATGGCGAGCTTGACGAGATTGTCGCGGGTATCGCGCAGCCGCACGCCCTCGTAGCGCGCGTTCGTCGCTTCCGTCGAGCCGCCGAGCAGGCAATCGTGCGCGCCCGACGAATCCTCCGTGATCGCGAACATCACGCGGCCCATGTCGGAGAAGATGACGCGGCCCCTGGAGAGAGCGGTCGTCCATTGCATCTTCACCGTGTCCGGCAGGTTCATGCGCTCGGATGTGTCGGCGGCGTTCCAGGCGACGAGCGCGACGGAGGAGAAACCGTGGGTGAGGCTGATGCGCAGGGTTTCGCCGCTGCGGACCTTCGTCGACCAGTACCAGCCGCCGGGAATGATCTCCCGGTGCAGAACCGGCGCCCCGTCGGGGGCGGGCTCGGGCAAGGGGCTGAAACCGGACAAGGACTTCGGGGCGAATTCCAGCCCCTTTCTCTGATGGTCCTCGTAACGCGCGCGATTGGCGGCGATCTCTTCGGGTGAACGTCTCTGGTGCAGGGAACGTGTCTGATGCATTGAGCGCTCCATGGCGATCGGGGCCGGGTCGTCCCGGAAATGTCGGCCCTCTGCCGGGTCGTCCCGGCGGGCGGGGATGCTCCCCTCGCGGAGGGAAGCGGGAGCCGTCAGGCCGTGGCGAGGCCGGGCCGGCGCGGCGGCCAGATCGGAATGTCGCGGGTGATCGTCGCGCCGTAGCGCAGCTTTTCCTCGGGCCGGTCGCGCGGGCGCTCGAAGGCGATGACGCGGGTGGCGAGGGTGAACGCCTCGCGCATGTCGTGCGTGACCATCACGACGGTCATCGGCGTCTCGTTCCACAGCCGTATCATCAACTGGTGGATTTCCCGGCGGATGCCGGGATCGAGCGCGCCGAACGGCTCGTCGAGCAACAGCACCTTCGGCCGCAGGATGAGCGCCTGCGCCAGCGCCAGACGCTGCTGCATGCCGCCGGAGAGCTGGGCCGGATACTTGTCTTCCGAGCCGGACAGCCCGACTTCGGCGATCATGGCGCGGGCTTCGGCGACGGCTGCCCCGCGCGGGGCGCCGAAGAGCCTGCCAGTGACCGGCGACGCCTGAAGTTCCTTGCCGAGCAGCACGTTGCCGAGCACGGTCAGATGCGGGAACACCGAATATTTCTGGAACACGACGCCGCGATCGGGGCCGGGTTCCGCCGGCAGCGGCCGGCCGTCGAGCAGGATGGCGCCGCGCGTGGGCCGCTCCTGTCCCAGAAGCATGCGCAGGAACGTGGTCTTGCCGCAGCCGGAGGGACCGACGAGAGCGACGAAGGCGCGCTCCTCGATGTCCAGGGACACGTTCTCCAGCACGATCTGGTCGCCGTATTCCTTCCAGACATTGTTGATCTTGAGCACGCTCATGCCTGCCTCTCCGACGCGGACCAGGGGAAGGCGGAAAGACGGAGCTTTTCGAGCAGCCAGTCGGTCAGGACGGCGATGAGCGTGATCCAGACGACATAAGGGAAGATCACATCCATCGCCAGATAGCGGCGCACGAGGAAAATGCGGTAGCCGAGGCCGGAATCCGACGAAATGGCTTCCGCCGCGATGAGAAACAGCCAGGCCGGCCCCAGTTGCAGCCGCAGACAGGTGAGAAGGCGCGGCAGAACCTGCGGCAGCACCACGCGCAGACCGATCTGCCACGACGAGGCCCCGAGCGTCTCCGCCTTGATGATCTGCTCCCTCGGCAGGCCGACGGCAATGAGCGACAGATCGCGGATCATGACGGGCGCGACGCCGATGACGATGAGCGCTATCTTGGAGACCTCCCCGAGCCCGAGCACGATGAACAGGATGGGCAGCAGGGCCAGCGGCGGGACCATCGAAATCGCGGCGACGAACGGCGACAGAAGCGCGCGCGCATAAGGCAGCATGCCGACCAGCATGCCGATGGCGAGCGCGACGACCGCCGCGATACCCAGTCCCGAGAACAGGCGGACAAGACTTGCCAGCGTGTCCGACCAGAGAATGATGTCGCCGGTACGGACATCCGCGACGAAGGCGAGACGGCGGACCGCATCGGCGATGCTCGCGAAGCCTGGCAGAAGCTTGTCATTGGCGTTCTCGGCAAGCCGCGCGGCCGAGCCAATCGCGTAGGCGATCAGCACGACCGCAAACGGCAGGGCCGCGAGAACGAGGCGAGTGCCGTTGGACGGTCGCGTGTTGATCCAGCGCATGGGATGGCTCCAGGATGACGGTGGGCGGGGCGCCGGGTTTCTCCGCCCGGCGGCGGTATCATCGGGAAGGCGGCGGCGCGCATGCGCTGCTGCGGGAGGCTCGGAACGCGCCCCGTCAGAGCGCGCCTTTCGCGGCGGCGTCCATGTACTCGGTGGTGAAGCGGAACTTCACGTTGCCCTTGTCGCCATGGATCGTGCCGTCCGGGAACGCGATCCCGACGGCATCGGCCGAGGGCGCGCCGCTGCCGAGAAGGCCCTTCTCGAACAGGAAGTTGCGGACGAGATCCATGGTCTTTTGCAGGTTCGGCGACGCGGTGAAGGCGACGGCGTCCGCCGGCTTGTCGAAAAGCCTGGTGGCGGCGAGCTGGGCGTCGTAACCCGCGAGATCGGTGCCGGAGGCCGCGCCCATGGCCTCGCGCGCGGCCTTGCCCTCCGCCGTGTCGGCGGCGACGAGCGCTACGGTCTCGTACCAGATGCCGGCGAGCGCCTTGCCGAAATCCGGGTTGTCCTTCAGCACGTCGGTGTTGGCGACCAGCAGGTCGATGATCTCGCCGGGAATGTCGGCGCTGTCGAAAACCCTTGTCGCCGCCGGCGTCCGGAGAATGGTGGAAACCAGCGGGTTCCAGGTTACGACGGCGGTGACGTCCGGCGTCTGGTAGGCGGCGACGATATCGGCGTCCGAGGTGTTGACGACCCTCACCTCGCGTTCCGTGGAGCCGATGCTTTCCAGCGCGCGGGCGAGCAGGTAGTGGGAGACGGAGAACTCGACGAGATTGACGTTCCCGCCCTTGATGTCCTCGATTGTAGTCTTGCCCTTGAGAATGACGGCGTCGTTGCCGTTGGAAAAATCGCCGACGATGACGGCGGTCGTATCGACGCCGCCTGCGGCGGGAATGGACAGGCCGTCCATGTTGGTCAGCGTCACCGCGTCATAAGCGCCTGCCGTGTACTGGTTCATGGACTCGACATAGTCGTTGAACCGGGTGACCTCGATGTTGATGCCGTATTTGTCGGCCCATTTCCTGACGATGCCGTGGTCGTTCGCGTAGCCCCACGGCATCCAGCCGACATAGATCGACCAGGCGACCTTGAAATCCCTCTTCGGCGCGGCTGCGGCATCGAACGCGGTCGACAGGGCCAGCGAGGCGGTGAGGGCGGTGACGGAGAGGATCTTCTTGACAATCCGCATTGGCATTCCCTTTTTGCTTCTCTTCAAAAAGGGATCGGCACAGACCAACGCCGCCAATCCCTTGGCTAACGAGGTCTCCCGGGCTTTTGTCCCGCCGTGCATCCGAACGGAATTTCTCCCCGTCCGGTGGCTGCTCTCGGACCAGACATACGCGCCTTGCGTACCGGAACCCTAGCGGCCAACTCTGCACCTGCTAATGCAAGCGACGTGCCAGGTTGAAATCGACGGTTTCCATTGCCCGGCACGCTCTGACGTGAAAACGGAATGTTCAAGAGCTGCTCAAAAAACATGAACGATGATCAAAACATCGGCAGTCTCGAATATTCGCAGTCTCGCCGATCGATCCGATCGCCTTCCGTGCGACGGATCGCGGTGCGCTCTTTCATGGTAACGATGGCGGCTTCTCTGGACCGGACGTTTGCACGCCATTTTGAAGGAGCCGTTCCGCTGTCCTGAGCAGCACGTTGGCGCCCGACACCAGATCCTGCTCGCGCGTGTCCTCGCGCGGGTTGTGGCTGATGCCGCCGATACTCGGGACGAAGATCATCACCGAGGGCGCTATCGCGGACAGCATCTGCGCATCGTGCCCCGCGCCGGAGGTCATCCGCCGCGACGACAGGCCGAGATCCCGCGCGGATTCCTCGACGATCTTCGCGAGCCGCGCGTCGAAACGCACCGGCTCGGTTCGCGCGAGCCGGGTCGTCGATATCGCGAACCGGCCCGCTTCCGCCAGATCGCCGAGAAAGGTCGCCAGAGCCGCCTCGCCCTCGCCAAGCCGGCGGGCGTCCGGGCTTCGCATGTCCACCGTCAAAGTCGCCTTTCCCGGCACCACATTGATCGCGCCGGGAGAAAGGCCGAGACAGCCGACGGTGGCCACCAGCGGCGGCGACGCCGCGCGGGCCAGATCATGCAGGAAGCCGATGACGCGGGCCGCCGCATGGCCGGCGTCGCGGCGCATCGACATCGGGGTCGTGCCGGCATGGTTGGCCTCTCCCGTGATCACGATGCGCTGCCAGGAAATCCCTTGCAGGTCCTCGACCACGCCGATCTCCGCGGCCTCGCGCTCAAGCACCGGCCCCTGCTCGATGTGAAGCTCCAGATAGGCTTCCGGCCGGAAGAAGCCCGGTGTCTCCGTGCCTGCATAGCCGATGCGCGCCAGTTCCTCTCCGAGCACGGCGCCGTCGGTTCCGGTCGCGGCGAGGGCCTCCCCGGCCGATAGCGCGCCGGCGAAGACCGCCGACCCCATCATGTCGGGCGCGAAGCGGACGCCTTCCTCGTTGGTGAAGGCGGCGACGATGACGGGG
Source organism: Pseudochelatococcus sp. (assembly GCF_050946405.1). Taxonomy (NCBI): domain Bacteria; kingdom Pseudomonadati; phylum Pseudomonadota; class Alphaproteobacteria; order Hyphomicrobiales; family Chelatococcaceae; genus Pseudochelatococcus; species Pseudochelatococcus sp. Next base: position 84,951 of record NZ_JBMNUS010000009.1, read on the forward strand.
CGCGCCGGTTCCGCGATCCTTTCCCTGAGCGTGCGGATCACCTCCAGCCCGGCCAGCACGCCGTAGCAGCCGTCGAGCACGCCCGCGTCGATCACCGTATCGATATGGGAGCCGATCAGCAGCGGGTTCCGGTCGAGCCCGTTCCGGCCGGCCCAGATCGCGAAGATGTTGCCGACGCTGTCGATCCGCACGTCGAGGCCGGCGGCGCGGGACCATTGTACGAACGTGTCGCGGCCGCGCCTGTCGGCGTCCGTTGCCGCCAGGCGCGTCAGCCGTCCGCCCTCGTCGCGGCCGATGGCGCCGAGCGTGCGGATGTCGGTGAGGAGACGATCCGGGTTTATCGAAATAACCTGCATCTGGATACCTGCCTGCTTCATATGCATCAGAGGCGGACGAACTCGGCGAGGCGATCGCCTTGCAGCAGGCGTTCGCGCATCGCCTGCGGCGTGTCGTCGAACTGGACACGCCCTTTTTCCATGAAGATCACCCGATCGGAGACATCGAGGGCGAACTTCATCTCATGCGTGACGATGATCATGGTGCGGCCCGACCGGGCGAGATCGGCGATGATGCGCAGCACCTCTCCCACCGTTTCCGGATCGAGGGCCGACGTCGGCTCGTCGAAAAGAAGAATGGACGGCTCCATCGCCAGCGCGCGTGCTATCGCCACGCGCTGCTGCTGCCCGCCGGAGAGTTGATGCGGATATTTGTGCTCGTGCACGAGCATGCCCACCTGCGCGAGGATCACCCGCGCCCGGTCCCGGATCTCCTCGCGCGAGCCGCGCCGATGATAGAGCGGGCCGAGCATGACGTTTTCCAGAACCGTCCTGTGAGGAAACAGATTGAAGTTCTGGAACACCATGCCGATGTCGAGAAGCGCGTCCCGCTCGTTGCGCCTCGGCGCGTCCCGCACCTGCTCCCTTCCGGCCAGCACCGGCTTGCCGTTGATGTGGACGATGCCCTTGTCGAGCGGTTCGAGGCCGTTCAGGCACCGGATCAGGGTGGTCTTGCCCGAGCCCGAAGGGCCGATGATCGACACGACCTCGCCGGGCCGCACCGCGAGATTCAGATCGCTGAACACTTCCATCGCGCCGAAATGTTTGCCGCCCTTCTCCAGCCTTATCGCGGGGGCCGCGCCCGTCGCGCCGGGCCGCGGTTCCTCGCGGCGGGTGACGGCGGGTATGCCGGTGTCGGACAGGGCGGTTTGCTTCGTCGCGTAGTCGAGGCGCTTCTCGATACTCTTCAGCAGCGCATCGAAGACCGTGACGACGAACACGTAGTAGAAGGCGACGGCCAGCATCGTCTCCATCACCTTGAAGTTCTGCGTGTAGTAACGCTGGCCGACGAGCAGGATCTCGGCAAGGGAAATGACCGAGACCAGAGAGGTGAGCTTGACGATGGAGATGTATTCGTTGCCGAGCGCCGGCAGCGCGACGCGCAGGGCCTGCGGAATCACGATCTGGCGCTGAAGCGCGACCTTCGACAGGCCGAGCACATGGCCGGCCTCGTACTGCCCCTTGTTGATCGCCAGCAGCGCTCCGCGATGAATCTCGGCGATATAGGCGGTTTCGCTCAGCACGAGCGCGATGAGACCCGCGATGAAGGGCTGGGAAAGCAGCATGCCCGAGGCGGGAAAGGCCTGCGGCAGATTATAGACGAAGATCAGCAGAACCAGCAGGGGAAGGCTGCGGAAAAACCAGATATAGGCCGCGGCGACGCGGCTCGCGACAACATTGCGGGACTGGCGCGCCAGGGCCACGAAGAAACCGAGCACCACGCTGAGCACCCAGCTCAGGATGCTCAACTCGACCACCGTCAGCGTCGCCCACCAGAAATCGCCGCTCCAGAGAAGGCTCAATGTATAATGCCAGTCAAAGTCCAAGGTCGTGCCCTCCTTTCCGGGAAAAACGGCAGCCGGCGCTTGACCGGCCGTCGCACTCAGTTGGATTCGGAGAGAGCCGCCTTGAACTCGTCGGCGGTCGGCATGTCGAGGTTGTATTTCTTCAGCAACTCGCCGTATTCGCCAGACTTGACGAGCGCGTCGAGCTGTTCGCCGATGGCGCTCAGAAGCGCGGCGTTGCCTTTCTTCACGGCGATGCCGATCACGACCGGAAACAGGATTTCCTCGGAAGTGATCTTCAGGCGGTTGCCGGACGCGGCGACGGCCGCCTGCGACACGCCCGCGTCGTCGAAGACCACGTCGACGCCGCGTGACAGCAGCGCCTGCGCCGCTTCCGCGGAGGTGGCGAACTCACGGATGTTGATCGGGCCGGATGCGCAACCGGCATCGGAGGTCTTCTGCAACGCCGGCACCCACGCCGCGCCCTTGAGGTTGCCGACACGCTTGCCGCAAAGATCTTCCGGCTTTTTCGGCGCGAAATCGTCCCCGCTGCGCACGATCAGCGAGCCGCCGGTCTTGGCGTAGGGAACGTAGTCGACCACCCTGGCGCGGGCGGGGGTGACATAAAGCGCGGAGGCGATGAGGTCGTAGCGGTTGGCCTGAAGGCCGGCGATGAGATTGGCGAAGCGCGTGTCGATGAAGCGCACCTTCACGCCGAGCTTCGGCGCGATGAGGGCCATGACGTCGGCGTCGAGACCTTTCGTCACGCCGTCTTCTACATAGTCGTAGGGCGGATAGACCTGATCCGAGCCGATGAGCAGCGTTCCCTTCTCGATCGTCTTGAGTTCGCTTGCGCCGGCCGGCACCGCGACGCCGAGCGGGAGGAGCGCCAAAAGCGCAGACAGGGCGAGACGCCTGACGGCGCTCACGGAATACCGGAATGATGCATTCATTGTAGTTCCCCTTGGTATTGGCGAGGCCCGGGAGAGCCGGACCTCGCGGCAGAAATCCTCGATGTCAGCGGATGACGGGCATTTCCCGGGGAGCGCGCGTCGTGAGCAGGCGCGGGCCGTCGGCGGTGACGACGATATTCTCCTCGTGGACGATCATCTTGCCCGGCGCGTATTCCATGCCCGGCTCGATTGTCAGCACCATGTTTTCCGCAATAACCGTGCCGTCACCGGGCCGGTGCGACGGCGGCTCGGTCAGTTGCAGGCCCAGACCGTGGCCGAGGCGTCCGACGTTGTTGCCGATCGCTCCCGCGTTTTCGATGATCCCGTTCATCGCCCGCCATATGTCGTCCGTGGTCGCGCCCGGCACGGCGGCCGCGATACCCGCCTCGGTCGCCAGCCACAACGCCTCGTGGACACGCGCCGCCTCGTCGCCAATGCGGCCGATGGCGTAGTTGCGGTCGAAGTCGCAGAAATAGCCGTCATAGGTGGAGCCCGTGTCGATGAACAGGATATCGCCTTCCTCCAGCGTCCGGTCATGCGGGCCGCACACGATCTGCGGCACGCCGCCCGGCCCGGAGATGCCCGGCATGAAGGGAGTGGCGTCCGCGCCGCGGCGGGCGATGTCGATGCGCAGCTTGCGCACCGCCTCGCGCTCGTTCTCTCCGATGGAAAGCTGGCCGGTCAGGGCTTCGTAGGCATCGCTGGCGATGCCGCAAATATAGGCGATGTGGGCGATTTCGGCATCGGTCTTGATGAGGCGCATCTCCCAGATCGCGGGAGAGCCGTCGACGATCTCGCTGCCCAGTCCGTCGCGCAGGGCGAGGAAGTCGATGACCGGCATGCGCAGCGTCATCTCCCGGCCGAGTTCCGCGCCGACCCTGCCGAACCGCGCGGGCAGGGATTGGAGCGCGGAACGCAGGAGCGACAGGCCGTCGTCGGCAGGCACCGGCGCGGGCCAGGTCCGTATATCCGCGACCCACGTCCGCGCCATCTCCGGCGCGCCGATTTCGGGGATGACGGCGATGGGGCGCCCCTCCAGCGGGACGACGACGAACCATGGACGGGTGGGGCTCTCCCAGAACTGGGAGTCGAAACCCGTGAAGTAGCGCACGTTCGGCGGCGTGGTGACGAAAACCGCGTCCAGCCGGTGCCGATGCATGATCTGCTGCGCCCGCGCGACGCGCTGCTCGAACTCGGCCGGGCTGAAGCCTCTCTTCGGGGGGATCGTTGCTGTAGTCACTCTCCGGATCTCCTTGTTCTGAATTTGTCTGTCACGCATGCGCCGCATGCCCGCCGGCCGCCACCGCCTCCGGCGCACGCCCGACGATGCGGGTATAGGAAAACGGGTCCGTCGCGGCCTCCGTGTTGATCACCAGCACCCGGCTGTCGGGACCGAGTTGCAGGGCCGCGCGCAGGGGCTCGTCGGCGGCGGCGGCCAGAAGCCCGGCGAGCCCCGCCGCGCCGCTCTCGCCGGCAACGATCGGCGCTACGGGGCGGCTCGCCAGGCGCCGCATCGCATCCTCGGCATCTTCCTCCTCGACCGTGATGAAGGCGTCTGCCACCTTCTCCAGTATCCGCCACGCCGTGAGCGAGGGAGTGTAGCATTCCAGCATGGCCATGAGCGTGGGCTCGGCAGGCGTGACGCTGACGAGCTTGCCGGCTCTGGTGCTCTCGTAAATGCAGGCCGCCCGCGACGGCTCGACGATGACGATGCGCGGCTTGTCCGCGCCGGCGCGGTCGGTGAGATAGGCGGCGATGCTGGCGGCGAAGCCGCCGACGCCGGCTTGCAGGAAGACATGGGTCGGGGCGCCGTGCCCCTGCGCGGCGGCCTGATCCAGCGCCTCATGGGCGAGGATCGTGTAGCCCTGCGCCACGAGGCCGGGGATTTCCTCGTATCCGGGCCATGACGTGTCGGCTACCAGCAGCCAGCCTCGCTCCGCCGCCACCCGCCTGGCCTCATCCACCGATGCATCGTAGGAACCGTCGATGCGGATGATTTCATCCGCGCCGATGGCCTCGGCGCGCGACGGCGTCACGCCGGCATGAATGAAGATCACCGACCGGCAATTGAGAAGGCGCGCGCCGGCCGCCACGGACTTGCCGTGGTTGCCGTCCGTCGCGCAGCATACCGTCACCGTGCGGGCGAATTCCCGTGCGACGGGCGACACGAGTTGAGCCACGCGCACCTCCTGGCCGAGATGCTTCTCGAGCAGGCGCCTGAACAGCACCATGACCGCGTAGGCGCCGCCCAGAGACTTGAAGCTTCCCTGCCCGAGCCGATGCCCCTCGTCCTTTATCGTCAAGCTGCGGATGCCGATGGCGTCGGCGATTTCCGGCAGTGCCACGAGAGGCGTTTCCGGGGCGCCGCCCCATAAAACCAGAAATGGACGCACCTTCTCCGGCGCCGCCTTTCCGACGGTCGCCCTTTCGTGTTCCGATAAAGGCCGCCCGAAGCCGGGCAGGGGGTTCAGGATGAATTGCATGGCGTTCCTCTCTCCATATTATGAAAGAATATCACGCTGTGACTGTTATTATGGCGCTCATTTCGGTATTCTATTGCAAGAAAATTGCATCATCGGGCCTGAATCAGAGGAGCCGTCTCATATGCCCCCATCCGACCGGCCGACTGTCGACGAGTTCGATCTGAAGATTCTGAACCTCGTCCAGAACGACAATCAGACCCCGCAGCGCGAAATTTCGGAGAGTGTCGGCCTTTCCGCGCCGGCCGTGGCGCGCCGGTTGCAGCGGTTGCGCGCCACCGGCATCATCCGCAAGGACATGGCCGTCGTGGACGAGCGCGCATTGGGGCGGCCGCTGACCATCGTGGTGGAGGTGACGAGCGAAAACGAGCGGCTCGACCTGATCGATGAAATGAAGCGACGGTTCATCGCCTGTCCGCAGGTGCTGCAATGCTATTATGTGACGGGCGAGACGGATTTCATCCTCATCATGAACGCGAAGGACATGGATGAGTACACGGCGCTCACCCGGCTGCTGTTCTTCGAGGGCGGCAACGTGAAGAGCTTCAGGACCTGCGTCGCCATGGAGACGGTCAAGGCGAACGGGGCGGTGCCGCTATGAACGTCGAAGGGCGTCAAGCGCTCCGATCATCCGCTGCGGGCGGCGCGAAAGCCGTCCGCGCTTTCCCTCATCGGGCCGGGCAGGGGCGCGAGGATCTGCAACTCACGGCGAATCCCCGCGCGGCGCCCCGCGAAGCCCGCAACAGGTTTCAGCCGCAAGAGATTCAGCCGCAAGAGATTCAGCCGGAAGTTCCGAGCCTTTCCATGATCGGCAGTTTGGCCACGAGATTGGTCGCGTTGCGCAGGAGTTCGAGCAGGAACTCCATGCGTTCCGCCGACATTCGCGAGACCGGTCCCTGGACGCCGACGGCGATCCGCGCGGTGTCCCCGCCCGCGGCTATCATTGCGAGGGAGCGCACGCCGAGGTGGCTCTCCTCTTCCTCGACGGCGTGGCCCGTCTGGCGAATGCGTTCGAGTTCCGCCAGCAGGACATCCGTGCGGCAGATGGAGTGAGGCGTCATCGGATGCAGCCGCCCGAGCCCGGCGACCGCCTGAGCCAGGTTGATGCCGCGCGACGCCAGCAACGCCTTGCCCATGGCCGAGCAATGGATCGGTATGCGCTCACCCGCGCGATGCATGAAGCGCAGTTGCTGCGAGGAGCCCGAGGACAGTAGGACGACGACGCAGTCGCCGTCGCGGATGCCGAGGCTGGCCGATTCACCGGTTTCTTCAGAGAGCGCCCGCAGCACGTCGAGCGCGATGCCGTAGCCGTTGCTGGAAAAGGTTGAGCCGGCGAGCGCCAGCAGCATCGGTCCGACGAAATAGCGCTCCTCGCCGTCGTTGCGCCGCAGCACGCCGGTGAGCGTCAGCGTTTGCAGCATGCGGTAGGCCGTGCTGACGTTCATGCCGGTATGGCGGGCAAGCTCCGTCAGGGTCTTGCCCTCGGCGCTGTCGACGAAACAGCCGATGAGCGCCACCGCTTTCAGGACCGACTGATTATGGACGACGCCGGGCGCCGCCGCACCGTTCGACGGGGCGCTCTCATCCCTGTTCGTGCCGCCTGCGAGTACCGTCATGCCTATCCCGCCCGTTCTTCCACGCCGAGTTCGGCAAGCAGCCGCGCGCGCAGATCGACGACCGCCCGGTCCGAGCGCAGGCGCGGGGACGGGATGTCGACCGGCACGTCCAGGGAGATCATCCCGTCCGTGAGCACCAGGATACGATCGGCGAGAAGGATCGCCTCGTCGACATCGTGAGTCACCAGCAGCACCGCGGGCCGATACTTGGCGCACAGATTGCGCAGCAATGTATGCATCTTGACGCGGGTGAGGGCGTCGAGCGCGCCGAAAGGCTCGTCGAGCAGCAGGAGGTCGGGGCGGCGCGCGAGAGCGCGCGCCAGCGCCACCCTTTGGGCCTCGCCGCCGGACAGTGTCGCCGGCCAGGCGTCGGCGTGGTCCGCGAGGCCCACTTCCGCCAGCACCTGCCGCGCGCGGTCGCCGGCGCCCGCGCCCTCAAGCCCCAGCACGATGTTCGCCAGCACCCGCTTCCATGGAATGAGGCGCGCGTCCTGAAACACGACGGCGCGCTCCGCCGCCACGCGCACGGTGCCCTCGATATCGGCGTCGAGCCCGGCCAATACGCGCAGGAAGGTGCTTTTGCCCGAGCCGCTGCGCCCGAGCAGGGCGACGAATTCGCCGGGCGCGATATCGATGCCGACGCCGTTGAGCACCGGCCTGTCGTCGAAGACGCGGCGCAGGCCGGCAGCATGGACTGCGAGGTTTCCGTGGTGGACCGTCATGTCAGTTCCCGTTTGGCGCGGCGATGCGGTGTCGGCCGCGCGCGATAATTATAATGCGCGACAAGGATCCGCCGCATCGCCCGTCGGCCTCATTCCCCAAAATATCATCCGCCGACGTCATTCGCCGAGATAGCCGCGCCGCCATGAGAGCAGGGTTCGCTCCAGATAGCGCACGAATGCGTAACCCAGAAGCCCGAGCACGGCATAGATGGTGATGACGAGCACCATGATGTCGAGCTGCCACCAGCTCCGCGCCTCGCTCATGAGCGTCCCGAGCCCGTATCTCGCATTGATCGTTTCGGCGAACACGAGCGCAAGCCAGGCATTGGTGAGGCTCATGCGCAGGCCGACGAGAAAGCCCGGCAGGGAACCCGGCAGCACGATGTGCCGCACCCGTTGCCAGTGACCGAGGCCGAGCGTGCGCGCGGACTCGATCAGCCGGGAATCGACGTTTCTGATTGCTCCATACGTATTGATGTAGATCGGCATGCAGACGCTCAGCGTGATCAGCAGCAGTTTGGGCGTCTCCTGGATGCCGAACCAGATGATGAACAGCGGCACCAGCGTGAAATTCGGGATGGCCTTGAGGATCTGCATGACGGAATCGATCGTGTCCTCGAACCGGGTCGCCGTGCCCGCCACCACCGCGAGGGCGAGCCCGACGGCAAGGCCGCAGGCAAGGCCGACGAGGGCGCGTTGCAACGATGCCCCGAGGTGTTCCTGCAACACGCCGTCCCGGGTGAGTTCGATGCCCGCCCGCACCACTTCCCATGGGGCGGGGAAGACACGCGGCCCGAGGACCTGCGTGGCGCTGAGCAGCGCCCAGATCGCCAGCAGTCCGAGCGGGCCGTAGAGACGGCGCACCTCCTGCGGCACCCGCGGCTGCCTGCGCCGGGCCGAGAGCGCACCGATATCGACCACTGCGCCCCGGAGCACCCGCCCGTCCGTTCCGTTTCCTGCCGAAGCGATCGCGGAAGCGGCCTGCGGAACCTCGTGCGGGCCGGTCTGACCGCTCGTCCGGGAGGTGACGGCCTGTATCGACATCAGTTCGCACTCCCCCGGCTGCGCGCCTCAGCCGCGCCGGGACCGGGATTTGCGGCGATGACGGCGTTGAAGCGATCGTCGAAGCCGATGGCGGCGTCGATGCCGGTCGTCGTGACGCCCGCCTTGCGGAACACTTCCGCCTGGCTCCGGTTGGCCGCGATCACGCCGGCGTCGATCGGCACATAGGCGGAGATGCTCTCGGCTGCATTGAGCGCCGCATCCTGCGGCTTCTGGCGGCCGGTTTTCGCAAAGATCTCCGTTACCCGGTCGAGGTTCCGCGACTGCCAGACGGCGGCCTTCTGCAAGCGCACGAGGATATCGGCGACGGCGGCCTCACGGGCGGGATCCCGGAGCACCTCGGGACGTGCGACGAACCACGAGTAATTGTCGTAGAGTCCTTCTGAAGTCGCCAGCACGATGCCGTCGCCGCTCGTGATCAGCGGGCGGGCGTTGCTGACCGCCGTCACCAGGGCGTCGACCGAGCCGCCGACGAAGGCGGCGCGCGCTTCTGACAAGGGCATCAACGCCAGATTGACGTCGGCGAGGTCCAGTCCCGCGTTCTCGGCCGCGATGGCGAAAAAGTAATGATTGGCGGTGCCTTTCGCGAAGCTCACCGTCTTGCCCGCCAGATCCTTGATCGAGCCGATGCCGGCATTGGGCCGAACGACGATCGCCGTCCCGGCCCGGTTGAGCTGGAGGTTGGCGCCGACGATGACGTAGGGCCGATCCTCGGCCGTCCACGGGCGGGAGGCATTGGCCTGATTGAGCACCGGCGTCGAGAAGTTGAGGCCGACGTCGAGGTCGATCGCTCCCGCGTGCAGCGCTTCGACAGCGGCGTTGGCGCCGTCGAAGTTGGCCCAGGTGAGCTTGTAGGGGGTGTCTTCGAACACGCCCGAGGCTTCCAGCAAGGCGGTGGCGATGCTGTTGCCGCTGCTCTGGATGCCGATGGTCAGCGAAACGCCGGAGAGATCGGGCTCCGCCGCGCGGGTGGCGGGCGCGAGGGAGAGGGCGAAGGCCAGGGCCGCGGCACCGAGGACTCTGGCTCCAAGCCACGGCGGCAGGACGTTGCGGGAGGAGCGGGGGCGGGGAAGCGATGTCCGGGGAAGCGATGTCATGTCATTCCTTTCGGGGGCCGGGATCAGGCGGGAGAGGCGGGGAGGCTTTGCGCAACGGTGAGAGCCGGTTGGCCGCCGGCAGGGGCTTCGGCATTCTTTCGGGCCGGAAGGCCGCTGGATTCGAGCAGCGAGCGGAAAAGGCCGTTAAGGCGGGCAAGCTCCTGCGGCGGGCCGTCCTCGACGAGACGGCCGTGGTCGAGGACGAGCACGCGATCGCTGCGCAGGGCGGTTTGCAGACGGTGCGCGATGACGATCGTTGTCCGGCCTGCCGTGCGATCCTCCAGCACGTGCTGAATGGCCGTCTCGGCTTCCCGATCGACCTGCGCGGTCGCTTCGTCGAGCACAATCAGTTTCGGATCGGTGAGCAGCACGCGCGCCAGGCACAGGAGCTGCCGCTGGCCGGCCGAGAGCGAGTGGCCCTTTTCGGCCACCACCGTGCGGTAGCCGTGGGGAAGCCTGCGGATGAAGCCGTGCGCGCCGCACCGGCGGGCCACCGCTTCGATTTCCGCGGGCGATGCGTCCGGGCGGCCGTAGGCGATGTTTTCCGCGATGGTGCGGGCGAACAGCAGCGGCTCCTGCGGCACGTAGCCGATATGGCGGCGCATCGCGGCAGGGGCGATGCGCGTCAGCGGCACGCCGTCGAGCAGCACCCGCCCTTGCGTCGGATCCGAGAAGCGGGCGGCGAGCCGGGCGATGGTCGACTTGCCTGCTCCGGTTTTGCCGACGAGGGCGACGAGTTGACCGGGCGGCACCAGGAACGACACGTCGTCGAGGGCGGGCGTGCTGCGCGAGGGATAGCCGAACGTCACGTTATCGAACCGCAACTCGCCCGCCACGTCCATGGTTGCGACCGGATCGGCGGGCGCGTCGACGGTTATCGGTTCCGCGAGAAGCCCGGTGATGCGGCGCAGCGATACGGTAGCCTGCAACCATTGGTCGAACACCTGCGACAATTGCTGGATCGGGGCGAAGAACTGATCGAGATAGAGCAGGAAGGTGACGACGACGCCGACTCCCACCTGTCCGCGCGCGACGAGGCCGGCCCCGACGGCCAGCACCAGCACCTTGCCGAACACCTGAAGAAATTGCAGGAACGGGAAATAGAACGAGGCGATGCGGGAGGCCGCCATGCGCGAAGCGCGGTAGCGATCGGAGCGGATGCTGAATGCCTCCGCCATGCGGTTCTCGTTCGCCAGCGCCCGCGTCACCCGCGCGCCGGCGACACCCTCCTGGATGCCGGCATAGACGGAGGCGATGCGCTGGCGTGATTGCTCGTAGGCGCGGGTCGAACTGCGGCGGAACCATTCGGTGCTGACGACGAGCAGCGGCAGGATGCCGGCGGCGGCGAGCGCCAGATGCGGCTCGACGACGAAGAGCGTGACGAAGATGCCGCAGCAGGTGGCGAGGCTGACGACGGCGGTGAGCAGCCCCTGCTGTAGCAGGGTGGCGAGAGCGTCAACGTCGCTCGTGGCCCGCGCCATGATGCGGCCGGATTCCTCGCGCTCGTAGCGGTCAAGCGGCAGCCGCTGCAACTGGGCGAAGATACGGACGCGCAGGGCGAACAGCATGCGCTCGGCGGTGCGCGAGGTCTGGTTGATCAACGTTTGCCCGATAAGCCGCGAGACGACGAGCAACAACGCGAATGCCGGGACAAGATACCACAGCGCGCCGAAGGAGCCCGCCGCGACGTTGTCCACGCCGGCGCCGATCAGCAGCGGACCGCCGAGGCTGACGAGCATGTCGCCGACGACCAGCGCGAGCCCCGCCCACAGCCCGCGGCCGTAGGGCTTGAGGAAACGGCCGAGGCTGAACGGGCGTCTGTCGCCGATCTCGTAGGCGACATCGACCTCGGGCCTGTCGTCGGCGGGCGGCAGCGCAGCGATCCGGGCACGGATTTCCTCCGGGGAGGAGGCGCTGAGAGCCGAAGCCGAGGGCATCGACCGGCGAAACGTGCCGGCGCCATGGAAACTCTCTCCGCCGGTGAACCGCAGTTTCCCGGGCTCCCGGCTTTCCCCGGCTTGCGGCCAGGCGAGGGGATCGATGCCGGATCCGGCATTCGCACCTGCGCCTTCGCCTGCCGCGTCGTGACCGGCATCGGATGCGCCGGAAAGCCCGGCGGCGACGGTTCGCCGGTAGGCATCCGACGTGCGGAGCAGTTCCTCGTGCGTGCCCAGTGCCGCGATGCCGCCGTTCTCCAGCAGCAATACGCGGTCCGCGAGCGCGATGGTCGATTGGCGGCGGGCGACGATGAAGGTTGTGCGCCCGCGCACCGCCTGACGCAGCGAGGACAGGACGCCGGCCTCCGTCTTCGCATCGACGGCCGAGGTCACGTCGTCGAGGACGAGGATGCGGGCGTTGGTGAGCACGGCGCGGGCGATCGTGAGACGCTGGCGCTGCCCGCCCGAAAGGGTCATGCCGAGTTCGGCGACGGGCGTATCGTAGCCTCCGGGGAGGGCGGCGATGAATTCATGGGCGCCGGCGATACGCGCCGCTGCCTCGATTTCCTGCGCGGTGGCGTCCGGCCGCCCTTTGGCGATGTTTTCCGCGACGGTGCCCGCGAACAGGAAGACGTCCTCGAAGACGGTGACGATCGCCCGGCGCAAGGACTGCAAGGAAACTTTCGAGATGTCCTGTCCGTCGACCAGCACCCGGCCTTCCGTGGGGTCGTGGAACCGCGCCAGCAGCAGGGCGAGCGTCGACTTGCCCGAACCCGACGCACCCACGACCGCGAGCGTTTCTCCCGGCCGGATCGCGAGATCGATGTCGCGCAACAGCGGACGACCGGGCGCATACCCGAAGCTGACATGGCTCAACACGATGCCGCCACGAGTCACGGCGAGCGGGGGCGCGCCCGGCGGATCGGTTATGGCGGGCTTCGTGTCGAGGATTTCGAAGATGCGACAGGTGCCGGCCCGCGCCTGCTCGACAACGGCGAGCGCGCCCGAAAGCGTGCGCACCGGCGAGACGATCTGCGCCAGATAGCTGAAGAAGGCGACGAAGGTGCCGATGCTGATGGCGTCATGCCACGCGAGCCAGCCGCCGATCGCGAGCACGCCCATCTGGCTGATGCCGGGCACCGCTTGCAGCAGCGGCGTGTAGCGGGCGTTGATGCGGGCGGTGCGCAGCCGCGAGCCGTAGAGGGTCCGCGCCGCGCCGACATACCGGTCGAGTTCGCGCTTTTCCTGTCCGAGGGCGCGCACGACGCGCACCCCCGTGGTGTTTTCCTCGATGATTTCGGCAAGCTCCGCCTGAACGCGCTGGTCGTTCCAGACGGCGGGAAATATCTCCCGCCCCAGCCTGCGCGCCGTAAACCAGAGCAGGGGCAGGGACATCGCGACGACCAGGCCGAGCAACGGCGACAGGAAGGCCATCATCACCAGGGAAGCGGCGACAAAGATCAGGCTGCCCAGCAGCACGTGAAGCTGGCTGAGGAGCGTCTGGAGCAGCGTGATATCCGCCGTGGACCGCGAAATGATCTCGCCGCTCGTGAGCGGCCGCCTTCGGCCGTCTCCCTGATCCTGCCGCCCGCCGTCTTCCCGGCTGCCGCCGACATGGCCGATGTCGAGCGCCTGCACGTGGCGGAAAACCGCGTTGCGCAGATCGTGCTGAACCGAGAAGCCGAAACCGTTGCCGTTCCGGCGGCGGATGACCGTGCTTGCCGCCGAGATCAGCGCCGCGCACAGCAGCAGACCGATCCATGGCGCCGGATCCCGCGAGCCGGCGATCATCACGTCATCGACGATCACCTTTTGCAGCAGCGGGACGGTGGCGCTGGCGAACTGGCCGAAAATCGTCATGCCGATTGCGATCAGCGCCATGCGCCGGTGCGGCCGCAGGAACGGCATCAGCCGATGCAGCCAGCCCGCGCCGGCGTCTCGCCTCGATCCCGGGATCGGTTCCACGGCGTTATGCCACCGAGAGGATGCGGTTGTCGACGAGGTGGACGTAAGTGTCGTCCGGCTGGATCAGGCCCCATGACAGCATCCAGTTATAGGTGCGGTCGAAGTCCTTCTGGGAATAGGGCGCGGGATCCGCGTAGCGCAGGCGGCTGCGCGAGAAGTCGCGCGGCTCCAGTCCGACGATCGCTGGATCGACGTCGTTGATGAGGTATTTGACGTAAGGATAGGGATCCTGTTGCAGCACTGCCACGGCGCGGCGGACGGCGCGGTTGATCGCCTCGAAAGTCTCGGCGTCGAGTTCCGGGCTGCCGATTTCGAGGCCGACATAGTGGGCTTCCGCGATCGTCTTGTAGCCGAGCTTCTCCGCGACCGTGATCCAGGGTTCCATCACCGCCACCGCATCGACGTGGCCATCGCGCAGGGCGAGGAAGCGGTTGGCGCTCTCGATATGAACGACCTTGATTTCCTCGCGCGGCAGGAAGCCCTCGAGCAGTTGCAGCGCGACGTAATGGGAACCGTGGTGGAAATTCACGCCGATCGGAATGTCCGCGAGATCCTGAGGGATGAGCACCGGCGAATCCGGGCGCACTATGATCGCCTGGCTTGCACGCGCCGCGCGCTTGGCGACGATCTGGCCGCCGACGCCGCTGTCCTGCGTGCGGCGCACCTGGCCCCATTCGCAGGCCCGGTAAAGCACGGTTTCGCCGGCCTCGAACGGGGAGGGGCCGCCGAAGGAGGAGACGTTGCGATGATCTTCAATGAGCTGGATCGCTTCCAGATCGGTCGCATGCCCCTTGCCGCGCCTGATGAATTCAAGCTCAAGACCCTCGTCGGCGAAGAAGCCGAGTTCGCGGGCAACGTAGTAGGGCAGCGAGAAGACGGTGCCGCTGACCTCATTCCGTATTTTTCTCAAAGCCATTGATTTCAATCCTCTTGGCCACAGTTATGTCGATATAATCTATCGTAACAGTAGGAAATTATGTTCGCCGCAAAATTTTGTAAAGTGGGTATTTTCACTAATCGATATCAATTTTCAAAATGAGGTCGATGGGTGTGGCGGGGAGTGTGGTCGGCGCTTCCCGGCCAAGGAATCTGCCGATCAAGAAATCTCCCGACCACACGGGACGGCCAGTGGGGAGAGGAAGCGATAACAGCCTTTTCCCCGATCCGGGGCATTGCGGCGGCGGGTCGGGGCGGATGGTTCACACGGCGTCAGGAGGTTTGAATAATAAAATTGATTTTCATTTCATGATATGCGCCACACCGTGCCATGCGCTTCGACGCATCCGTCTGCGGGCATGCCCGTGCCCGTTGCTCGTGCCCGTTGCCGGTGTGCGCTTCCAGCGGCGAGAGCATCCATGTTCGGGCATTATCGGATGGGTTGCATCGGCGCCGGCTTTCGCCTCTGGCGGTCATCGATCGGCCGATGAGATGCCGCCTGTCCCGCAACGGCCCCTGCATGACGATGCGGGCCTATGAGAGTGCGGTCGATATCGACGGGCGAGGCGCTTGACTCATCGCCCATCGATCGGGTTCGCGCGGCGTTCGGGCGCGGGTATCAACCGGCCGGATCGAACAACTGACTGAATCGCCGGGGCTGGGAGCGCAGATACTGGTTCGGTGCGCGCACGCGCGCGCCGAAATGGGCGGCGGCATGCCAGGGCCAGTGCGGATCGTAGAGGATGGTGCGCGCGAGGGCGATGAGATCCGCATCGCCGGTGCTGACGATCGCCTCGGCCTGCTCGAATTCCGTAATCAGGCCGACCGCGACGACCGGTATTTCGACGGCTGCCTTCACCGCCCGCGCGAACGGCACCTGATAGCCGGGGCCGATGGCGATCCGCTGATTTTCGGCGAGCCCGCCGCTCGAAACGTGGATGGCGTCGCAACCGCGCGCTTCCAGTGCCTGTGCGAAGACGACCGTCTGCTCCACGTCCCAGCCGCCTTCCACCCAATCGGTCGCGGATACGCGAACCGAGACCGGGCGGCCCGCGGGAAATGCGCTTCGCACCGCGTCGAACACCTCCAGCGGGAATCTCAGGCGGTTTTCCAGCGATCCGCCGTATTCATCGTCGCGCCGATTTGAAAGCGGCGACAGGAATTGATGCAGCAGATAGCCGTGCGCGGCGTGGATCTGAACGGCGTCGAGCCCGAGCCGGCCGGCGCGTTCCGCCGCCTGCGCGAAAGCCAGGCGGATGCGTTCGAGCCCCGCCTTGTCGAGCGCCGCCGGCGCGGCATCGCCGGTATTGAAGGGCACGGCGGAAGGGGCGACGGTCTGCCAGCCGTTCGGATCGTTCGGAGGAATCTGCCCGCCGCCTTTCCATGGCGCGTCCGTGGAAGCCTTGCGGCCGGCGTGGGCGAGCTGGATCGCAATCGGCACGTCGGACCAACGCCGGATGCCGCTCAGCGTCCGGTGCAGTGCGGCCTCGGTTTCATCCGAATACAGGCCGACGTCCTTATAGGTGATGCGCCCCTCGGGCGCGACCGCGGTCGCCTCGATCGTCAGCAAGCCGGCGCCGGAATTGGCCAGGCTGCCGAGGTGGATCAGATGCCAGTCGGTCGTTCTGCCGTCCTCCGCCGAATATTGACACATCGGGGCGATGACAATTCTGTTTCGCAGCGTCAGGCTGCCGATATCGATCGGCGAGAAGAGCTTCGTATGACTCACAATTTCTTTCCTTCAGATCGAGCTGTCCGGCACCGGGGAGCGGCCGGTAGCGCCCGCCCCGCGCCGGCGGATAGCATGCCACAAGATGAGCGTCTGCTCGCCGCTTTCCGGCGGGCGTCGCTTTTTCGAGAGGGTCTCTCAACGCCGCATTGTCGGGCATGGCATCCGCCGGGCGTTTCCTGAGCCGGGCGTTCTCGTCTTCCGGGCCGGCCCTTTCAGTCGGGCCGGAATCTGCATCAAACCGGATGGTTACTTCGGTCGGTATAGCTTGAAACGCCCTTCCGGGAGGATTTCAAAATATTCGGCCGGCCCGCCGCCTCGCAGGATCGGCCGTCCGGCGGCGGTATCGTAAACGCCCTCATGTAAAAGCGTTTTACTGATATGGACTGCCACAACCTCGCCGATGACCAGCCATGTATCCAGCATGTCTTCTTTCAAACTACGGAGCTGCTGAAGCTGTGTGACGCGGCATTCCAGCGAGACGGGGCTTTCCATGACCCGCGGCGGCGCTACGGCCACGGAAGGCGCCGGCGTGAGCCCCGCAAGGGCAAACTCGTCAATCTCCGGCGGCACCTCGATGCTGGTGTGGTTGACCTGCTCCGCAAGCGGTTTTGTTGCCAGATTATAGACGAATTCTCCCGTCGCTTCGATATTGCGTACGGTATCCTTCTTGCCGACACTGGAAAAAATGACCTGCGGCGGTTTATAATTGACGATATTGAAAAAGCTGTAGGGCGCCAGGTTCGGATGGCCGCGCCCGTCCTGTGTCGAGATCCATCCTATGAGACGTGGCGCTATGATTGACGATATGGGATCGTGCCGAAGGCCATGTCCATCGGATACGAGATAACTGTGAAATTCGGTTTCATCCATCGCAGTTTTCTCTTCTCTGACGATCGCATGATCATAAAAAATACTTGTATGCGTTGTGCTTCAGTTCTGTAAGAATATGCAACGTTCCTTCTTTCTGGCTTACCCCCGGCAGCAGGATGTCGAGCCGGTGGCGGGAGGAAATGGCGTAATTCGTCGCGCCGACGATGCAGGCGATGCGTGCGAAACAAGTCTCTTCGGATAATTCGGGTCTTATCGCCGTAATCGCCTTTACATAGGCGCGGGTCGATTCATCATAAGCCTTGTGCCGCAGCCGGAAGGACAGCTCCGGCGGTTCGCTTTCGACGCGCCACTGAAACCGGAGAAATGCAGCGCCGTCTTCGGTCGCAACCAGCTCCAGCAGCGGTGCGATGAAGCTTGCGAGCAACTCCGGCAGACCGCCGCCGGAGTCGGTCACTTCCGCAAGCCGTTGGAGCCGCATCGACCCGATCTTGCCTGCGGTCTGGAGATAGATTTCCTCGTGGAGCTTCTCCTTGCTGCCGAAATAATAGGTAAGGAGCGCGTTCGTAACCCCGACCTTTTCGCTGATCATCTTGAAGGTGGTGCCGGCATATCCTTTATCCGCGAAAAGATCGCGGGCGACCTTCAAAATCGTTTCCCGCGCATGGCTGCCGCCCTCGGGGCGACCGGGTGCTTTCGGCGCTTTTTGTCGGGCTGATACGCTCATTACACTTTGCTCATGTCTGGCTCATGTCCGGTCCTGGCGGAGATCGGGGCGACACGGGGATTCCGGTCATCTCATCAGGGAAAGCCCCTATCAAATAATGCCTATCTGGTCCAACAATCGTTCGATCTCTGTGCTCATGATTATATTTCCGTATTTCTGCGCGATGTCGAACAGATTGGCCTCATGCGGCCCCATCGCCCTGTCGCCGACGCAATCGCGCGGCACGATCGGAAGTATGCCGCCCTGCATCGCGTCGACCACGGTGGCGCGAATGCAACCGGAGGTGACGCAGCCGCAGATGACAAGGCTGCGGACGCCGCGCATCGCAAGCCAGCCTGTCAACGCAGTCGATGCGAAGCCGGAGGGCTGCGTCTTGCGCACGACAAGCTCGCCCGCAAGGGGCGCGAGTTCGGGCACGATGGCGCTGGCCGGGTTCGTTTCGGTCAGCTTCAGAAGGCTCGGGACCTTCCGGGAAAACAGCGTCGCGTCCGAACCGTCGTCGGCGAAGACGATGCGGGTATGCGCGACGGGCAACTTCCTGCGGCGGAACAGGTCCAGCACCGGAACCGTGGCCCGGATGGCCTCCGGGATGTTGCCGCCCCCGAATTGCGCCGGATCGGCGAAGCCGTTGACGAAATCGACGATCAGAAGGGCCACGGGGCCCTTCATCTCGACGGTTTGTCCGAAGCCCTGCTTGCGATAGATGTCGCTTTCGCTCATGGCAGCTTGTGCAAGATGACCTTGCCCTCTTCGACCACGGTAAGATCGCCGATCCTGACCGTGCAGTTGCGCATCGGTATATCGATATGGCAGGCGGTCGTGCGCGAGCCGCCCGCTTCATTGTTCGGGCCGGTCGAGAACAGGAAGTTGCCCGAGAAGGCGCGCGCATCCATGCCGATGGTGGCCTCGCGGTCATAAAGCCCGAGCGTGGACCAATGCGCCTTGGTCTGGGTGCCCCAGCCGATATGCGAAATGGCGTAAACTTCGGGATCCTCGAAGCTGTCCATGTACTCGCGCAGCATCGCCGCGTCGATGCCGCCGGCGATTTCGATGATGAAGCCGTCCTTCACGGTCAGGTGAATCGGGCTGTTCACATAGCATTTTTGCGGCAGCAGGATGTCGCCGGCATCGATGACGATGGTGCCGTTGCTGGAGCCTTCATTGGCGAAGGTGGCGCAGAAACCCGAGGGCCAGTGGTCCCAGCGACCCGGCTCGTCGACGAAGCCCCATTCCTTCGTCACCGGAAATTCGCCGATGCCGAAGGTGACATCCGTTCCGGCCTTCGACGTCACACGCATGATGTCGGCGGAGGTCAGGATGGCGCTGGCGTTCTCCACCAGATCGCGATCCGAAGGCTGGGGCAGCATCCTGAGCAGGATTTCCGGCGGCTCCACGGCAAGCAGGATCTTCGTGCCGCTTTCGAGGATCTCCACCTGCTCGTTCGAGAAAAGCAGGGTCATCAGATCGAGAACCAGATCCGATTCCTTGAGCATCGCCAGCGCGGGCATGTTGCCGGTCAGCGGCGTGTCGCCGAGATAGGCGAGCAGATCGCGGCTCAGCGCCTTTTCGCCGTTGCGCGGCAGCATGTCCAGGCGGTTCACCACCGCCCCCATGCCGGCAGCGGCGATCAGCGCCGTGCGCAGCGTCTGTTCATTCGTCGTGGGGCCGGTGAGGATGGTCACGCTCTGACCGGCCTCCAGCCTGGAAAGACCAAGGACATGGGTCCAGGCGGACACCATCTGTGCGTCACTGACGGGCATTTTCGTTTCTCCTGCTGGTTATTCGGTTCTTCGATCGTCAGGTCTCAACCGCGGGAAAAGAATTCGCGGCAAAGCTGCTGGAACCTTTCGGGCGTATCCCAGGGGATCATGTGGCCGGCATCCGCGATGCGGCTGCGCTCAAGCGCGGGGAGGAGCGCCGCGATCTCCGCTTCTTCTTCTTCTGTGATCAGCGGGCTCTGTCCGCCGATCATCAGATGAGTCGGAATCGTCAACTTCGGCAGTTCGTTGTGAAAATCGTCCTTCAGGACATCGATGCGAAAATCGACGATGGCGCGCGGGTCGCACGTGTGGACCCACTCCACGCGCAGCGCGAGCTGCGCGTCGCTCCAGCGCGGGAAATAGGCGCGCATGTCGTCGACCGTCATGTCGCCCCTCGCGCCCGCCGCAATCTGATCCGTAAACCATTCGTGGGTTGCGCCATGGCCGCGCTGGCCCGGCCCGGTGATGGGCGGGTCGACGATCATCAGCTTGTCGGGCGTCGCGCCGAAACGGGTCACGGCAACCGGCGCGACGCGGCCGCCCATCGAATGACCCAGAAGAAGATAGTTGCGAAGCTGTGCCGCTTCGGCGAATGCCGCGACATCCGCGGCCATCGCACCGATGGAGTAGTCGAGCCCCGGTCCCGACTCCGAAAGCCCTCTTCCGCGCATGTCGAGCACGTAAACATCGTAGTCCCTGCCGAATTCCTCGGCGAACTCCGCCCAGGTGATCGCCGGACTGGTGATGCCGGGGACGATCAAAAGCTGCCGCCCCTTGCCGCCGAAACGCAGATAATGTTGGCGGATGTCGTTCGCGCGGACGAGACCGCCGGATATGAAGGTTGTCATCGTGGAACTTCCTTAATATTGGCCGTTCAGGAGCGTGCCGGCGCCGGGCGCCTCCGCGGGCAGCCCGAGCGACTTGAGCATGGCGAAAGTGGTTGCGATGGCTGCCGTGAGCACGGGCTTGCCCGTCAGGCGCTCCACCTCCGGCACGGCGGCGAGCGAGGGCATCTGAACGCAGGCCGACAGCACGATGGCATCGGCATCCGCGTAGTCCATGTCCGCGACGATGCCCGGCAGGTTCGTCGGATCGAGACGGCCGACCGCGAGGTTGTCGGCCACTTCAAGGGCGCGGTAGTCGATGACCCTGACGCCTTCGTTCTCGATGTAGTCGATCACCATCCGGGTGAGCGGCTTCATGTACGGCGCGACGATGGCGATCTTCTTCGCTCCGAGAGCGGTAAGTCCGTCCACCAGCGCGCCGGCGCTCGTCACGACCGGCGCGGCGGCTCCGTTTGCGACAGTCGCGCCGTGAAGCCGCTCCTGGGAGATGCGATGATAGCCGTTGCCCATGCTCATGATGGCAACGAGGCAGGCATAACCCAGCACGTCGACCCGGGCGTCGGACAGCTCCAGCGCGCAGCGGTCGCTGTCGCCGTCCATTTTCCTGAGCTCATCCTTGTTGACATGCTTCATGCGCATGCGGGCGGAATGGAAGCTGAATTTTTCTCCCGTGACGGATGCCCGCGCGTTGAGCATCGCCGGAATTTCCGTCTCCATCGTGGTATTGGACGAGGGCACGATCTGCCCGATGCGATAGGTTCTGCTCATCTGAAACACATCCCTCTCAGTTTGCGGGGATCGCCCGGGTGCCGTCGTATTCGTAGACCCAGTCCGCATGCATGCCGGTCGTCCGGGGAGCGACGAGGGATCGGATCTTGTATCCCAGATCGCGCTTGAGCTGATCGAAAGCCGACGGCAGGTGATAGGTCTCGCCGCGCTTGCGGGATTCGATCTGCACGCGGCTCGTGCGCGGCCGGCGGGCGCCGTCGTAGGCGGCCAGGGCGGCGCCCACGTCGCCGTTATTCGTCTTGAGGGCCGCGGCGAGGACATAGCCGTCCTCGATAGCCATGGCCGCGCCCTGCGACAGAAACGGCAGCATGGGATGCGCGGCGTCGCCCAGCACGGTCACATGGCCCTTGTGCCAAACGGGCATCGGATCCCTGTCGAACAACCCCCAGCGGTAAACGTCCGAGACCTGGGAAAAGAGCATCCGCAGGTCGGCGTGCCAATTGTCGAATGCCGAGAGCAATTCGCTGGTTGAGGCCTTTACGTTCCAGCCTTCCTCCACCCATTCGGGCGCGTCCAGCACGGCGACGATGTTCACCATTCTGCCGCTGCGGACGTAATAGGTGACGACATGCCCCTTCGGCCCCATCCAGAGCGAGTTGTACGGCTCGACGTGCGGTACGGGGCCGGCGACGGGGACGAGCGCGCGATAGCACATATGGCCCGTCCAGCGCGGCGTCCGGGCGCCAAAGACCTTCTCGCACACGGTCGAGCGCACGCCGTCTGCGCCGATGACGAGATCCGCCCTATGCGTGCCGCCGTCGGCGAAGCGCAGCAGCGCTCCATCTTTTTCTTCCGTGCAGTCGACGACTTCCTTGCCGAAGGTCACGGAAGTCGCGGGCAGTTCGCGGACAAACAGATCCAGAAGATCGGCGCGGTGGATTTGCAGGTAAGGGGCGCCGTAGAGATCGAGGAAGGCGTCGTCGAAGGAAATCAGGAAGTTTTCGCGGCCCGATTTCCAGTGCCTCCCGCGCGATCCCTTCGGCGCGAACGAGACTTCCCGCATCCTGTCGTAAAGGCCGAGCGCGCGGATGATCTTGACGGCGTTCGGGGTCATCTGCACGCCGGCTCCGATTTCACCGAACCCCGGCGCGCGTTCGAATATATGCGGGTTGAAACCGCGCTGCCGCAAACTCACGGCGAGCGCCGCTCCGCCTATTCCGCCACCGACGATGGCGATGTTCAATTTCCCGGGCATCTGTTTTCCTTGCGAATTCTTGTCACGACCCATTCTCGGAAAGCGGGCCGAGGAGCTTGCTTGCGTGTGGGGCGGCTCAGGATTTCCATCGCATCAGGCGCTTTTCTGCGGGCAGGAAAATCACCTTTTCGGCGAGCTGCATGAGTACGCAGAAGAGGATGGCGCAGGCGATGGCGTCACGCATTCTGAGCATATGAAAGTAATTATAGATGCGAGCGCCAATCCCCTCGGGCTGTGTCAATGCCTCGACAAGTATTACGATCTTCCACGACAGGGCGAACGAAAACCGGGCGGCGGTCAGAAGCGACGGGACGAGTTGCGGAACGATGACATGCTGAAAATGTCGTCCGGCTGGAATATGGTAGATCTTGCTCATTTCATCGAGCTGCACATCGCGCGCCTGCACCGATGTCCGCACCACGTTGATCACGAAGGGAACGATGGCCAGCACCAGCGCGATGTAGCCGGCAAGTTCTCCCGTTCCGATGGCGAGATTGGCGAAGATGATATAGACCGGGTCGGGAACGGCCAGAGCCAGCGCGATCAGCGGCGCACAGAAGGCTTCGGCCTTTTTGTTGAAGCCGACGACGACGCCGATGCTCACGCCGACGAGAGTTGCCGTCAGGAATGCCAGCAGCAACCGTCGCCACGTAATCAGCATGTCGGAGTAGAACTGCGCTCCCGAAAGCGCCGCCTGCATGGAACGGAGAGTATCCGCGATCGACGGCACCCACGGGCGGTTGTAAAGCGCCAGGAAATGCCAGAGCACCAGAATGCTGATGACGGCGAGCGCGGTGCCGAGACGTTTCGTCCGCCGCACGGCATCGTCATAATCGCGTCGTTTCTCGGCTCTGAACGTGGAGGAGTCCACCGTGGAGGAGATCATCGCGGCCATGTCAGTGCAATGCCTCCATACCCGAAAGGCCCCAGGGAACGAGAACTTTCTGTACGATGTCGGCTTCGATCCGGCCGATCATCGGGTCTTCATAGTTTCGCGGGCGGGCCAGAGGCACTTTGTAATCCATGAAAACCGACGAAGGCCCGCGAGAGAGAATGATGATGCGATCGGCCAGAAAGACGGCCTCGCGCAGCGAATGGGTAACGAAAATGATTGTCTGGCCCGTCTGCTCCCAGATCCAGGAGAGTTCCTGACGCAAAGTGCGGGCGGTAACCTCGTCGAGCGTGGCGAGAGGTTCGTCCATCAGAACATAGGCCGGGCGGATCAGGAGCGCGCGGGCGATGGATACGCGCTGGCGCTGGCCGCCTGAAAGGCGCATGGGCCATGAGTCCTTGAACTGCCTGATCTGAAGGATGTCCAGAAGCCGATCGATATCGGCATCCCAGCGATCGCGCGGCACGGTCGAGGATGCCAGCACCAGTTCGAGGTTCTGTTTCACCGTGCGCCACGGCAGCAGCCGGTGGGCCTGAAATACGTAGCCGAGATGCGGGTCTTCATGCTCGGGGCCGTAGAGGCGCTTTCCCTGTACCGATATCGTGCCATGCGTGGGAGGCAGCAGCCCGGAAATCGCGTTGAGCATGGTCGACTTGCCGCATCCCGACGGGCCGACGATGGCGACGAACTCGCCGCGACGTATCTCGAACGTATGATTCCGTATTGCTTCGGTTTCGCCGTAGGTGATACCGACCTTCTGGACCGAAAGTACAATATCGTTGTTGGCGGTCGCTACGGCGTCACTGGACGTCGGAGTCATGATGGGAGTTCCTGTCAGTTGTCGCCACGCCACCGGAACGTGTATCGTTCGGCAGGACGGAGGACGCAGTATTCTACGATGATGACCACAGCCATGAAGATCAGCAGCCACAGATGTATTTGCGTAATGAGAAAGTAATTCCAGGCATTCGAGAACTGCGCGCCGAAGCCGAGTTTCGCCGCGCCGAAAATTTCAACGGCGACGATGACCTTCCAGGCCAGGGCGTGAATGTTGCGGATTGCCGAGAACATGTAGGGCGTGATGAACGGCAGCAGCACATGCCGGGCGTGTTTGTAGGCGCCGAGCCTGTAGATGCGCGCCATGCCGTCGAGTTCCCGATCCGCGCTCTTGAGGCCGGTGAGCAGGCCGACCGTCAGATATGGAAACGTGACGAAGGCGACGACGATGATGTTGCCGTATTCAGCCCCTTTGAAGAGGGAGAGCGCGACGATGGCGGCGATGGCGGAGGGCGTGCGAAGAGCGATGGTGACGTAGGTGTTCAGGATCTGGTTCCAGAGCAGGCTCCTGTTCATCGCAAAGGCGGCGAGCGTCCCGATGGCCAGCCCGACCAGAAGGCCGGAATAGACGCGGAAAACCGTGATCCCCACGTGTACCCATGTGGCGCGGTCGGCGAGGAAGGCGGGCAGCGCCGAAAGCACCACGAGGGGATCGCCGATGAAGTCGGTGTATCGCGCGGCAAGGAACCAGGCAGGCCAAAGCAATCCCACGGCGGCCAGCGACCACCAGATATGGCTATTCTTGGACATGGTGTCTCCGGGCAGGCAAGAGCACTTCCTGCGGCAACGGAAGGAAATACGCCGGAAAGGGCGGAGCCGTGCGATGCCCCGCCGGGCATTGTTACGGCTTTTTCGGGCCGACCAGGTCTTCGAGTATAATGAGCGTGTCGTCGGGAACTTCTTTCAGCAGAACGCCTTCAGCGGCAACGCTTTTGAGGTAGATATTCGCCTTCTCAAGCAGTTCCGGTGTCCACTCCGTCGTGAAGTAATCGTATCTGGCCGCGTTCTCAATGAGCTGGTCCAGCGCTTTCGGGGAGCTTACGCCGAGGCGGCCCGCGATATACGGCTCCTTGAGAACCTCATATTTCGACTCGCGGATCGTACTCACGGCTTCTTCGAGCGCCGATCTGAAGCCATAGGCAAGTTCGGGATTTTTCGTCAACCAGGCGTTCGAGGCGACGAAAATGCCGATCCAGGGCGAGAATCCGTCGTTGGCGGCCCGGTATCCTTCAGCGCCTTGAAGCAGATATCGCCCGCCCGTCTCCACCATGCCCGCGGAAATGTGCGGTTCGAAATTGAGCATCGCCTCGATGCTTCCGGCCTTGAGCATCGGGACAAGTGCCGCGGGGCCTGCCTGCTGAAGATTGAAAGCCTTGGTCAGGTCGAAACCGTCCGTCTGCGAGACCAGTTGGCGCAGGTAGGTGGTGGTGCCGGATTCCAGGCCGAAATGACCCACGCGCTTGCCCTTGAGATCGGCAACGCTCTTCGCGTCGCTCGTGCCGGGCACCACGATGCCGAGATACAGGTTTCCGTAGGGCATGAAGCCGTGAATGTCGAAGCCCTCGGCGCGCGCAGTGGCCGCACCGACCGCATCCTCATCATTCGAGATATCGTACTTGCCCATCAGGAACGCCTGGAAGCCGCCGCCCATCGCGAGGAAATCGACTTCGGCCTTGAACCCGTGTTTTTCGTCCAGCTTGTCTTCCAGCATGACCATCAGCGGCACGCCGCCGACGGAACCCTCGACAGCATGGATCTTGATCGTGGGAAGGTCCTTGGCGAAAGCACCGATGGAGCAGGCAAGCAGTGCCGTAAGCGCTGCGGTCGGCAGCGCGAGAGCTTTATTCATGATGTTCCCTTCTGGTTATATTCGTGAAGCGTTTCTGGCGAAGCTTTCACTTTATAACCATACAATTAATTTTTGACGGATGTCAACGCCGATGACCGTGATCGATAGGGGCCGCGACGGTCGTCAACTGCGGAGGACGAAATGCTCCCCGTGCGCCCGCGCCGTCGTCAGGATGAAGTCGGCGACCGAGCGGATGCGCGGCGCTTCGGCAAGATCCTGATGGCAGGTCAGCCAATAGCTGCGACGCAGTTCGACTTCCCGCGGCAGCACCATGACGAGATCGGGAAAGCGCGCTGCGATGAACCGGGGCAGGATGCAGAGGCCGCGCCCGCTCAATGTCGCGGTCAACTGCGCGTACAGGCTGGACGACTGAAAGCCGGCCCGCAGGCCGGGAAGAACGTCGCGAAGATAGTCGAGGCCGGGTGAAAAGATCAGATCCTGCACATAGCCGATAAAAAAATGATTCAACAGGTCTTCGCGGCGGGTGATGGCCGGGTGCTGCGCGAGGTAGGAGCGCACCGCGTGGATGTGCAGGGTGTAGTCGACGATTTTTTCGCTGACATAGGGTCCGGCCTTCGGCGGATCCAGCGTTATCGCCACATCCGCTTCCTTGCGGGACAGGGCGATGATTTGCTGGATCGTGATAAGCTCCAGTGCGATGTTCGGGTGGGATGCGGCGAAATCGTTCAGCTTCTCCACCAGGAAGAAATTGGAAAAGCCCTCCAGTGCGCTGATGCGCACGACGCCGCGCAACAGGCTGCTTCCCGAAGAAATATCCGCCTGCAACCGCTCCGCCTCCGCTTCCATGCGTTCCGCCGTTTCGATCAGGCGGCGTCCGACGCTTGTCAGCTCATACCCGCGCGGATTGCGCTCGAACAACTTGATCTTGAGCGTGAATTCCAGCCGGTCGATATGGCGGGCGACGGTGGCGTGGCTGGTGCGCAGGCTGCGCGCCGCGCCGGAAAGCTGGCCGGTGCGTGCGACTGCCAGAAAATATTGTAGATCGTCCCAGGTGAAGGGGGTTGCCATATCTGCTTCTGTTCAAAAACGAACGGATCCTGTTCGCACTTTGATAAGCCGCTATTCTTGTGTCAACGCACGAATTTGACAAAGCTGCGAAGCGGATCCGCCGGGACGGGCATTGTCTCGCAGGGCGCATTCGGCATCGGACGAGGACAGGGACGGAGGTCCGGGGCCCTGGAGATCGGTGCGGCTGAACGGCCATCGGCCACAGAACTGAAGAAACCGGAAAAGAACGGCCGGAAAAGAACAGCTTTGGAGAATGGGATGGAAGAATACGATTACATCGTCGTCGGTGCGGGCAGCGCCGGATGCGTCCTGGCGAACCGGCTGTCGGCGGACCCGCGAAACCGCGTTTTGCTGCTGGAGGCGGGCGGCAAGGACAACTACCACTGGATTCACATTCCCGTCGGCTATCTCTACTGCATCAACAACCCGCGCACCGATTGGTGCTTCCGCACGGAAGCGGAGGAGGGGCTGAACGGGCGCTCTCTTTACTATCCGCGGGGCAGGGTGCTGGGCGGCTGTTCCTCCATCAACGGCATGATCTACATGCGCGGCCAGGCGCGCGACTACGACACATGGCGGCAGATGGGGTGCGAAGGCTGGGGGTGGAACGACGTTCTGCCATACTTCCGCAAATCCGAAGACCACTATCGCGGCGAGAGCCCGCTGCACGGCGCGGGCGGCGAGTGGCGGGTGGAAAAGGCGCGCGTGCGCTGGGCTGTGCTCGACGCCTTCCAGCAGGCGGCGGGGGAACTCGGCATTCCGGCGATCGACGATTTCAACACCGGCGACAACGAGGGATCCGGCTACTTCGACGTCAACCAGCGCTCGGGCTGGCGGTGGAACACCGCCAAGGCGTTTTTGCGGCCGGCGCGCGGCCGGGCGAACCTTGCCGTTCTCACCAAGGCCCATGTGCAGCGGCTGATCATCGAGGACGGCGCGGTCACGGGCGTCGCCTTCCGGCATGGCGGCGCGGAGAAGACGGCGCGCGCCCGGCGCGAAACCGTGCTGTCGGCAGGCGCCATCGGTTCACCGCATCTGCTCGAGCTTTCCGGCGTCGGGCGCGGCGACGTGCTGAAGAATGCCGGCATCGATGTGCGGCTGGAGGTGCCGGGTGTCGGCGAGAACCTTCAGGACCATCTGCAACTGCGCCTTGTCTACAAGGTTTCCGGCGTGCCGACCCTCAATGAGCAGTCGTCGAGTTTCATCGGCAAGATGCGCATCGGCCTGCAATATGCGCTGCATCGTTCCGGGCCGATGTCGATGGCGCCGAGCCAGCTCGGCGTCTTCACCCGTTCGTCTCGGGAAAAGGAGACCGCCGATCTCGAATATCACGTGCAGCCGGTCTCGCTCGACAAGTTCGGCGATCCGGTCCACCCGTTTCCGGCAATCACAGCGAGCGTGTGCAATCTTCGGCCGGAAAGCCGCGGGTCGGTCCATGCGAGAGGCCCGGATTCCGGCGTGCAGCCTTCGATCCGGCCCAACTACCTCGCCACCGAAGCCGACCGGCAGGTGGCGGTGAATGCGATCCGCCTGACGCGCCGGATCGTCGCGCAGCCCGCCTTCGCGCGTTTCTCGCCGCAGGAGCACAAGCCGGGGCCGGGTTATGAGAACGACAGCGATCTCATGCGCGCGGCCGGCGATATCGGCACGACGATCTTCCACCCGGTCGGCACGCTGCGCATGGGCGCGGATTCGGAAAGCGTCGTCGATACGCGCCTCCGATTTCGTCGACTGGATCGTCTGCGGGTCGCTGACGCCTCGGTCATGCCGACGATCACATCGGGCAACACCAACTCGCCCACGATCATGATCGCGGAGAAGGCCGCCGACATGATCCTGGCCGATAATGGCTGAGGGGCCGCCGGTCGATGGTCGAACGGCGTCGACACGACGACGGGCGGGCTGGCGCGGCCGGAAACCCGACCGCCGTTTGCCGCCGGGACCCGTTTTCAGGCGAGTTCCAGAGCAACCCGTCATGGCGAACTATCGCCCCTGAATATAGACCACGTGCGTCTCGGTGAATTCGTAAAGGCCGTGCTTGCCGTCGGCGCCACCGATGCCGGACTTGCGGCGTCCCGCGTGGAAGCCTTGCATGGCCTCGAAATTCTCCCTGTTGATGTAGGTCTCGCCGAACTTCAGCTCCCGGCTTGCCCGAAGCGCGGCGTTGATGTTGCTCGTGTAGATGGACGAGGTGAGGCCGTATTCGGAATCGTTCGCCAGGGCGATGGCCT
Organism: Pseudochelatococcus sp.; assembly: GCF_050946405.1. Classification (NCBI taxonomy): domain Bacteria; kingdom Pseudomonadati; phylum Pseudomonadota; class Alphaproteobacteria; order Hyphomicrobiales; family Chelatococcaceae; genus Pseudochelatococcus; species Pseudochelatococcus sp. Next base: position 114,273 of record NZ_JBMNUS010000009.1, read on the forward strand.
CGTCGAGGCTGTCGACGGCCTGAACGGGCAGCACGGGGCCGAAGGTCTCGCGCCGCATGATATCCATGTCGGCGCGGGCGCCGGTGATGAGCGTCGGCTCGTAATGGAAGCCGGCGGGCCTGTCGGCGATCCTGCCGCCGGTGACGATCGTCACGCCGTCGCCGCGCGCCTGCTCCACCGCCCGGCTGACCTTCTCAAGACCGGCCCGGTTGATCAGCGGCCCCATGTGAAGGTCTTCTTCCGCGGAAGGATCGCCGTAACGGGTCGCCTCGAACAGCGCCTTGAGCTTCTCCACCAGCGCGTCATGGACCTGACGTTCGACGTAGACGCGCTCGGCGCAGTTGCAGACCTGTCCCGTGTTGATGACGCGCGAATCGTAGATGGCCTTTGCCGCGAGATCGAGGTCGGCATCGGCGAGCACGATGGCCGGGGCCTTGCCGCCCAGCTCCAGATTGACGCGGGTCAGGTTTCTGCCCGCGGCCTGCATGATGTGCGAGCCGGTCCCCACGCTGCCGGTGAAGGTGACGAGATCGATGCCCGGATGCGTGACCAGCGCCTCGCCCGATGTCGCTCCCCGCCCGCCGACGAGGTTGAAGACGCCGCGCGGCAGATCGGTTTCCGCCACGAGTTCCGCGAACACGAAGGCGTTGATGGGCGTTTCCTCGCTCGGCTTGATGACGATGGTATTGCCCGTCACGAGGGCCGGCGCGAGCTTGCGGGCGATGAGAAAGAACGGAAAGTTCCACGGCAGGATGCCGGCCACCGTGCCGATGGGCTTGCGCAGCAGGAAGATGGTCTCGTCGGCCCTGTCGCTCGTCAGCACCTCTCCTTCGAGGCGCCGCGCCCATTCGGCCATGTAGTCGATATAGTCGGCGGTGAAATCGACCTCGACCTGCGCGAGCGCGCGTATCTTGCCCTGTTCCTTCACGATGATATCCGCGAGTTCCAGCCGGTGTTCGCGTACTTTTGCGGATATCTGCCGCAGATGGCCGGCGCGCTGGATCGCGGGCAGCTTCTCCCACGCGGGCTGGGCCTTGCGGGCGGCGGTCACGGCGGCGTCCACGACATCCGGGCCGCTCTCGGGGATGCGGCCGAGCAGGGCGCCGTCGGCCGGGTTGGTGACGTCGATAAGGCCCGCAGCGCCGTCGACGAACGCGCCGTCGACGAAGTTGCGATAGTCCGTTTGCGCGCTGGCGAAACGCTCGGCGCGGGGGCGTGGAAAACGGTTTGACGGCATGCTGGTTTCCTCCGTTGAACGGGACCGGTTTCGGGCATGCGCCCCTGCCGGTCCGCGGCTTGCTTAATGTTGTTTCCGGCGCGCGAAAGCCCGTGCGCCGTTCCTGCCGTCAGAGCGTGACCTTGAGACGCTGCTGGGGAGCGGCTCCCGCGCCGCGATAGGCGGTGATGTCGATTTCCACCTTGAAATCCGCCAACGACAGGGGCGCGCAGGTCAGCACGTTGGCCGGATCGATGCCCCGGAACGCTTCCGCCACCACGGGCAGCACGACGGGAATGTCCTCACGCGAGGGGATGACGATATTGGCGCGCACCACGTCCGCGAGGCCGGAGCCGACGGCTTCGAGCGCGCCCTTGATGTTGGCGATGCACTGCCGCGCCTGTTCGGCCGGGTCCGGCGACAGCTCGCGCGTCTGGTAGTTGCGGCCCGCGGTCAGGGAGCCGAATATCCAGTTGTCTACCACCACGAGGCGGGAATAGCTGTCGCGGGTCTCCATCGGGCTGCCGGAATTAAGCTTGGTGATCTGCGGGGTCGTCATGAAAACATCCTCTCGGTTTCAGGTCATGCTTTGGGGACGGACAGTTCCGGGAAAATTCCCTGAAGAACTTCCCGGGTAGTTCAGAAGCATTCCTCCACCGTCCAGTGGACGGGTATTTCGGCGATGCTTGCTGTTGGCGGCAATTCCAGCACGGTGTGCACGATCCGGGCGATGTCCTCCGTCCGGGTGAGGGCGCTTGCGTCCTCCCGTGTCAGCGTGCGGCTCATGTCGGTGGCGACGAAGCTCGGGCAGATGGCGGTGGTGCGCACGCGATTGTCGCGCCCGCTCTGGCGCAAGGCGTGCGCGAGCCCCATCAGCGCGAATTTCGACATGCCGTAGAGGCCGGATTTTTCGGATTTGATGCGCTTGCCGGACAGCGAGGCCATGAGCACGATCCGTCCGGGCTCGTCCCGCGCCAGATGCGGCCAGGCGAGCGCGGTCAGGCGCATGGGCGAGCGGACGTTGACGGCGAAGATGCGGTCGAACTCCGCATCCGTCGCTTCCAGCACCGGCGTCGGCAGCATGATGCCGGCGTTGTGCACCAGACCGTCAAGACGGCCGAAACGCGCCAGCGTTTGCGCGACCCAGGCCGCCTCCGTGGCGGGTTCCTCGGCGTCGAAACGGCTGGCAAGGACGGCTTCGCCGGTGACGGGGCAGTTGCCCGGATTGCGCAATCCGAGGCTCACCGCCCAGCCGGCGTCGGCCAGGCGCTGCGCGATGGCCGCGCCGATGCCGCGCGACGCGCCGCTGATCATCGCCACCCGTCGCGTGATGTTCTCCGTCATCGTCCGTCTCCCGGATCACTTGAGCTTGCGGATCACTTGAGTCCGGGGCGCATCCGCGCGATGCCGAACGGCCTGGGGTCGACGATGGGCGTCGTTCCCATCACGAGGTCGGCCGCGAGTTGGCCGGCCGCCGGGGCGATGCCGAAGCCGTGCCCCGAGAAGCCCGAGGCGATGTAGAAGCCGGGCAGGGTGCCGATGGCGCTGATGACCGGCACGGCGTCCGGCGTCACGTCGATCACGCCGGCCCACTCCTGCACCACGCGCGCGCGGGCGAAGGCCGGAAAGGCGCGCGAGAGGTTGGCGAGCGCCTTGCGGGTGAAGGCGTGGTTGGGCGCAGGATCGAGGGTGCGCACCTCCTCGAAGATGGTGCGCGCGTCGTTGGACCAGTGGCGCTTGACGGCCAGCTCCTTGAAGAAGCTTGGCCCGAAGCGCAGCTTCAGCTCGCGCCAGGTCTCCAGAAGCGAGGGCAGGTATTCGAAGGCGAGCCGGAAATTGTCCGGCAGGATCGGGGCGATGTTGGCGTTGCGCAGCGCCACCGTGTAATCGCCGTCGAGCCGCTTCCGGTGGGCGAAGTTGCCGGCGCCGACCGGCATCTCGGAAATGCCCTCCACCCCTGTCACGCGCGCGACGGTGCCGATGACCTTGAGCTGCGGGAAGTCGATGCCGAGGTTGCCGGCGAACAGGCGCGACCAGGCCCCGCCCGCCAGCACGGCGGCGTCGCAGCGCACCGTGCCGCGCTCGGTGACGACGGCGGAGAGCCGTCCCGCGGTAGTCTCGATGCCGCGTACCGCGCAATCGGTAAGGATAGCCGCGCCCTTGCGCCGCGCCGCCTCGGCGATGGCGGGGGCGGCGATCCACGGTTCCGCCCTGCCGTCGGTGGGCGTATGCAGGCCGGCGAGCAGGCCCCCGGCGGAGCCGGGCAGCAGCTCCGTTACCTCGCGGGCGGACAGCATGCGCGAGTCCATGCCGTATTGCTTGCCCTTCTCGTGCCATCCGCCCCAATTGGCGAGGTCGGCCTTGTTGTAGCAAAGGTAGGTGATGCCGGTGCGGCGGAAGCCGGTTTCCGCGCCGATGCGTTCGTTGAGTTCGCCCCAGAGCCGCAGGCTCGTCATCGTCAGCGGCAGCTCGGCCACGTCGCGGCCCATCTGCCGTACCCAGCCCCAGTTGCGGCCCGACTGCTCGCCGGCGATCCGCCCTTTCTCGAACACGGCTGCGGATACGCCGCGCTCCGCCAGGGTGAGCGCGGTCACGACGCCGATGATGCCGCCGCCGATAATCGCGACATCGACCTTTTCAGGCAAGGAGGGATCGCCCTCGAACGGGGCGACGGGAATGGACAGCGCCATGATCAACCTCTGGACTCATCGGCCCATTCCGGGCCGGGAACCTGGACGAAATGCCCAGGATTGATTTCCTTGTATTCGCGCGTCGGCGGCACGTAGTCGTGCGGCCGGATGGGGCTCGCCAGCTCCCGCGCGGCCGCGGTGCGCCGACTGTGGCGTCGCGCCGGGTCGGGAATGGGCACGGCATCGAGCAGACGGCGCGTGTAGGGATGGCCCGGATTGCCGAATACGTCGGCGCGGGAACCGATCTCCACCACCTCCCCGAGATACATGACGGCGACGCGGTGGCTGATGCGCTCCACCACCGCCATGTCGTGCGAGATGAACACGAGGCCGAGCCTGAGTTCCTCCTGTAGCTCCAGCAGCAGGTTCACCACCTGCGCCTTCACCGACACATCGAGCGCGGATACCGCCTCGTCGGCCACGATCATGCCGGGCTTGAGAGCGAGGGCGCGCGCGATGCAGATGCGCTGGCGCTGGCCGCCCGAGAACTCGTGCGGATACCGCCGGGCGACGTCGGGCGACAGGCCCACGCGCCGCAGCAGGTCGGCCACGATCTCCTGCCGTTCGCGCCCGCCCGCAAGCCCGTGCACCTTGACGGGTTCGGCCACCGCCTTGCCCACGGTGAGGCGCGGATTGAGGCTGGCGAACGGATCCTGGAACACCATCTGGACGTGACGGCTGATATGGCGCTGGGAGCGGCCGGCGATGTTCTCGCCGTTCAGCACGATCCGGCCGGAAACAGGCTTTTGCAGGCCCGCGATCAGGCGTCCGGTCGTCGACTTGCCGCATCCCGATTCCCCCACGATCGCGAGGGTTTCCCCGCGCGCGACCTGAAGGGAGACATTCTCCACCGCGTGCACCCGCGCCGCCGCGCGGCGCAACAGGGACTTGCCGACATTGAAGCGCGCGACGAGGTTTTGCGCATCGAGCAGGAGCGGGGCGTCGGGCTGGCGGGTGTCGGGAGCAGTTCGCGCCGTCGCGCCCGCCTCGCCGGTGGCGCTGTCGTAGATCGCGAAGGGCTGCGGCAGCGGCGACCCCTGCATGGAACCGAGCGCGGGCACCGCCGACAGCAGCGCTCGCGTATAGGGCCGGGCCGGGCGCGCGAAGATGTCTCCCGTCGCGCCGGTCTCGATCTGGTCGCCGCGATACATCACGAGGGTGCGGTCCGCGATCTCCGCGACGACGCCCATGTCGTGGGTGACGAACAGCACGCCCATGCCGGATTCGTCCTGCAACTCCTTGATCAGCGCCAGCACCTGGGCCTGGATCGTGACGTCGAGCGCCGTCGTGGGCTCGTCCGCGATCAGGAGCCGGGGCTTGCAGGCGAGGGCGATGGCGATCATCACGCGCTGGCGCATGCCGCCGGAAAACTGGTAGGGATAGTCGTCGTAGCGGCGTCGGGCATCGGGAATGCGCACCCGGTCCATCAGCTTCAGCGCCTCCGCCTTCGCGGCCGCGCGGTTGAGCCCGCGGTGGAACCGGATCGACTCGGCGATCTGCTCGCCGATGGAGAGCACCGGGTTGAGCGAGGTCATCGGCTCCTGGAAGATCATGGCCATCTCGCTGCCGCGGATGCGCACCATGTCGGCGGCCGAAAGCCCCAGCAGCTCGCGGCCGGACAGCCTGACGGAACCGTCCACGCGGCTGATGCCCCGCGGCAGCAGTTGCATGATCGACAGCGAGGTCACGCTCTTGCCGGAGCCGGATTCTCCGACGATGGCCAGCGTTTCGCCGGCGTCGATGCGGAAATTCATGTCCCTTACGACGGCGTTCCATGTCTCGCCGCGGCGGAGCGCCACATTCAGCCCTTCGACCGTCAGCACCGGGGATTGCGGAGAGCCGGAAGCGGACGGGGAGTTCGGCGTCGGGGTGGAAGTGTGTGTCATTGATACCCCCGGTTCAGTTGCCGCCGCTGACGCTGCGCGGGTCGAAATGATCGCGCAGCCTGTCGCAGAAGGCGTTGAGCACGAGAATGAGCAGCGTCAGCACCACGCAGGGCCACACCAGAAGCATGGGCGCCTGCGCGAGCGTGGCGCGTCCCGCGCCGATCATCAGGCCGAGCGAGGGGGCGGGCGGCAGCACGCCGAGCCCCAGGAACGACAGGCCGGATTCCAGCACCACGGTCATCGCCATCACGAAGCTGAACTGGACGATCAGCGGCCCCACGATGTTGGGCAGGATGGTGTGCAGCATGATCCGCCCCGCGCCCATGCCCATGCCGCGCGCCGCCTCCACATATTCCTGCGAGCGCACCGTCAGCACGCTGGCGTGGGCGACGCGGGTGAAGGAAGGCACGAAGACGAGCCCCAGCACGGGGATGAGGGTGAGGGGGCCGGGGCCGTAGAGCGTGACGGCCAGCATCGCCAGCAGGAGCGGCGGAAAACACAGGATGACGTCCATGCCCCGCATGGTGAAGATTTCCGTCAGGCCGCGCACATAGCCGCCGATCACCCCCAGGGCGGTGCCGACGACGCTGGCCAGAAAGGCGGAGCTGAAGGCGATGAACATGGCGCTGCGCAAGGCCCAGACGAGGCGCGACAGCAGATCCCGGCCATATTCGTCCTGTCCGAGCGGATGGGCGAACGACGGGCCTGCGAAACGCTCGGCGACGCTGACCGCGACGGGATTGGGCAGCGGCAACACGGGCGCCAGCAGGCAGAGCAGAACGAAAAGGGCGAGCAGCACCGCCGGCGTGTTGCGAAAGGCTGAAATCATTTGCGCACCCTCGGGTCCACGATGCCGTAGAGGACGTCCACGATCAGGTTGAGGAGGATGAACAACGCCGAGACCACGAGGATGACGCCCGTCACCATCGGATAATCGCGCGCGTTCACCGCCCCGACCAGCATTCCCGAGAGGCCGGGCCAGTTGAAGACGTATTCCACGAGGACCGTCCCGCCCAGCAGGCCGCCGAGCTGTAGCGCGAAGATCGTGATCACCGGCATCAGCGCGTTGCGCAGCACGTGGCGGCGCACGACATTCCCTTCCGGCAGGCCCTTGGCGCGGGCGGTGCGCACGAAATCGAGCGGCAACACGTCCTTCATCGAGGCGCGGGTGATGCGGAACACCACCGCGGAAAGCCCGATGGCGATGGCGGACGCCGGCATCACCAGGAACCGCAAGTGACCGACCGGATCGCGCTCGAAGGCGACGTAGCCGCCCGCCGGCATCCATCCCAGCAACTGCGAGAATACGAGGATCATCAGCGTGCCCACGACGAATACCGGCACGCCCTGCGCGAAGCCGCTGGCGTAGGAGGCGGCGCGGTCGAACAGCCGGCCGGGATGCAGCGCCGCATAGACGCCGGAGGGAATGCCGATCAGCAGGCTGAGTACGGCCGCGGCCGCGATCAGCTCCAGCGTGCGCGGCAGGCGCCGGCCGATGCCCTGGGCGATCGAGCTGTCGTCCACGATCGAGCGCCCGAGGTCGAAGCGCGCGATGCCGGCGATCTTGTCGGCGTATTGAACGTATACCGGTCGATCCAGCCCCAGATCCTTGCGGATCATCTCGACAGTGGCCCTGTCGGGCGTGCCGCCGTCCTGCGAGAGCAACAGCTCCACCGGATCACCTGGCACCATGTGGATCGACAGGAAAACCAGCGTCGTCACGACCCAGAGCAGCACGAGGCTGAGCAGGAAACGGTGCAGGAACCATGCCATCGATTTTGAACCTCGCCAGAGCGTGCCGTCATTTCATCGAAACGATGACATTCTCTCATTCTTCGATTTCGAGCGAATTCTTGTCGATCGAACGATCCCGTCCGATCGGAATGCGCTCCGGAGCACCCTCGCCGTCGCGTGAAAGCGCTTGGACGGCTCCATGTACTGTCTTGCCGCGTATTGTCCCGCCACGGCCTCGGGAGAGGCAGGCGGCATCCGCTTCGGGAGGTACGCGAGCGATGCCTCCCGCGCGGCGGCTTTTTACGGGAAGGGCGGACGGCGGCGCATCCTGCCGGATACACCGCCGGGGATCAGGACAGCGTCAGCCTGTCGAACAGGTTGGCGGAGAACACCGAGAGCTGGTCGGGCAGCAGTTCGAGACCGCCGACCTTGTTGCTGCGCGCGAAGCCGGTGGCGCGGTAGGAGACGCCGCAGAAGCTGGCGTACTCGCAGGCGAGCCTGTCCGCCTCCGCGTAGATGGCGACGCGCTTCGCCTCGTCGAGTTCCGAGCGTCCGCGCGCCAGCAGGGCCGACAGGCCGGGCACCTCGAAGCCGCGGCTGTAATTGTAATGGGCCGCGCGCGTGGGGTCCACGAGCGAACTCGTCGCGTCGGGATCGAGGCTGTCCATGCCGATGCCCTGAACCGCGAAGTCGCCTTGCCCGCGCATGCCCATCGTCACGCGCGTCGCCCAGTCGGGCAGGATGAGGTCGACGGCGATGCCGATCTCCGAAAGCTGGCTCTGCACGAGGACCGCGATATCGCGATGCATGGTATACTGCGATGTCGAGAGAAGCGAGACCTTCAGGCCGTTCTCGTGGCCCGCCTCCTTCAGCAGCGCTTTCGCCTTGTTCGGATCATAGGTCCAGAAGTTCGCCAGTTCCTTGTCGAAGAAGGGTGAGACCGACGGTCTCGGCACGCCCGCGAGCGGCGCGCCGTGGCCAAAGAACACCGCCTGCACGAATTCCTCGCGCCGCAGCGCGAAGGATACCGCCTGCCGCAGCCTGGGATCGGCGAAGGCGCCCGAGCCGTTGAAGCTCAGGTACATGAATGCGCCGGCGGCCTGCGTGTCCAGCTTGAGACCGGGCGTGGCCGCGATGTCGTTCATCGCGTTCCAGGGCACGTAGTCGATGAGGTCCACATCGCCCGCCCGCAGGGCGGTCACGCGCAGATTCTCGTCGGCATAGGGCGTGATGTGGATCTCCGACAACGTCGGCAGCCCTTCCCTGAAATAGTGCTCGGACGCGGTGAGCAGAATCTCGACCCCTTTCTCCGCCGCCGTGAGCACATAGGGCCCCGCGCCGATGCCCTGGTCCTGCTCGTCGGTGGAGCCCGCGGCGAGGATGCCGAGGAACGGATAGGCCATGAGGGCGGGAATCGTCGCCGAGGGCTCCCTGGTCGCCACCTTGAAAACGCGGTCGTCGACGATCTCGATCCTGTCGATCTGCAATGCCTGCTCACGCATGTGCGCGCCGGAGCCCTCCGCGAGGATCTTCTCCAGCGTCCACTTCACATCCGCGGAGGTCACGGGCTGGCCGTTGTTGAACTTCGCGTCATCGAGCGTGAAGCGCCAGACCAGGTCGCTCTCCCGCTCCCAGCTCCTGGCGAGTTCGCCGACCAGCGCGCCGTCGGTGTCATAGGCCAGCAGGCTGCGGTTCAGCAGGGCCGACACGAGATGTCCGGCATAGCCGACATTGACCCACGCGCGGAAATGCGCGGGATAGGTCGACAGACCGATACGCAATCTCTTGCCGGATCCCTTGCCTGCGCCCTGGGCGAGCAGCCGGCCGGACGGCATGGGCGCTACCATGGCGGCGGCCATGAGCGATTGCAGAAGTATGCGGCGATTCAGCATTATCGGATTCCCCTGTGGTGTTGTGTTTTACCTTGTCTTCCTGCACGCGTTTTGCGCCGCGCTGACGGCGCGGAAATCCCGTGCGGGGCCACAGCCCGTCCCTCAGGACCCGGGTCCCGCGCATCACGCCGAAAAGAGTAAGTACGATTTCGCGAAGCGTCAAATCAATTCTGATTATCTGTTTTCATTTTTGAATATATTCCAAATATAGGAATAAAGGGCATTTTCCGATGCCTCCGAAAGCGGCAGAAGGAAACTTTTTCATCTCATAAATTCCGATAAATGGAATATAATAATAATTTTAATATGATTATCGGAACTCAATTGACAGTTCCCACCTCTTCGACTTAGCTGATGACCAGTTCGGGAAGGGGCCCGGCAAGGGTCCCGATCAGTGAAGGAGCTGTTTCATGGCATGGCGCATCGGTGTTGATTCCGGGGGAACGTTCACCGACGTCTGCGTATTCGACGACGCGACGGGCGAGGTGGTGATCTGGAAAGTGTCCTCGACACCTGATGATCCGTCGCGCGGAATCACGCAGGGCGTCGAGGAAGGGTTGCAGCGCGTCGAAGGCGCGGCCGCCGATGTTTCGTTCCTCGGCCATGGCACGACCGTCGCCACCAATGCGCTCATTCAGGGCAGGGGCGTGCGAACCGGCCTGATCACGACGGAAGGTTTCCGCGACCTGCTCGAGATCGGCCGGCAGAAGCGGCCGGACCTCTACGACTTGCAGGCCGACAAGCCCGAAACGCTCGTGACGCGCGACCTGCGCATCGGCGTGTCCGAGCGCCTCCTCGCCGACGGACAGGTGGAGACCGCGCTGGACGAGGAAGCCTTCCGCGCCGCCGTCGCCCGCCTCAAGCAAGAGGGCGTGCGCTCGGTCGCCGTCTGTTTCCTTTATTCCTTCCTCAACGCGGCTCACGAGGAAGCGGCGGCGCGTATCCTGGCAGCGGAATTCCCGGAGGCCTTCGCGGCGGTCTCGCACCGCATCGCGCCCGAGTTCCGCGAGTTCGAACGGCTTTCGACCACGGTCGTGAACGCCTATCTCGGCCCGGTGATGCAGGTTTACGTGCAGGCGCTCAAGCGCAAGATCGCGGGCCTCGGCATCACCGTCGCGCCGCAGTTGACGCAGTCGAACGGCGGCGTGATCGGTTTCGACACGGCGGCGGAGCTGCCCGTGCGCACGGTGCTCTCAGGCCCGTCCACCGGCGTCGTGGCGGCCCAGGCGCTCGGGCGCATGACCGGCATCAACGACCTGATCACCTTCGACATGGGCGGCACCTCCTCCGACGTGGCGCTGCTCACCGGCGGCCGCTGCCGCGTGGTGAACGAGGCCGTGGTGCACGGCTACCCCCTGAAGACGCCCATGCTGGACATCCACACCGTGGGTGCGGGGGGCGGCTCCATCGCTTATGTCGACAGCGGCGGCCATCTGAAGGTCGGTCCGCGCAGCGCCGGCGCCAATCCGGGGCCGGCCTGCTACGGCCTCGGCAACGACGAGCCGACCGTGACGGACGCCAACGTGCTGTTGCAGACGCAGAACCCCGAATATCTGCTCAACGGCCGCATGAAGATCGACCGGTCGCTGTCGCGCGCCGCCGTCGCGCGGCTTGCGGACAAGCTCGGCATGGGCGTGCTGGAGACCGCGAGCGGCATTCTCGACATCGTGACCGCCAACATGGCCAAGGCCATCCGCGTCATCTCGGTGCAGCGCGGCTACGACCCGCGCGATTACGCCCTCGTCGCCTTCGGCGGCGCAGGTCCGGTGCACGCCGCGCGCCTGGCGCGCGAACTGGGCATGAAGCGCATCCTCGTTCCCCGCACGCCGGGCGTGCTGTGCGCGCTCGGCCTGCTGATGACGGATCTGCGCACAGATTTCTCGGCCACGCAGATGATCCGCTACGGCGACGCCACCCCCGAATCGGTGGCGGAGACGTATGCGGCCCTGACCGCGCAGGCCGATGCCTGGTTCGGTCAGGAAGGCATCGCGACCGAAGCGCGGCGCATCGAGCGCAGCGTGGACGTGCGCTATGTCGGCCAGAATTACGAGATTCCGGTCGCACTCCCCGAGGGGCCGGTGACGCAGGCCAGTCTCGATGCCCTGCGGCAGGGTTTTCTCGACGCCCACCGCCAGCTCTACGGGTTCGTCGCGGAGAACGAGCCGATCCAGTTCGTCACCTTCCGTCTGTCGGCGATCGGGCTCGTCGACAAGGCCGCGTTCCCGCCGCAGGAGGATGCCGGCCCGGATGCCGGCGCCGCCGTCACGGGCAAGCGGGATGTCTGGATGGTGGAGGCCGGCGGCTTCATCCCGGCCACGCTCTACAACCGCGACCTGCTGCGCCCCGGCAACCGGATCGAAGGCCCGGCCATCATCGACCAGATGGACACCACGACCGTTCTGCCTCCGGGGCTCGTCGCCATCGTCGATCCTTATCTGAACCTCATTCTGGAGTCCCGGTAATGCAACAGTCCTCGCCGAAAGCCGAGGTCGCCCCGGCAAGCCGCCTCAATCCGATCACCATCGAGGTGATCGGTTCGGCCTTCGCCTCGATCGTGGAAGAGATGGGCGAGGCGCTGGTGCGCGCCAGCTACTCCACCAACATCAAGGAACGGCGCGATTGTTCGACCGCGCTGTTCGACGCGCAGGGGCTGATGCTGTGCCAGGCCGAGCACATTCCCATGCACCTCGGCAGCTTCATCGATTTCATCCCCCACCTGCTGAAGCATTACGGGCCGGAGAACATCGCTCCGGGCGATATCTTCATGGGCAACGACGCCTATGAGGGCGGCGGCACGCACCTGCCGGACATCGTGGTGGCGGAACCGATCTTCGCGGACGGCGAACTGGTCGCCTGGGCCATCAACACCGCGCACCATTCGGACTTCGCCGATCGCGGACACGCGCACATCTATCAGGAAGGCCTGCGCATCCCGCCCGTCCGCCTCTACGACAAGGGCGTGTTGCAGGAGGACGTGCAGCGCCTGTTCCTGCTGAACTGCCAGGTGCCGGCGGAGCGCATCTCGGACCTGCGGGCGCAGACGGCGGCCAATCGCCTCGGCGTGACCCGCATGGCGGAACTGTGCGCGAAATACGGCACCGGCACCGTGCTGGCGGCCGGCTCCGAGCTCATGGACTACGCCGAACGCAAGATGCGCGCCGGCATCAGCGCGATTCCCGATGGCGTCTATCGCTTCAGCGATACATTCGACAGCGAATCTCTGGCCGTGCCGCTGGCGTTTTCCGTGACGATCGAGGTGAAGGGCGACGAGGTTCATCTCGACTTCGTGAGTCCTCCGCAGGTGCGCGCCGGCCTCAACGTCGTGTACACCGCGTTGCTCGCCACCGTGTATTATGCGGTCAAGACGGTCGTCGATCCCACCATCCTGCCGAATGCCGGGCTGGCGCGGCCCATCCACGTCACGGCTGAGGAAGGCACGATCCTGTGTTGTGCGCATCCGGCGGCGGTCGATGGCCGCATCACCGCCTGCCAGCGCGTCGTCGACCTGATCCATGGCGCGTTCGCGCAGGTCGTCCCTCACCGGGTGACGGCCGCGGCCAACGGCTCTGTCGCGGTCGCGAGCTTCGACGGCCGCCGCGAGGACAAGTCGCTCTGGGTCTACCTGGAGACGATCGGCGGCGGCAACGGCGCGCGTTTCAACAAGGATGGCCTCGACGGCGTTCATGTCCACATGACCAACACCTCGAACCTGCCCGTCGAGGCCATGGAGACCGAATACCCGATCACGCTCATGCGCTACGAGCTTGTGGACGGCTCCGGCGGCGAGGGCGCCTTCGTCGGCGGCCTCGGCCTGCGGCGCGTCTACAGGGCCGAGGCGGAATGCCGCGTTCAGGTAATGGGCTCGCGCCTCGTCTCGCGCCCGTGGGGGCTGGACGGCGGCGGCGGCGGCGCCTCCGGTTACTTCACGCTCAACGGCGACCGCGGGGCCTTCGAGAACGGTTCCGCCGACCTGAAGCCCGGCGATCTGCTCGAGATCGTCACGCCGGGGGCGGGCGGATACGGCCCGGCCGGCCGGCGGGATCCTGAGACGCGCAAGCGCGATATCCGCGAGGGCCGCTTCGCCGCCTGAAGCGTTTTCACGCAAAGCGGATGCCGCTTTGCGTGAAGAAAACGCGTAAAATCAAAATCCTGAAGCATTTCGACGTTTCAATGAATGTCGAAATGCTTTGGCGTCGGCGTCTTCTCCCCTGCCGCGATTGACACACGCCGCCGAACGCGTCACATGAGAAAAAAAAGGGCGGTCTTCCGCCCTTTTTTTCAAAGACTTGTCCGTAGCGACTGTATCGCGGGTCCGTGCTGTCATGAACAAGAAGGCGTCATCCAATGTTCAGCGCGCCGCTGAGATCCTGATTACCCTCGGCGGTGCGGGCACGGCGGGCATGAGCCTCGCCAGTCTCGCGGAAGCGACGGGAGACGCCAAGTCCGCCGTGCATCGCGCGCTCGTCTCCCTGGCGGAATACGGCCTCGTGGACCAGACCGGCAGACGCGGCAACTACCGGCTCGGCCCGGCCATCTATGCGCTTGCCCATCGCACGCCGTCCATCAACGATCTGGTGACGGTCTTCCGGCCCGCGCTGATGTCGATCACCGCCGAAACGGGGCTCTCCAGCTTTCTGATGGTGCGGGCGGGGCTCGATACCGTCTGCCTCGATTTCCAGACGGGTGTGATCACGGCGCAATCCCTCATCCAGGGCGTCGGCGGGCGCCTGCCGCTCGGCGTCGGCCTTGCCGGCGTGGTGTTGCTGGCCATGATGCCGCCGGAAGCCTGCGAACGCGCCCTGAAGCTCAACGAGCCGCGCTATGGCGTCTGGAGCGTGGACCCCGCCGTGATCCGCGCGGAGATAGCGCAGTTCCATCGGGACGGCTTCGTCTACGGCCGGCGCGACGCCATGGACATCGCCAACCTGACGCTCTCCGTGCCGGCGCATTCCGAATTGCTGTTCAACTGCGAGGCGGCCGTATCCGTGCTGGCTCCCATCGGCGGCCTCAAGGACGACGCCGTGAGCGACATCGCCCGCATCATGCGCCAGCACCTCGACCGGCCCGTCGCTCAGCTCAACGCGCTTTAGAGCATTTCGGCGTTTCGTTGAAACGCAGAAATGCTCTATCTTATTGACTTGACGCGTTTTCTTTACGCAAAGCGGTATCCGCTTTGCGTGAAAACGCTTTAGATTTTTTCGTTCTGATTGAATCGAAAAGCTGAATAACTCCGGGGTGCTGCGGCATGTCCGGCACCTGCGGTCGCGAAGCGCGCAACGCCGCCACCTTCGCGCAGTCATGAAGCCCGGGCCCGGCGGCTGCGCCATCCGGTCGAGGCGCTGCCGGACGATGTTCGAATGCATTCACGCGCGGCACGATGACCCGTCATGAGGATTATCGCGATAATCGTAAGCGAGGAAGATCGTCTCATCATGCGGGTGAGCGAGGTTCCTTGCCGCCGGCCGCTTCAAGCGTTGCCATGGCGAGCGCGTAACCCTGTTCCTGATTGGCGCGTATGGCGATATCCGAGAAGTCGTAGTCGCGCGATGACGGCTCACCCGGTTGCCCCTGGCGGATGAAGCGGGTGATGTTGGTGCCGGCGCCGTCGCCCATCAACTGGATGTAGAGGGGCCGCTGGCGGATTCTGGCCTGAATCTCGGGATCGATCAGATCGAAAATGCCGCCGATCAATCTCCGGTAGGCCCCGGTCAGTTCGCGAACCCTGAGGTCGCTGCGGACGCGCTCCGAATAGACGATCTCGTCGCGCCGGGCCATGACGTCCATGAGATTGTTCGGGCGCTGACGCCGGTTGGCGAAGAGATCGACGATGAAGACCCGCTTGCCGTCCGGGCCGCAGCGTTCGATGACGATGTCGAGCGGCGAATTGCTGACGATGCCCCCGTCCCAGTAGGCCTCGTCGCCGATTTCCGTCCATGAGAAGCCGGGCGGAAGGCTGCCGCTGGCCAGCACGTGATCGGGCGTCAGATCGTCGACGTAGCTGTCGAATATCTCCAGTTCGCCGGATTCCACATTGACCGCGCCCACCAGCAGCCGCACCGGGCTCGTCTTCAGCTTGCCGAAGTCGACATAGCGGGCAAGCAGCGCCTTCATCGGGGCGACGTCGTAGAAACTCGTCCAGTTTGTCGGCTGCATGGGCGAGGTCAGCGCCTGCAACCATCGCGGCGTGAAGAAATTGGGCACGCCGAACGTGAGGATCTGCATGGCCGCAATCGCGCGGGCCAGATCATCCCCGAGCATCGGCAGGGTCGGTATCGCAAGCTCCGACCAGAACGATTGCAGCGCCTCCGTCGCGCACCGGGGATTTCCGGCGATGACGGCGCCGTTGAATGCGCCGATCGAAATGCCGGCGACGATATCGGGGTAGAGGCGCTTTTCCTCAAGCGCCTTGACCACGCCGCATTCGAACGCGCCCATCGCGCCGCCTCCCTGAAGGACGAGCACCGTCTGGGCCGGAATGTCGTGAAGCGAGAAGCGCGCATCCGGCAGCCGATGCTTCACGTCGCGCAGGTTGACGCGGTAGCGGATCAGTCCCTCCGCGCCGCGGGTTTCCTCCGCCGGCCGCCCGGCCGAGAACAGGGCGCGGCTCACATCGTCCTTGAGATAGAACAGGGCAAGCCCTCCATCCGCCAGGGAGCCGCGCGCTATCCGCTCGTCGGCCTCTTCGGGCGCGCCGAGAACATTGAAGCTGATATCGCCGATGTCGCAGAAGAAATAGGACACCTCGTCGTAGCGCCGGCGCTGGCCGAGCATGTTGCGGGCGGCGAGCCTGCCCTGTTTCACGGCATTGTCCCAATGCTCGATATGCCGTCTGCGGGCGAAGACGGGATCGTGGAAACGGGTGATGTCGCCCGCCGCGAAGACGCCGGGAACGCTGGTTCTCAACTGGTCGTCGACAAGCACGAGGCCATCGTCGTCAAGCGCGATGCCGCTGCCGGAAAGAAACTCCGATGCGGGCTCGACACCGATGCCGACGAAAAGAAGATCGCAGGGGAGGTGACGCCCGGAAGCCGTTTCAATGCCGCTGAGCCTGTGGGATCCGTGGATCGCGGCGAGGACGTCCGACAGTATGACGGTGGCGCCGTGTTCTTCGGCATGGCGTCGGAAATAGTCCGATATCTCCGGCGCATGGACATAGGGCAGGACATGATCTTCCCGTTCGACAAGGGTGACGTCGAGCCCGAGAGCGATCAGCGCGGTGGCGATCTCCATGCCGAGGAAGCTTGCGCCGAGCACCACGGCCCGCCGTGCTCCGGCCTCGACCTCACGGCGGAGCAGCTTGCAGTCGTCGATGCTCCGCAGGTAGTGAACGCCCGGCAGGTCGGCGCCCGGCAGGTCGGCACCCGGCAAGGCGAGGCGTTTCGGCCTGACGCCGGTCGCGATCAGCAACTGTCCGTAGCGGTAGCG
This sequence comes from Pseudochelatococcus sp., assembly GCF_050946405.1. Taxonomy (NCBI): domain Bacteria; kingdom Pseudomonadati; phylum Pseudomonadota; class Alphaproteobacteria; order Hyphomicrobiales; family Chelatococcaceae; genus Pseudochelatococcus; species Pseudochelatococcus sp. The sequence continues at coordinate 131,116 of NZ_JBMNUS010000009.1, forward strand.
CTCGCCCTTCGTCGTCGTCACCAGCCGCGCCGCCGGATCGACGGAGGATACCGGCGATTGCAGTGCCAGCCCGATATCCTGCTCCTGATAGAAGCTTTCCGGGTGCAGCAGGATCTGCTCTTCCGACGATATGCCCAGCAGCAACTGCTTCGACAGCGCCGGCCGAAGATAAGGCGGATGATTGTCGGCTGAAAGAATGAGAATCGACCCCGCGGCATGTTCCAGCCGCAACGTCGTGGCGGCTATCGCCGAGGCCGCGCCTCCACCCAGCAGCAGGTAATCGATCTCTTGCGTCGTCATGGCGATTTCGTCCTTTTTCCGTCCCGTAACGGCCTTCGGCTTTCTCCGTCATGCGCCGGATGGACACGCCGCACCGTCCTGCCGCTTTGTTCGACGATGTGAGCACGAACGCCTCTCCATGACCATGATCAATGACCATGATCAATCTCCACCGATCGACGGTCGGCGTCTGTCCAGGATGATGTCTCTTGTGCAAGAGGGCCGCCGCCATGACTCAATCGCCGTGCGCAGGCGCCGGAAAGGAGGTCCGGGACGCGCAGGGTCCTGGATGCGCGTCCCGGCGATGTCCGGCGACCGGGGGGATGCGGCCGGACATCGTTCTTTCCCTCACCCGCGATGCGCCGGTGAGGAAGTGGCATGCCCGCTTTTTCCTGATGCGCCCTTGCCGAACAGGCCCTTGATCTTCTCGCGGACCGTCTGGAAGGTGACGTAAAGCATGGGGATCAGGATGATGCCGAGGCTGCTCGCCGCGATCATGCCCATGAAGACCGGCGAACTGACGTTCTGGCGCGCCATCATGGAGGCACCGTTCGCCCACACGAGCGGCACGAGGCCGAGGATGAAGGCGAAGGAGGTCATCATCACCGCGCGAAAGCGCAGCTTCGCCCCGATTTCGGCAGCCTCGCGAATGCCGAGCCCGTTCTCCCGCTGCTCCTTGGCGAACTCGACGATCAGGATGCCGTTCTTCGCCGCGAGCGCGATCAGGACCACGAGGCCGATCTGGCCGTAAAGGTCGAGCGTCAGGCCCCAGGCGACGACGGCCCCGAAGGCGCCGAGCACGGCGACCACGACCGAGAGCAGGACCGGAACGGGAATGGTCCAGCTCTCGTAGAGGGCGACGAGGAAGAGATAGGCGAACAGCAGCGCCAATCCGAGGATGATGCCCGTCTGTCCGCCTGCCTGCCGCTCCTGATAGGACGTGCCCGTCCATTCGAGCGCGTAGCCCGCCGGCAGCACGCCGTTGACGACCGTCTCGAAAGCATCCATGGCGTCGCCGGACGACACGCCCGGCGCGGGCGAGCCGTTGATGGTCACGGCGCGATAGTTGTTGTAGCGCGTGATGACGGACGGGCCGACGACGGTCTTGAGTTCGGCGATGGCCTGCAACGGAACCATCTCGTTGCCGGCGCTGCGAACGTAGATGTCCCACAGGGCGGGGATGTCGCGGCGGTTGTCGACCTCGCCCTGCACGTTGACCTGCCAGGTGCGCCCGAACAGGTTGAAGTTGTTGACGTAGGACCCGCCGAGCGTCGTTTGCAGCGCGGAGAAGATGTCGCTGATGCCGACGCCCAGCGCCTGCGCCTTCTCACGGTCTATGTCGAGATAGAGCGACGGCGCGTTCGCGGCATAGGTCGTGAAGACGCGGCTCAGCGACGGATGCTGGTTGGCCGCGCCGACGACTGCGTTGACAACGCCGCCCATCGTCGCGGGATCGGCGCCCTCGAGGGATTCCACCATGACCTCGAAGCCGCCGCTCGTGGACAGACCGATGACCGGCGGCAGGTTGAACGGCAGGATCATGGCCGAGCGGATCTGCTGCACGCCGCCGAACACCTGACCGATGATGACCTGCACCTTGTCGGCAGCCGCCTCGCGGTCCTCGAAGGGCTTCAACTGCACGATCATGAAGGCGTTGTTGCTGGCCGAGTAGCTGTCGAGCAACGAGAAGCCGATCACCGAAGTGACGTTCTCGACCTGCGGCAGGCCCTTCAGCAGTTCCTCCACCTGCCGCACCGTCTCGCTGGTCCGGGCGACCGACGCCCCGTCGGGCAACTGCACGTTGACGAAGAACGCTCCCTGATCCTCCTCCGGCAAAAAGCCCGAAGGCGTGAGCTTCGACAGGCTGAAGATGCCGAAGGCGCAGATGCCCACGATGACGAGCGACAGCACCGAAAGCCGCAGGGTCTTGCGCACGATCCAGGCGTAGCCGTCGCGCACGCCGTCGATGCGCCGGCTGATCCAGCCCATGATGCCGCGCTTCTCGCCGGTGTGGCGCAGGAAAACGGCGCACAGGGCCGGCGACAGCGTGAGCGCGTTGAGCGCGGAGATCAGCATGGCGACGCTGATCGTCACGGCAAACTGCCGGAAGAGCTCGCCCGAGATGCCGGGGATGAAGCCGATCGGCACGAAGACCGACAGCAGGACGAGCGTGATGGCAATGATCGGGGCCGTCACCTGCGCCATCGCCTTCTTGGTGGCGTCGGCGGGCGACAGATCCGGCTCTTCCTCCATCACGCGCTCGACGTTTTCCACCACGACGATGGCGTCGTCGACCACGATGCCGATGGCGAGCACCAGGGCCAGCAGCGAGACGGTGTTGGCGGAATAACCCAGCACCAGCAGCGCCGCAAAGGTGCCGATGATCGAAACCGGAACGGCGATGATCGGGATGAGCGTGGCGCGCAGGTTGCCGAGAAAGACGAAGACGACGATGGCGACGAGAACGAAGGCTTCGATCAGCGTATGGATGACCGCCTCGATCGTGTCGTACACGAAGTCGGTCGAGTCATACATGATCTGCGCCTTCAGCCCCTCCGGCATGCGGGCCTGAAGCTGCTCGATCTTCGCCGTCACGGCGCTGGAGACGTTCAGCGCATTGGCGCCCGGCGACAGGTACATGCCGATGGCGACGGACGGATTGCCGTTGAGCCGGTTCAGTGAATCGTCGTTCTGGGCGCCCAGCTCGACGCGGGCGACATCCCTGACCTTGAGCACGGAGCCGTCCGGGTTGGCGCGCAACACGACGTTGCCGAACTCCTCGGGCGTGGTCAGGCGTCCCTGCGTCTGCACGTTGAACTGGAACTGCTGGTCGTCGGGAACGGGACGCGCGCCGATGCGGCCCACGGGCGCCTGGACGTTCTGGGCGGAGATGGCCCTGATCACGTCCGAAGGCACCATGCCCAGGCTCGACAGGCGCTCGATATCGAACCAGACGCGCATCGAGTAGTTCATGCGGCCGAACAGCGACGCCGAGCCCACGCCCGGCGTGCGCGCCAGCTCGTCAAGCACGTTGATCGTCGCATAGTTCGTCATGAACAGCGGATCGTATCGCTCGTCCGGGCTGCTCAGCGTGATGAACTGCAAAATGGAGGACGATTTCTTCTGCACCGTGACGCCGAGCGCCTGGACCTCGGCCGGCAATTGGGACAGGGCCGTCTGCACGCGGTTGTTGACGTTGACGGTGTTTATGTCGGCATCCGAACCGAGCGCGAAGCTGACGGTGAGCGTATAGGTGCCGTCGTTGCCGCTGGTGCTCTTCATGTAGAGCGCCTTGTCGACGCCGATGACCTTCGACTCGATCGGTTGCGCGACGGTGGCTTCCAGCACTTCCGCCGAGGCGCCGGGATAGTTCGCGGTCACGGAAACTTGCGGCGGCACGATATCGGGCAACTGCGACACCGGCAGGCTGGTGAGGGCCAGCGCGCCGGCGATGGTGATGACGATGGCGATGACGATGGCCAGCCGCGGCCGGTCGATGAAGACGTTTGAGATCATGGTCGTCAGCCTCGCGCCGCCTGCCGGGCGGGAAGCGGCTGCGGTGTGACCGGCGCCTGCGGCCGCACGCGCTGGACACCCTCGACGATGATCGTGTCACCGGCGGCGAGCCCCTCCACGACGGTTGCCGTGCCGGCGCTCGACTGGCCGAGCCTGATCCGCCGCACCCCGGCGACATTCTCCTTGTTGACGACGTAGACATAATCGCCCTGCTGGTCGATCAGCACCGCGGCGCGCGGGATCGCCAGCACCTTCTGCGGAGTGACGGCTTCGAGAATGACGCGCACGAACTCGTCGTTGAACAGCTCGCGCCGGCCGTTCTCGCGGGCGGGGTTCGGGATCGACCCGCGCAATGTGATCGAGTCGGTCGCGGAGGCAACGCTCACGTCCACGAAACCGAGCGTGCCGACCTGATCGTAGACGCGTCCGTCCGGGAGGCGCAGCCGTATCCGCAGCGCCTTGCCGGTGCCGCCTTCGGCGGCGTATTTCTGCTGTAGTTCGATCAGCCGGCGTGTGGGCACCGGGAAGGTGACATGCATCGGGTCCTGGCTGACCACCGTCGCCAGCGGTCCCGACGTTGCCGAGACCACGTTGCCGACGGTCACGGAGGCGCGGCCGATGCGGCCGTCGATCGGCGAGCGGATCTCGGTGTAGTCGAGGTTGATCTGCGATACGTGCAGCGCCGCCTCGGCGGAACGAACCTGCGCGGCGGCGGTTCTCCGCGCCGCGAGCGCATTGTCCAGCGCGCTTTGCGATCCCGAGCCCGATCTGCGCAACTGCTCGGCGCGATCGAAGGCGGTATTGGCATTCTCGTGTTGCGCCTGCGCCTGAGCCACCGCTGCTTCCTTCGCCTCCACATCCGCCTCATAGGGCGGACGCTCCAGCCGGAAGAGAAGATCGCCCTTCTTCACATCGGCGCCCTCGACGAACAGTTGCTCCTCAAGAAAAGCGGATACGCGGGCGACGATGTTGACCCGGTCGATAGCCTCGACGCGGCCGTTGAACTCCGTCGTCTCGGTCATGTCGGTTTCCCGGACCGTGACGACGCCGACAGCCGGTGGACCTCCCCCGCCGGGCATCTGGGCCAGGGCGGGGGCGGAGAGCGCGATCAGACAGCAGGAGGCCACGAGTCCGTGGAAGGATTTGGGCATGGAGGTTCCTCGATTGACATTTCGCGATCTTTATATATACAATCACAACGTTTGTAAATCGGCATTCACGAGACCCCTCGCGCCTCGCTCGGCGCGTGGCAATGCAGGGGCAATCTCGAACGGATCTTGCAGCCGCCGGACCGATTTCACCGGCTCAGGAGAAAGTCATGAAGCGGATTATTGATATAAGAAAAGTTCTTCTCGCAGGCGCCACCGTTGTCGGCATTGCCGCGTCGGGCGCCGCCTCCGCCGCCGATCTGCCCGCCCGACAGGTCGCGCCGGTCGCTCCGGTCGCGTATGCGCCGGCGTTCACCTGGACCGGCTTTTATGTCGGCGTCAACGCGGGTTACGCGTGGAACACGAATGAAGACAACGACGTCTATGTCAACGGCGGCTACTACAAGTCGGGCAACGACGACGGCGGCTTCACCGGCGGCGGCCAGGTCGGTTACAATTACCAGATCAACCGGTTCGTCGTCGGTCTCGAGGCGGATATCAACTACGCCGATCTGAAGGGCGATAACAACGCCTGGAGCTATTCCGGTTCTGGTTCTTCCTCGCACGGCATCGAGTGGTTCGGCACCGTTCGCGCCCGCCTCGGCGTGGCTTTCGACCGCGTACTCGTCTACGGCACGGGCGGCTTCGCCTATGGCGGCGGCGGCGACAGCAACGGCTTCGTCTACAATGGCGCCTATTACTCCCAGGACGACGATACCCGCACCGGCTGGACGCTCGGCGCCGGCGTCGAATATGCCTTCACCAACAACATCACGGCGCGCGTCGAGGGTCTTTATGTCAATCTCGGCAAGGAAGATCGGAAATTCTATGCGCCGACGGTCTACAACAAGCGCGAGGATACCGAGTTCGCGGTTATCCGCGCTGGTCTCAACTATAAGTTCGACACCTTCTGATCCCGCTGAAGCTTGGAGCGTTTTCACGCAAAGAGGATACCGCTTTGCGTGAAGAAAGCGCGTCAAGTCAATAATATAGAGCATTTCGGCGTTTTGTTGAAACACCGGAATGCTCTAGAGTGGCGTGCATTCAAGCGGAATCGTCACGCCGCTCCAGATTTTATATTTTACCGCAACTTGCGTTCAAATCGATCAATCGACTTGAACGCAAACTGGTCTAGATCCGACAAGGAAACGCCCCGGAAGGCGACATCCCCGGCACGCCGAGGGGCGATCGCGACATGTCAAAATCCCGAAATTACGGTTGCGCCGAAGATTCGCGACAATATGCAGGGCCGTTTCCGACGATTGTCCGGAGAGGGTTGTTTGCCAAGTTGCCATTGCGATGATAGAAACATACCGTATGTTTGATCGAGTGGATGGCATAAGGCAGGGCAATGAGGCGAACCAAGGAACAAGCGGCCGAAACGGGACGTCAGATCCTGGAGGCAGCGGAGAGTTTATTTCTCGACAAGGGATTCGACAAGGTCAGCCTCGAAGAAATCGCCGCTGCGGCGGGCGTGACGCGTGGCGCGGTTCACTGGCACTTCAAGAACAAGCAGGGGCTGCTCTTCGCCCTTCGGGACAATGCCCAGGAGCCGTTCCGAAAACTCGCGCGGGAACTCTCGGAACATCCTGATTCCGCCTCGCTTGAAAAACTTGGCGATCTCATTGCGAAAATGTTCGAGCAGTTGCAGACCGACCCTCGCCGACAGGGGCTGCTGCGCGGCATGATGCGGCTCGATATCACCTTGGCCGACAACGCCGAGGAGGGCGGCAGCACCTTCCGCGAGGAGATGTACAAGCTCCTCGTCCAGATCTTCCAGGCCGCCGAGCACGATACCGGCCTGCCGCCGCCGTGGACGCCCCGGACTGCCGCCGTGGCGCTGAACGCCACCCTTTCCGGTCTCGTGGGGGAGTGGGCGCTGGGCAAGGGGCGCGGCCAGTTGGTGCCGGAAGGGCAGGCATTCATCAAGATGATCCTGTCCTTCTGGGCGCAAAAGTAGCGCATCTCTCTGATATCGAAGCGCCGTAGCAGCCGAGGCGCATCCGCAACCGGCCGCAGCTCGATGCCCGTGTCGACGCCATGCATGGCGTGCAGTCGGGGGCTTGCGCGAAATTCATTTACAAACGTGTCGTGTGTATATTAAAAAACAGGAACCTTGATTGAGGATTCCTCATGTCCCGATTCTCCCACGGACTTTCGGCTGCGTGGTGTGCGTTTCCGCCCGGCCTGCCTCGCAGACGGCACCTGACGCCCTCGGGCAGGTGCCATGACGGCCCGGAATGCGCGGATGGCCGGAATGACGGAGTTCGGGAGTTTCAACCATCGGGCAGGTCGGGAAGATGAACGTGCAACGAAAAATCAGAGCATCCCGCGCCGCGATGTTCGGCAGCTTCTTCCTGATGGCGACAACCCTGTCGGCGCCCGCGCACGCGGAAACGATGCTCGGCGCGCTGGCGAAGGCCTACGCGGCCAATCCGACTCTCAACGCGCAACGCGCGACCCTGCGCGTCACCGATGAGAACCTGCCGCAGGCGCTTGCAGGTTATCGGCCGACCGTCAACGCTTCCGGTACTGCGTCGGTGGCGCGTACGGACACCAGATATCCCGGTTCTCGTTCGACGGAAACCCTCTATCCAAGTTCGTTCGGCATCCAGATCGACCAGAACATCTTCGACGGCAACAGGACCCGCAATTCGGTGCGAGCGGCCGAATCCCAGGTGCTCGGGGGACGCGAGCAACTGCGCAATACGGAGCAGAGCGTCCTCCTGAACGGCGTCGCCGCTTACATGAATGTCTTGCGCGACACCGCGGTTCTCAACCTCCAGCGCAACAACGTCGAGGTGCTCGAGGAGCAACTCCGGCAGACGGAGGATCGCTTCGGCGTCGGCGAAGTGACGCGCACCGACGTAGCCCAGGCGGAAGCACAGCTCGCCAGCAGCCGCGCGGATCAGACTGTCGCCGAGGCAAACCTGCGCACAAGCATCGCCATCTATCGGCAATATATCGGCGAGACGCCGCGCAAACTGGGACCGGGCACTTCTGCGGAGCGTCATCTGCCGAAATCTCTCGAACAGGCGATCCGCATCGGCCTTGCCGAGCATCCGGCCATCATCGCCGCTTTGCACGGTGTGGATGTGGCCGAGTTCCAGGTCAAGGTCGTCGAGAGTGCGCTCTATCCGCAACTCGGCGTCAGCGCCGGCCTGACGCGCAGTTTCGACTCTTCCAGCACGCGCGACAGTGTGGTGACATCCGGCACCATCGTAGCCCAGTTGCGCGTTCCGATCTACGAAGGCGGCCTCGTCTATTCCCAGACGCGGCAGGCTAAACAGCAGGCCGGGCAGCAGCGGCTACAGGTGGATATCACGCGCGATCAGGTGCAACAGGCCGTTGTGTCCGCCTGGGCGAACCTGGAGGCGGCAAAGCAACGTATCGCGGCGGCGCAGGCCGCGGTCGCGGCCAACGAAATCGCCCTCTCCGGCACGCGCGAGGAAGCCAAGGTCGGCCAGCGCACCACGCTCGACGTGCTGAATGCGCAGCAGACGCTGCTGAGCTCGCGCGTGTCGCTGGTGACGGCGCAGCGCGACCGCATCGTCGCTTCCTACGAGGTGCTGAACGCCATCGGCCGGTTGTCGGCGGAGGGGCTCGCTCTCAAGGTCGCACGGTATGACGCCCGGCGCCATTTCGAGCAGGTCAAGGGCAAGTGGATCGGTACGACAACGCCTGACGGGCGCTGACAGCCTCTGCGGCGAAAGCTGGCTTATGCAGATCGATGCTTATCCGAACGGGCTGTAACGGTTAAATAAGGGTGGTAAAAGCGCGGAGATATGGAACAACGGCATGAGAGCGCCTGTTTGCCTTGACGGGAGCGGCTTCGTTTCCGGGGACGGCTCGCGATTTCGATGGCGGCGGCCGCGTCGTGTGGCCGGCAAGGAGAAAAGACATGAAGATCGATCTTTCCGATAAAGTGGCCATCGTCACGGGCTCCACGGCGGGCATCGGCCTCGCCATCGCCCGCGGGCTGGCGATGAGCGGCGCACGGGTGGTCGTCAACGGGCGCGGCCAGGCGGCTGTCGACCGGGCGGTTGCGGCTATCGCGACCGAGACGCCCGATGCGACGGTCGTCGGATTTGCGGCGGATCTCGGTACGGCCGAGGGCTGTGCTGCTCTGGCCGCGGCGCATCCGGCGTGCGACATTCTCGTGAACAATCTCGGCATCTACGGGCCGCAGGACTTCTTCGAAACCCCTGACGTCGAATGGACGCGCTTCTTCGAGGTGAACGTCCTGTCGGGCGTGCGTCTGTCGCGCGCCTGGCTGCCGGGCATGGCGCGCAACGGCTGGGGCCGTGTCGTGTTCATTTCCTCGGAATCGGCCCTGAATATCCCGGCGGACATGATCCACTACGGCTTCAGCAAGACGGCCTTGCTGTCGATCGCGCGCGGGCTGGCCAAGCGCATGGCGGGCACCGGCGTGACCGTCAATTCCGTCCTGCCGGGGCCGACTCTTTCGGACGGGCTGGCCGACATGCTGAAGGACGAGGCTGAAAAGACCGGCAAGCCGCTCGAGACCCTTGCCGCCGAATTCGTGCTCGCCAACCGGCCTTCCTCGATCATCCGCCGCGCGGCGACCGTCGAGGAGGTCGCCAATATGGTCGTCTATGTCTGCTCGCCGCAGGCTTCCGCCACCACCGGCGCTGCGCTGCGCGTCGATGGCGGCGTGGTCGACAGTCTGTGAGGGAAGGGACGACGACCGATACGCGCAAACACGCTTTCGTCGGTCGCCGGGATGTCTTTGTCTTGCGGCTTCAGGCGTTCTCCGGCGGTAAACGGGCATGGCCGGGCGTGCGCAGCGCTTGCCGGCCGAATATTCGATCTCAATGGTCGGGCCGATCAGAGGGTAATGATGAAGATCCGAGGGCGAAAATCCGCCGGCCCGTCGGAAATGCAGCGCGCCGCGGGCGTCTCCCTCAAGTCGCGTCAGTTCCGAGCGCCGGAGCCGGTTGGCGGGCTTTCCGATTAAATGAAATCATGTAATCGGCAAGAAACCGCTCAAAAGCGGGCATCCAGGATATGTCCTGTTTCAATCTGAACAGGACATGTTCCAGAGCACCGCATCAGGCGGGACGACGCCCGGCGTCGGCCTGCCTGTCCGGTCGTTCACGCGCCCGAGTATTTCACGGTGCATCCATAGGGCCGCGTGACGGCCTGCGGAACCGGCTTGCCCTCGCTGACCGCGAGAAAGGCGTTGCGGAAATAGGGCTGCGCCTTCTCGATGTCCTCGATCCGGGTGGAGGCGATGCTGTCGATGCCGCCCTGGTAGCGCAGGACGCCTTCCGCATCGATGACATACATGTGCGGCGTCGTCTGCGCGGTGTAGGCGCGCCCGATGGTTCCTTCCGGGTCGAGGATGATGCCGGTCGGCGCGGCGTTGCGGCTGGTGGTCAGTTCGTTGGCCTGGGCGGCGTCGACATGTCCCTGCTCGCCTGGCGCGGAGGAAATGACGGACAGCCAGATGGCGCCGGCGGCCGTCACTTCCTTCTGCAAATTCGGGATACTGGCGGAATTGTAGTGCTTGCGCACGAAGGGGCAGTCGTGGTTCGTCCACTCCAGCACGACGATCTTGCCTTTCAGGCTCTCCAGATCGCGCGTGACGCCGGTGGTGTCGGTCGCGCTGAAGGCGGGCGCCGGCTGGCCGACCTGCGGGGCGGCGAGCGCCGGCCCGCTGCGCAGCAGCGCGGCGCCGCCGGCGGCAAGCGCGCCGAAACCGGCCGCGGCGCCGACCAGCATGCTGCGGCGGTCGATCGTCATCGGGGGGAGAAGGGAAGGCTTGTTGTTCATGAAGCAAGTCTCCGTTTGGGGGTGAGGGTCAGTTCATGACCGTTCGCCGGATTTCTTCCACGACGGTCGCTTCCGTCAGCACCGGGGGCAATACGACAGGCTCCCCGCCGCTTCCGGGATAAAAGGCGTAGAAGGGCAGGCCGTCGCGGTTGAAGCTGCGCAGGAAGGCCGTGATCTCGGGGTCGTGATTGGTCCAGTCGCCCTTGAGATAAGCGATGTCGTGCCTGTCGAACGCCTCCCTGACGGTGGCGGTCGACAGCGTGGTGCGTTCGTTGACGAGGCAGGTGATGCACCACGCCGCCGTCATGTTTACGAATACCGGTTTTCCCTCCTCGCGCAGGGCGGCGAGCTTTGCGCTGCTGAAGGGCTCCGCGCCCCCGGCCGTCGTCGCATTGCGCAACGCACCGCCCGAAAGCCTGGCGACCGAAGTGGCCTTGATGGCGAGCACCGGAAACACGCAGGGCATGAGATTGAGGATCAACCCGCCGACAAAGGCGAAGACCGCCGCTTGCCACAGCGGCAGGTTCTCCATGCCGCCGGCGACAGCGCCGATGCCGGAGACGCCGGGGCCCGACGCACCGGCCGCGCTTCCCACAGCGGGCGTCACCTCGAACCAGCGCGTCTGTCCGCCGCCGTCCGTGACGGCGAGGAGGCCGGCCACGTTGATCTGCGGGCTGAATGTCATGCCCCTTTCCATGGCGAGGCTCAGCCTGCCGTCTTCCACATCGAGCCGCTGTTCGGCGGCATGCGTGATCACGCCCCATTCTTCGGGATAGAAAAACGCCGATTGCACCGATGCCCGCGACAACCCTTCGCCTTCGACGGTCAATGCAAGCGCCGGCCCTTCTTCCGTCAGGCCGGCCGTCCACCGGCTCGCCACCGGCAGGCGCTCGTCGGTCGCCGCGAAAGCCGCCGCGACATCTCTTCCCGCCGCAACCGGCGTGGCCGCGATGGGCAGGTCGAGGCTGAAGCTGCCGGACTCTGGAATGCATTCCTTTTCGCACACGAGCCAGTCGGCCTTCGCGGCGACGGCGAAGATCCCGCCGGGGGCGGCCGACTGCGGCACCGTTATCGTAACGGGAAGAACGATCTCGTTCTCATAGCCGAAATTGCGCACCGGGCCGACCGGGATGCCGTCGGGGCCGGGCCAGGCGATCTCGCTTGCGCTGGCGCCTTCCGGCAGGTCGAAGGCGATTTCCGGCGGTGCGCCGGCGTCGCCGGGGTTCTTCCAGTAGGTATGCCAGTGCGGCGCGAGCTTCTGCCGCAGCCCGATGCGGAAGCTCTGGCCCGGCGACACGCCGTCGTGGTCGCTGATGAGCGTGACGGTGGCGCGTGGACTGGTCTGCGCCGCGCTTTCGGCTGCCTTGCCGACGGACGGCAAGACAGCAAGGACGATGGCCGCCGCCAGGGTGGCGATCCGCAGCCGCAGGCGCGGCTTCCGTCCCGCTGGCGTGTGAGGTGACACATCGTGGCAGTGCATTGCCCAACCTCTCGCAATAGCCGATCCGAAACCTGTCAGGATGTTGTGCAACGCACAATAGCACGAGAATGCGCCGTTTCTTAATAATATTGCCATTCCGGCATTCAAAAATTCGTAATTGAACATTAAATGGATTTCATGTTTGCTCTAAATTTAAGCAAAATTCATCCAGACAGAAAAAATTTACATGTAAATTATGTATTTATTGACAAAAATTATATAATAATTCAATGAGAATGATCGTCAGTTGCATCGTTTTCAGGTTTTATTACTTCATCAAACGAAATATTCCCCGGGGCGCTTTCCGTGCAAACGGAATCGTTTGAACGATCGGAATTCGCTCGGGAGATGGAATCCGGAATATGGTTCGTGTTCGGGTCTCTTCGATATCCGGTTCTCCAGCTGGATTGAAATGGTCTTTCGACTCATGCATCGGCGGCGCATCGGATGCCGATCTGGCGATGGCCCTGCGACGGCTCGTTGGAGAACCCGTTGCGGTGGGAGGCCGAGAGTTTTTCCGCGTCGTTGTCGTATTGGTAGTCGCCGCCGCGCGTCACCCGCTCGCCGGGTGTGCCGGGCGCTTCACGTCCGTCTGCGACGTCGTAGGGGTAGGGACGCTTGAGCGTGGACGTCCACTCCGCCACTGATCCTGCCATGTCCAGCACGCCGAAGGGTGAGGCGCCCGCCGGCAGCGAACCCGCCGGCGCGGTGGCGTCGGGGTTTCGGTTGACATGGGCGCAGGTGGCGTCCGGCAGTTCCTCGCCCCACGGATAGCGCCGGCCGTCGGAACCGCGCGCGGCCGCCTCCCATTCCGCCTCGGTCGGCAACCGGCCGCCACGCCAGGCGCAATAGGCGCGGGCGCCGGCCCAGGTCGTCTCGGCGACCGGGTGGTCTTCGAACCCTCGGGCCGGCACGAAGCGCGTCCCGTCATGGCCGATGCGCGCGTTTTCGTCGTTCAGCGCGATGATGGGATATTGATTGTGAAAGCCCCACCGCTGCTCGCGCAGCAGGCCCGCATCCTCTCCCATGCCATCGGTGAGTTCGCCGCCCGCGAACGGTCCCTTTACCCGTATGCCGAGAAGGTTGAGATATTCCACGAATGCGGCGTTCGTGACCTCGGTGCGGTCGATGCGGAAGGCATCCAGTCTGACGGAATGAGCCGGCCTCTGATCCGCCGCGGCATCGTTGCGGCCGATCGTGTAGGCGCCGGCGGGAATTGTGATCATCTCCGCCCGGGCCTTCAGCGACAGCGGCGCATTCGCGGCTGTCGGCGCCGTCGCCGGCCGAAGGGCGGAGAAGTCCGGCGGCGCGAGCTGCGCCGCGGCGTCGGACAGCGCCGCGAGCGAAAACGAAATGACGAGGGCGACCCAGCCCGGCAGCCGCGCGTCTTGCCGGGACACCCGGATGCGAAGCGGAAAGCGTTCAGGAATTGCGGAGCGCGCGGTGAGGCGCGCGGGATGGGTGATCATCGTCGTGTCCTCCGAATCTGATGGTACAGGCTCGACCTTGCGCCCGCGCGCTGTCGTGCGCAGCCATATTGAAACTTTACCATTGCGTTTGGGATGGATAATTATCAATCGACATAACCCACCTTTCGGAATTGTCGAAAACTGGACCAGTTCGACCTGCTGCGCCTCTATGTGGCCATCGCCGATCAGGGCAGCCTGTCGGCCGTGGCGCGCGTGCAGGCTCTCTCTCCCTCGACGATAACGCTTGGTCTTCAAGGGCTTGAGGAGCGGGTGGGCGTGCGTCTCGTCACGCGCACGACCCGGCGTCTGTCGTTTGCGCCGGAAGGGGAGCGTTTCCTCGCCGATTGCAGGCGCATCCTGGCCGATCTCGATGATGTGATGGACGGCTTGGCCGACAGGGGGCCGATACAGGGCGAAATCCGCGTGACCGCAACCAACGATTTCGGCCACGCAAGGAATTTCCCCCTCGGTTTCCCGCCGCCGGCGGCGGCCCCGAACCGGAAACCGCTCCACCGTTCCTCCATCGGATCGAGGCGGTGAGCTGTCCCGCGGATCGGCCCGTCATCTTCATAGGCACGGTGTGCTTCGGTCAATCCGTTTTTAGCTGGATGAGGAAAGTGATCCCGAAGCGTCAGCGTTGCAAGATCGAGGCTAAACTTGATCCGGCAAGATAAAAGGCAGTTCAGGGCAGATGTCCCGCAGCGGGAACCGTTCGCCGGCGGGAGCGTTACCTATCTATAGCCATACGCGCAACCGACCCGAACAGGAGGCACCATGACCGATGTGAACACCGATCCTGTCCATCTGCATGTTGAGGACACGGAGGGCGCGGGCCGTCCGGTCGTCCTGATCCACGGATGGCCGCTTTCCGGGGCAGCGTGGGAATATCAGGTCCCGGCGCTCACCGAGGCGGGATATCGTGTCGTCACTTACGACCGACGCGGTTTCGGCCGGTCCGACAAGACCGGCAGGCAATACGACTACAATACCTTGGCCACCGATTTGGCCCGGATTCTGGATGAGCGTGATCTCAACGACGTCACGCTGGTCGGTTTCTCGATGGGCGGCGGCGAAGTGGCGCGCTTCATTGCACTTCATGGGGAAGAACGGCTGCGCAGCATCGTGTTCGCCGCCGCCGTTCCGCCCTATCTGCTGAAAACCGCCAACAACCCGGAGGGCCCGCTCTCGAACGACGAGGCGGAAAAGAAGAAGAAGGCTCTGCTGGCCGACCGCGACGCCTTCTTCGAGGAATTCACCACGAATTTCTTCAGCACGACTGAAGGGATCAAGGTATCCGATGAAGAGCGCGGAAAAGCGGTGCGCCAGTGCCGCGAATCCGGCGAGGCGGCCGCGCTCGGCTGCATGGATGCCTTCAGCACCACCGATTTCCGCGACGATCTGAAAAAGATCACGGTCCCGACGCTTGTCCTTCACGGCGACGCGGATCTCATCGTCCCGCTGGAAGGTTCGGGATTGCGGACGCACAAGGCGGTGTCGGGCAGCCGACTGGCGGTCATTCCGGGTGCGCCGCACGGCCTCAACGTGAGCCACGCCGACGACTTCAACAACGCATTGGCGGGGTTCTTGTCGAAATAGAATTGGCCGGGGCGCGGCGCTGTGTGACCTCGCATAGGGGTCCACAGCCTCCGGCTCGATAGCGCGGGATCAGCTTTGCTCCGTCGCGACCGACGACGCCTTTCCGTCGGGCTTAAAATCCCTCGAGCACGATCTTGCCCCTTGCCCCGCCGCTTTCGATCAGGGCGTGAGCGCGCCGCAGATTTGCCGCGTTGATGGCGCCGAAATTCTCCGCCAGCGTGGTACGGAGCGTGCCCTCGTCCACGAGGCGGGAAACCTCGTTCAGCAGGTGGCCTTGCTGCGCGATGTCGGCCGTGCCGAACATCGACCGCGTGAACATGAACTCCCAGTGCACCGACACGCTCTTGCGCTTGAAGGGATTGATGTCGAGCGTGGCGGGATCGTCGATCAGCGCGAAACGGCCTTGCGGGGCGATCAGCGCGGCGATCTCGGCAAGATGCCGGTCGGTATTGGTGGTCGAGAAGACGAAAGCCGGCGCGCCGATGCCGAGGGCAGCGACTTCCAGGGCCAGCGGTTTCGAATGATCCACGACATGATGGGCGCCGAGAGCGGTCGTCCAGGCTTTTGTCTCCGGCCGCGAGGCGGTGGCGATCACCGTCAGGCCGGTCAGTCGGCGGGCGAGCTGTATCGCGATGGAACCCACGCCGCCCGCCCCGCCGACGATGAGGACGGACTGAGCCGCGCCGGCGACGGCACGGCCTTTCACATCCAGCCGATCGAACAGCGCTTCCCAGGCCGTGATGGATGTAAGCGGCAAGGCGGCTGCTTCAGCCCATCCGAGTGTCTTCGGCTTGCGGCCCGCGATACGCTCGTCCACCAGATGGAATTCCGCATTGGTGCCGGGCCGCGTGATCGCGCCCGCGTAGAACACTTCATCGCCGGCCTTGAACAGGCTTGCCTGCGGCCCGGCTTCAGCGACGATCCCGGCGGCGTCCCATCCCAACACCTTCCAATCGCCTTCCTCCGGCAGGGCCGCGGCGCGCACCTTGGTATCGACGGGGTTGACCGAGATCGCCTTCACCTCGACCAGCAGATCGCGGCCCGACGCCACGGGACGCGGCAGATCGATATCGACCAGTGCGGCATCGTCCTGAATAGGGCGGGGGAGTTTGTAGCCAACGGCACGCATCGATGTCTCCAGTTCTGCGAAGAGCTTCTGATCTGGCAACAGGTGACACGACGGCATATTCTTCGCAAGAATGCACATAAATTGTACATAGTATCGAAAAGGATACCGTCGAATGCCGCGCCCGCGCCACGAACGTTTCGATTGCAGTCCCGGCTGTCCGGTGGAGGCCACGCTCGCCCTCATCGGCGGCAAGTGGAAGGGGCTGGTGCTCTGGCACCTGCTTCAGGACACGTTGCGGTTCAATGAAATCCGCCGCCGCCTGCCGAACGTCACGCAGCGGATGCTGACCAACCAACTCCGCGAACTGGAGAGCGACGGCTTCGTCATCCGCACCGTCTACACGCAGGTGCCGCCCAAGGTGGAATACAGCCTCTCGACACGCGGACGCAGCCTCGAACCGGTCATTCTCGCCCTCAAGGAATGGGGTGAGGCGCATGTCGTTCAGGCGGCGGCAGGGGAGCGGCAATCGCGGGAAACGCCCTCGCTTTCCGGCGCAACCGCCGCTGCCGGCAACGAGCGTCCGCCGGGCAGCGTTCCAAAAGCCGCCGGACATGCGCCTACCGGTTAATCTCGGGTTCGACGAGCCTTGTGAGCTTGTACAGGGATTCCTGCCAGCCGAGATAACAGGCCTCGCAAGGGATCACGTCCGGCACGCCCTGCTGCTCGATCTCGATTTCCGTGCCGACCGACACGGCCTTCAGATTCACGGTGACCTTTATCTCGCCCGGCAGGTTGGAGTCGTTGAATTTGTCAGTGTAGACGAGGCGTTCGCCCGGAACGAGTTCCAGATAGTTGCCGCCGAAGGAGTGGCTGTTGCCGGTGGTGAAGTTCCGAAACGACATTCGGTGACGGCCTCCGGCCTTCGCGTCCAGCTCATGGACGGTACAGGTATACCCGAACGGCGGAAGCCATTGCGCGATCGCATCCGCTTCGACGAAAGCGCGATAGAGTTTTTCGGGACTGGCGGCAATGACGCGGTGCAGGCGGATCGTATGGGGCATGGCTTTCTCCCTGTGGTTCGACTTTGTTCTGATTGGTCGACTATCTTTGGACATATCAGTATAAAATATAAATTTTCATCTGCAATCATTCAATCATAATAAAAAATCAAGTATCATGTCATTGTTTCAATGAAACAGATGCCATGATCCGACAGTATTCAGATATGGGCAAATCTATTCGGCAAGGTTCTTCGAAAAATCTGCCGGCGGTGTCGGCCGCCGGACGTGTTGTCCGGTAAGGCGTGCGTCGCAACAGCCGGCGTATATATAAGATTCTTATATCTTTTCTCCCTTTCCCCTCTCGAACCCCTATGCGGTTAGGCGCCATATTCTTACCGGAGTTCGTTTCCAGACCGCCTCGCTCTGCGTTTCGGAAAAGCGTTCGTCATCGCTTTTCAGGAGAGATTTCCAGATGTTCAGGCGATATTGGAGCAAAGATACGGGAGATACGAATAATGGACGTTATCGTTCTGGCGATAGGGTTTTCCTTCTTCACATTGATGTTCAGCTACATCAGGATATGCGAGAAACTTTGACCTGGGGTTGAAATGATCGCCGAATACATTCTTGGCGCGGCGGTGGCGGTGTTCATCGCCGGCTACCTGACCTATGCGCTCGTCCGTCCCGAGCGGTTCTGATCCGAGATCCGAAGCCGGAAAGGAAAATCATGACCATTAACGGATGGATACAGATCCTGATCTTCTTCGGGATCGTCCTTTTGCCGGTGAAGCCGTTGGGCAGCTATATCAACCGCGTCATGAACGGCGAGCGCACTTTGTTGTCGATCGTCTTCGGCCCGGTCGAGCGGGGGCTCTACCGCCTTGCCGGCACGAACGAGAAGGAGGAGCAGCACTGGACGACCTACATGGCCGCCATGCTGTTCTTCAATCTGGCCGGTTTCCTGCTGCTTTACGGTTTGCAGCGCATGCAAGGCATCCTGCCGTTCAACCCGGCAGGCTTTGGCGCGGTCAGCGCGGATTCGTCGTTCAACACGGCCGTCAGCTTCATGACCAACACCAACTGGCAGGGATATGCCGGTGAGAGCACGATGAGCTATCTGACCCAGATGGCTGGCATTACCGTGCAGAGCTTCGTTTCGGCCGCGGTTGGGCTTGCCGGCGCCATGGCGATCATCCGCGGCTTCGCGCGGGCATCCGTCAAGACGGTCGGAAATTTCTGGGTCGATCTGACGCGTTCCACGCTCCATATCCTGCTGCCCATCTGCGTCGTCGGCAGTCTCGTGCTCGTGTGGCAGGGCGTGCCGCAGAACCTCGATCCCTATACCGTCGCGACGACGCTCGAAGGCGGCCGGCAGACGATCGCGCAGGGGCCGGTCGCCTCGCAAATGATCATCAAGCATCTCGGCACCAACGGCGGCGGATTCTTCAATGCCAACTCGGCGCATCCGTTCGAGAACCCGACGGCGCTGACCAACCTCATCCATATCCTGTCGATCTATGCGATTTCCTTCGCGATGCTGAACGTGTTCGGCCGGCAGGTCGGCAACCAGAAACAGGGCTGGGCGTTGCTCGGTGTCATCGGCACGATCGTCGTGGCGGGCGTCGCGGTCGTTTACTGGGCTGAATCGGCAGGCAACCCGCTGGTGCATGCGCTCGGTGTCGAGGGCGGTAATCTGGAGGGCAAGGAAACGCGGTTCGGCCTCGCGCTGTCCTCGCTGTTCGCGGTCGTGACGACCTCGGCCTCCACCGGCGCCGTCAACACGATGCATGACAGCCTCATGCCGCTTGGCGGTCTCGTCCCCCTGTTCAACATGCAGATCCCGCCGCTCGGCGGCATCGGCGCGGGCGTTTACGGCGTGCTGGTCTTCGCCATTCTCGCGGTCTTCATCGCCGGCCTGATGGTGGGACGCACGCCTGAATACCTTGGCAAGAAGATCGAGGCCAAGGAAGTGAAGATGAGCATTCTGGCGATGCTCGGCCCGTCGCTCGCCATTCTCGCGCTCACCGCGGTCGCGGTCGTCGTCCCGGCCGGGCTCTCTGGCATTCAGGATGCCGGCCCGCACGGGTTCAGCGAGGTGCTCTACGCCTATACCTCGGGCGCGAACAACAATGGCAGCGCCTTCGCGGGCCTCTCCGCGAACACGCCCTTCTACAACATCACCATCGGCCTTGCGATGCTGATGGGCCGGTTCTTGTTGATCGTGCCCGTGCTCGCCATAGCAGGCTCGCTTGCCGCCAAGAAGACCGTTCCCGCCTCCGCCGGCACGCTGCCGACGACCGGGCCGCTGTTCATCGGCCTCGTGATCGGCGTCACGCTGATCGTCGGCGGGCTCACCTTCTTCCCAGTGCTGGCGCTCGGGCCGATCGTCGAGCATTTCGCGCTGATGGCCGGCCAGACCTTCTGATCATAACGATGCGTCAACAGGAAAAGATACTCTGGAGTCTTCCATGAGCCAGTCAAAATCCGCGAGCATTCTCAATGCCCGCATCCTCGTGCCGGCTGTCAGTGACGCCTTCCGGAAACTCGATCCGCGCAGCCTCGCCCGCAATCCGGTGATGTTCGTCGTCGCCGTCGTCTCGGCGCTCACCACCGTGCTGCTCGTCAAGGATCTGCTGACGGGCGGGGCCGATACCGCCTTCTCGCTCCAGATCGTGCTGTGGCTCTGGTTCACGGTGCTGTTTGCGAATTTCGCCGAGGCCGTGGCCGAGGGCCGCGGCAAGGCGCAGGCGGAAGCGCTGCGCCGCACGCGCGCCGAGACGCAGGCCAGGCTGCTCGCGAGCGCGTCCGGCGACGACTACAAGCTCGTGCCCGGCAACAGCCTCAAGGTGGGCGACATCGTTCTCGTCGAGGCGGGCGATATCATCCCGTCCGACGGCGAGGTCATCGAAGGCGTGGCCTCCGTCAACGAAGCCGCGATCACCGGCGAGTCCGCGCCCGTGATCCGCGAGTCGGGCGGCGACCGCTCCGCCGTGACCGGCGGCACGCAGGTGCTGTCGGACCGGATCAGGGTGCGCATCACGGCGGCGGCCGGCTCCACCTTCATCGACAGGATGATCGGCCTCGTCGAGGGCGCCGAGCGGCAGAAGACGCCGAACGAGATCGCGCTCAACATCCTGCTCGCCGGCCTGACGCTGATCTTCGTGCTGGCGACGGTGACGATCCCGAGCTTCGCCACCTATGCGGGCGGCACCATCCCGGTGATCGTGCTGGTGGCGCTCTTCGTCACCCTCATCCCGACCACGATCGGCGCGCTGCTGTCTGCCATCGGCATCGCCGGCATGGACAGGCTGGTGCGCTTCAACGTGCTCGCCATGTCCGGGCGCGCGGTGGAGGCGGCGGGCGACGTCGACACGCTGCTGCTCGACAAGACTGGCACCATCACGCTCGGCAATCGCCAGGCGGCGGATTTCCGCCCTCTCAGCGGCGTGACCGATCGGGAACTGGCGGATGCCGCCCAGCTCGCCTCGCTTGCCGACGAGACGCCGGAAGGCCGCTCCATCGTCGTGCTCGCCAAGGAAAAATACGACATCCGCGCCCGCGACATGACAAGCTTGCATGCCGCCTTCGTGCCCTTCACCGCCCAGAGCCGCATGAGCGGCGTCGATCTCGACGGTTCCGGCATCCGCAAGGGCGCGGTGGAGGCGGTGCTGAAGCATGTGGAACAAGCCACTGTCGCGGCCGGAAGTTCCCGCAGCGGCAGCGAGGCGATCCGTGAAATCGGGGCCATCGCCGACGACATCGCGAAGGCGGGCGGCACCCCTCTTGCCGTGGTGAAGGACGGCCGATTGCTCGGCGTCGTGTACCTCAAGGATATCGTCAAGGGCGGCATCCGCGAGCGCTTCGCCGAACTGCGCCGTATGGGCATCCGCACGGTGATGATCACCGGCGACAACCCGATGACCGCGGCGGCCATCGCGGCGGAGGCGGGCGTCGATGATTTTCTTGCCGAGGCGACGCCCGAGAACAAGCTCGATCTCATCCGCGAGGAGCAGGCGAAGGGCAAGCTCGTCGCCATGTGCGGCGACGGCACCAATGACGCACCGGCACTGGCGCAGGCGGACGTCGGCGTCGCGATGAACACCGGCACGGTGGCGGCGCGCGAGGCGGGCAACATGGTCGATCTCGACAGCGATCCGACCAAGCTCATCGAAATCGTGGAGATCGGCAAGCAATTGCTGATGACGCGCGGCGCGTTGACGACCTTCTCCATCGCCAACGACATCGCCAAGTATTTCGCCATCATTCCGGCGATGTTCCTGGCTTACTATCCGCAGCTTCAGGCGCTCAACGTCATGGGGCTCGCGACGTCGCAAAGCGCGATTCTCTCGGCGATCATCTTCAACGCGCTCATCATCGTCGCCCTCATCCCGCTGTCGCTGAAAGGCGTGCGCTACAGGGCGGTCGGCGCCGGGGCGCTGCTGTCGCGCAATCTGCTGGTCTACGGCCTCGGCGGCATCGTCGCGCCGTTCGCCGGCATCAAGGCCATCGACATGGCGATCACCGCCATCGGCCTCGCGTAAGGACTTTTCTCCATGCTGAAACAAATTCGTCCCGCGGTCTTCATGATCGTCGCCTTCACCGTCATCACGGGTCTTGCCTATCCGCTCGCCGTCACCGGCGTCGCGCAAGCCGTTTTCCCCGTTCAGGCCGATGGCAGCCTCGTCACGAGGGAGGACGGGACGGTCATCGGCTCCCGGCTGATCGGCCAGACCTTTACAGATGACAAATATTTCCATGGCCGCCCGTCGGCAGCCGGCGGCGGCTATGACGCGGCGAGTTCCGGCGGCTCGAACATGGGGCCGACCAGCTCGAAGCTGATCGAACGGGTTCGCACGGACGCCGGCGCGTTGAAAGCCGCGAACGCGAGCACGCCGATGGCGGTGCCGATCGATCTCGTCACCGCCTCCGGCAGCGGCCTCGATCCGCATATCTCGCCGGAAGCCGCCTATTTCCAGATGCCGCGCGTTGCAGGCGCGCGGGGTTTGAGCGTGGCGCAGCTGCGTGCGATTGTGGATGCGCACGTCGAGGACCGGTTGCTCGGCGTGTTGGGGGAGCCGGTTGTCAACGTGCTGGCCGTCAACCTCGCGCTCGATAACGCGGCCACGCGCTGAAGCACGGTCGCGGGGCGCCGGGCGGGGAAGCTCCGGCGACTTGCCGGCACCAGGAAGGTCCATGGATGACGGACGCTATTCAGAGAACGGACAACAGGCCGTCACCCGATGCGTTGCTCGAAGCGGCCGGGCGGGAAGGGCGGGGGCGTCTGAAGATCTTTCTCGGGGCCGCTCCCGGTGTGGGCAAAACCTACGAGATGCTGCTGTCCGGCCGCGCCGCTGTCGCCGACGGTGTGGATACCGTCATCGGCGTCGTCGAAACGCACGGGCGCAAGGAAACCGAGGCGCTCGTCGCGGGCCTCGAAATCGTTCCGCGGGTGAAGGTCGACTATCGCGGCCGCACGCTCGCGGAAATGGACATCGACGCCGTTCTGGAACGCCATCCTCAACTTGTCCTGGTGGATGAGCTGGCCCACACCAATGTCCCGGGCAGCCGCCATCCGAAGCGCTATCTCGATGTGCTGGATATCCTCTCGAAGGGCATCGACGTCTACACCACGCTGAACATCCAGCATGTCGAGAGCCTCAACGATGTGGTCGCGCAGATCACGCGCATCCGCGTGCGCGAGACGGTGCCGGATTCCATCGTGGACCGGGCCGACGACATCGAGATCATCGACATCACGCCGGATGATCTGATCAAGCGGCTGCATGAGGGCAAGGTTTATCTGCCCAAGACGGCGCGGCGCGCGACCAGAAACTATTTTTCGCCGGGCAACCTGACGGCGCTGCGCGAACTGGCGCTGCGGCGCACGGCACAGCGCGTCGATGACCAGTTGCTCAGTCACATGCAGGCTCACGCCATCCGCGGTCCGTGGGCGGCCGGAGAGCGGGTGCTCGCGTGTATCGACGAGCACCCGCGCAGCGCGGCGCTGGTGCGTTACGCGCGCCGGCAGGCAGACAGGCTGCGGGGGACCTGGGCGGCGCTTTACGTCGAGGATGCGGGCGCCGCCACTCTCGGGGAAGCGGAGAAGGACCGCATCGCCGCGGCCCTGCGGCTCGCCGAACGTCTCGGCGGCGAGGCCGTCACCCTCTCCGGCCAGAATGTCGTGCACGAGATCCTGCGCTACGCGGCGGCCAACAACTACAATCACATCGTCGTCGGCAAGCCGGACAAGCCGCGCTGGCGGGAGATGCTGGAGGGGTCGATCTCGCATGACCTGATCCGCGTCGCCGGCGACATCGGCGTCCATGTCATTTCGGGGGACGGGAAGGAGCCGGCTCCG
Source organism: Pseudochelatococcus sp. (assembly GCF_050946405.1). Classification (NCBI taxonomy): domain Bacteria; kingdom Pseudomonadati; phylum Pseudomonadota; class Alphaproteobacteria; order Hyphomicrobiales; family Chelatococcaceae; genus Pseudochelatococcus; species Pseudochelatococcus sp. The sequence continues at coordinate 154,828 of NZ_JBMNUS010000009.1, forward strand.
CCGCGCGGCGTCGCGCTCGCGCGGTCGCGGCGCCCGGAGTTCGGGCCGTATCTCCGGAGCACGGCCTATGTCGGCGTGGCCGTCGGCGTCGGCACGCTGTTGTACCGGTTCCTCGATGTACGCAACATCGCGCTCGTCTTCCTGATGGCGGTTCTGGGGTCGGCGGCGACCTGGGGCCTGTGGCCGGCGCTGTTCAGTTCGGTCGTATCGGCCTTCGCCTTCAACTTCTTCTTCCTGCATCCTCTCTACACGCTCGATATCGGCGACCCGGAAAGCGTCATAGCCTTCGGCTTCTTTCTGGGCGTCGCGGTGATCGCGAGCAACCTGGCCGGCCGCGTCCAGCGGCAGGTCGCCCTGGCCAGGCGGCGCGCACTCACCACCGAGGGGTTGTACCAGTTTTCGAAGAAGCTTACCCGCGCGGGAGCGCTGGAGGACGTGCTCTGGGCATCGGTCTACCAGATCGCCTCCATGCTCAAGGTCCGCGTGGTGATCCTGCTCCCCGACGACGGCAAGATCACCGTGCGCGCCGGCTATCCGCCGGACGATACGCTTGTCGACGCCGACATCGCCGCGGCGCAATGGGCCTGGGAGCACGACCGGCCCGCCGGCCGGGGAGCCGATACGCTGCCCGGCGCGAAGCGTCTCTACATGCCCCTGAAGACGGGGCGCACGCGGGTCGGCGTCGTCGGCCTCGACAACGACAGGCAGGGGCCGGTGCTGACGCCCGAGGAGCAGCGCCTGTTCGATGCGCTCACCGATCAGACGGCCCTCGCCATCGAGCGCATCGAACTCGTCGCCGATGTCGACAGGGCGAGGCTCGCGGCGGAGGCGGACCGGCTGCGCTCGGCGCTGCTGACGTCGATCTCACACGATCTGAAAACGCCGCTCGCCGGCATCATGGGCGCTGCGGGTGCGCTGCGGGACTATTCGACCTCGCTTCCCGAGGCGGCGCGGGGCGAACTGCTGTCGACGGTCGTCGACGAGTCCGAGCGCCTCAACCGCTTCATCGCCAATCTGCTCGACATGACGCGGCTCGAATCCGGCGCCACCGAACCGAACGCCTCCCTGAACTTCGCCGGCGACATCATCGGCACGGCCCTGCGCCGCGCGGGCAAGATTCTGGCCGGTCGGCCGGTCGAGGTTGCCGTGCCCGCCGATCTGCCCATGCTGAGGGTCGATCCGGTCCTGCTGGAGCAGGTTCTGTTCAACCTGCTCGACAACGCGGCCAAATACGCGCCGCCCGCCGCCACGATCCGCATTCGGGGATGGCGGGACGGCGACGAGGTGGTGATGCAGGTCATCGACGAGGGACCCGGTATTCCGCGAGCCGATCTGGAACGCGTGTTCGACACGTTCTATCGGGTGCGCAAGCAGGATCAGGTTCAGGCGGGAACAGGGCTCGGCCTCTCCATCTGCCGCGGCTTCATCGAGGCCATGGGGGGAACGATCAGGGCGGGCAACCGGACGGACCGCACGGGCGCGATCTTCACCATCCGGTTGCCCGTGCCGGGCGAGGCCGATAATCTGGAAGGCTGAAGATGACGGCATCCGCAGTCAAGATATTGATCATCGACGATGAGCCGCCGATCCGCAAGCTTCTGCGCGTGGGATTGATGACGGAGGGTTACACCGTTCTCGAAGCGGCCGATGCCCGTCAGGCGATCGGGAAGCTCGAGGACGACCGGCCGGATCTCGTCGTGCTCGATCTCGGCCTGCCGGACATGCCGGGGCACGACCTGCTCGAGAAGTGGCGCAACGAGAAGCGCAATCTGCCGATCCTCATCCTCTCCAGCCGCACCGACGAAGCCGGCATCGTCAAGGCCCTCGAACTCGGCGCGGACGACTACGTGACGAAGCCCTTCGGGATGCGCGAACTTGCGGCGCGCATCCGCGTCGCCCTGCGCCACAAGCTTCAGCAGCAGGGCGAGCGGCCGGTTTTCCAGGCCGGAGAACTCACCGTCGATCTCGTCAAGCGAATCGTGAAGGTGGCGGAAAGGGAAGTGAAGCTTTCCCCCAAGGAATACGACATCCTGCGCATTCTGGTGCAGCATGCCGGCAAGGTGCTGACGCATCAGCATCTTCTGAAAGAGGTCTGGGGCGGCTCGACGGACGTGCAGTATCTGCGCGTCTATGTGCGCCAGCTCCGCCAGAAGATCGAACGCAGCCCCGATCAGCCGGAATACATCCTCACCGAAACGGGGGTGGGATACAGGCTGCGGCAAGCCGACTAGGGTGTTTTCAAGCAAAGCGAATACCGCTTTGCGTGAAGAAAACGCGTCAAATCAATAAGCTAGAGCATTTCGGCGTTTCAACGAAACGCCGAAATGCTCTAGCTCCGACGCCACCATACCGTTTCCACGCTTCGTTGAAACGCGGAAATGGCATAACCCGCTGATTTTGATATAATCATTGTCGATCAGACCATTCCGGCGGCCCCTGACATGCGTTTCGCGGATGAACGGATCGCAGATCCTGAAGGGGGGCATTCCTTCACCGGGCGCGCGGTGGCCGGAAGCGCAGCCTGCCGGCTCAGGGGCGGCGTCGAAGGCGATCGCGTATGTCCTCGATCGCGGTTCGAATGGCGTTGATCTTTTCCGTGTCGAGCCCGACGGCATCCTGAATGCACTGCATGATCGCCGCCGCATGGCCTTTCAAGGCGCGTCCTTCCTCCGTCAGATGCAGCAGCACCTCGCGTTCGTCTTTCGGATTGCGTGATCTTGTGACGAGACCTGCCGTCTCCAGCCGTTTGAGGAGGGGAGTGAGCGTGCTGGAGTCGAGGAAAAGGACCTTGCCCAGTTCCTTCACGGTCCGGCCGTCCCGGCCCCAGAGCGTCACCATCACGAGATACTGGGGATACGTGAGCTTGAGCTTGTCCAGCAGTGGACGGTACAACTGCGTGAAGGCGTGTTCGGCGGAATAGACGGAAAAGCAAAGCATTTCCGAAACATCGGGTATGGAATCATCCCGGCTGGCGGGCTTCGGGGTCATAGCGGTCTCCTTTCCCTTCAAATAATTTGTACGCGATGGGTTTGCAAGCGCTTGACATCATCCATGGAGTCCCCTAGATAAATCTCACACAAATTAATCGCACACAAATAGATGGAGAAACCAATGACCTACTTCACCACCACCGACGGCACCCGGCTCTTTTACAAGGATTGGGGAGCGGGCCAGCCTATCCTTTTCGCTCACGGCTGGCCGCTGTCGTCCGACGCCTGGGATCAGCAGATGCTGTATTTCGGGCAGAACGGCTTCCGGGTCATCGCTCATGACCGGCGCAGCCACGGTCGTTCCGACCAGACCTGGGACGGCAACAACATGGACCGGTATGCCGATGACCTGGCGGAACTGATCGAGGCGCTGGACCTGCGCGATCTGATCCTCGTCGGCCATTCGACGGGCGGCGGCGAAGTCTCGCATTACATCGGCCGTCACGGCACGGCGCGCGTCGCCAAGGTGGTTCTTGTCGGCGCCGTTCCTCCGCTGATGCTGAAGACGGATGCCAATTCCGACGGCACGCCGCGCTCGGTGTTCGACGGCATCCGCAAGAGCACGGCCAAAAACCGCTCGCAATTCTTCTTCGACCTGACCGTCCCGTTCTATGGCTTCAATCGCGATGGCGTCGAGAGCAACGAGGGCCTGCGCGAAAACTTCCGCCGCATCGGCTTGCAGGGCGGCATCAAGGGGCAGTACGATTGCATCCGCGAGTTCTCGGAGGTCGATTACACCGAAGACCTGCGGCGGATCGATCGTCCGACCCTGATCATTCACGGCGACGACGACCAGATCGTCCCGATCAAGGCCTCCGCTCACCTGGCTGCCGAAATCGTCCCGGATGCGATTCTGAAGGTCTATGCCGGCGGATCGCACGGGCTGGCGGAAACCGAGGCCGACCGTTTCAACGCCGATGTCCTGAACTTCATCCGCACCTGAGCGCTTCCTTATTCCTGAAACGTATCGCACCAAGCGAGAGAAGGAGATCATCATGTCGAGGTTTGCTGCTGCGGTTGCCGTCGCGACCGCCCTTCTGTCCGGCGCCGCTGTCGCGCAACCGGCCAAGCCCACCATCGTGTTCGTCCATGGCGCGTTTGCAGACTCTTCGAGCTGGAACGGCGTCATCGCCGATCTTCAGCGGGAGGGTTACAAGACCTTCGCCGTCGCCAACCCGCTGCGCAGCGTGACGAACGACGCCCGCACGGTTTCCGATGTCGTCGGAAGCATCGAAGGCCCGGTGGTGCTCGTCGGCCATTCCTATGGCGGTCAGGTCATCTCGAACGCGGCGAAGGGGCACGCCAACGTCAAGTCGCTGGTCTATGTGGCCGCCTTCGCGCCGGACGCCGGCGAGGCTGCGGCCGAACTCGCCGGCAAGTTCCCCGGCGGAACGCTGGGTGACGCGCTTGCTCCGCCGGTCAAGCTCACGGACGGCGGCGTCGATCTGTACATCGATCAGGCGAAGTTCCGTGACCAGTTCGCCCATGACGTTCCGGCCGGGCAAACCGCCTTGATGGCGGCGGGCCAGCGGCCCATCACGGAGGCGGCGCTGACGGAAAAGTCCGGCGAACCGGCCTGGAAGTCGCTGCCCTCGTACTTCGTCTATGGCGATGGCGACAAGAACATCCCGGCCGAGGCGCTCGGGTTCATGGCCGAGCGCGCCGGTTCCCGGCGCACGATCGTGGTCGAAGGCGCGTCGCATGTCGTCATGGTCTCGCAGCCGCAGGTCGTTGCGGACCTGATCGAGGAAGCGGCGCAGTAAGTTGCAAAGGTGATGAAATCGGGCCACGGCGTTGTCGCGCCGTGGCCTGTGCGTCTACTCGGCGACGAAGCCCGGATCGATCCGGCTAAGGATCGCGTGTGCCGCCTCGATGCGCGCCGGGTTCGACCAGAAGCGGTTGGCGAGGATCACGATGGCCGTGCCGCGCGCGGGCTGGAACAGGGCGTAAGCCCCGAAGCCTCCCGTGGAGCCGGTCTTCGAGACGGTGCCGACCGCCGCGCCCGTGACCGGCGCGCCCGGCCGCTCCACCGCATTCGATTTCAGGACGAATGCCGGATCGGCGCCCTGAAGGAGATCTCCGCGCCGCGCCGGCGCGCCGTAGAGTTCCCAGCCCAGCCCCTGATGCATGCGGTCGACCCGGTAGATCCCGGTGCGCGCCGCGACGAGGGCCGCCTTGAGGTCTTCCGTCAGCCCTTCCGGATTCTCCGACGCCTCGACGAAACGAAGCAGATCGCTTGCCGTGGTCTTCACGCCGTAGGCTTCCTGATCGAAGAGACCCGGATTGACGCGCACGGGCGCGTCGTCGCGCGTGTACCCCTGCGCGTAGTCGGCCATGCGGTCTTCGGGAACCTTGAGAAACGTGTCCGCGAGCTTGAGGGGCGCGAAGACCTTGTCGGCCAGAAGCGTGGCGAAGGGCTGTCCTGCGCTCGCCGCGGCGAGATAGCCGGACAGCCCGATCGAGGGGTTCGAATAGAGGCGAGCCGCACCGATTTCGCCGGTCGGCTCGAAGCGCCGATAGAATTCGGCGAAGTTCGTCTTGTCCACGCCATCCGGGAACTGGAGCGGCAGCCCGCCGGCGACATAGGTGTGAAGCTGGAGAAGGCTCGCGCCGCCGATCGGGCTCCCGGCGAGTTCAGGCAGCAGGGACTGCGCGGAAGCCGAAAGATCGACCGCCCCTTCCGCTTCGAGGCGCGCCAGAAGCGTCCCGGTGAAGGGCTTGGACAGGGACCCGATCTCGAACAAGGTCTCATCGTCCACCGGCGCACCGGTCTTTCGGGATGCGACGCCGTAGTGGAAGACATGGCGCTCGCCGCCGTGAAGGATCGCGACCGACACGCCGGGCAGGCCGTGCCCGGCCATCAGCGGTTTCACCACCGCGTCCACGGTCGAGCGCACCGTGTCGGCAGAGCGCGCCGGCAAGGCAGCCAGGGTCATCGCGGCCGTCAAGGTCATGGTTCTCAGGAAAGATTGCATGTGGGTCCCATTTGATAAACGCGTTTATTAAATCACTCTTTCGGCCTGAACGTGACCGATTTGCGGCTGTGGACGCAGGAATCCGGCCGTCCCGATGTCGAGGCCGATTTTCGGAACCTTTTGTCCTACTCGCCGCTGCGCAACATCCGGCCCGGAACGACCTATCCGGGCACGGCTCGGGCAAGCCGACCGACAAGGCCATCGCGGAGATCGCGGACATGTGGGCCTTCGCCGCGCATTGGACGGGGCTGAAAGTCGGTAACGTCGAATGACGTCAGCCTCGGCGGGCTGCCAGAATATGTTCGAGGTCTTTCAGTGCGGCGGCCGCGGTCGCGAGCGGCTCGGCGCCGGCTGCGATCGCGACCGTCTCGCCCATCGCATCGGTGGTGATGCGGATCGCCTTGTTCTTTCCTCGCACATGCGCGAACGGGTCGGCGAGCGGATAGGTCCTGATGCCGACGCTTGCATGGAAGCCGCCGTCCGTGCGGGTGAGACTGCCGACCAGCCTGGCGACGACGCCTTCCGCCCGCCACGCCTCGATACGCTTCTCCGTGACCGACCGGATACCCTCGACGGCGACGTCATCCATCGTGAGATCGGCGCCGAGGCCGAAATCGGCGAGGATCAGAAGCTTGCAGGCGGTATCCCAGCCTTCCGTGTCGTTGCGCGGGTCGGCTTCGGCGAACCCGCCCGCCTGCGCCTCCCGCAGCGCTTCCTCGAACCCGATCCCGCGCACCGTCATGGCGTCGAGCAGGTAGTTGGTGGTGGCGTTGAGGATGCCTTCCAGCTTGAGTACGGTGCAGCCGAGCAGGCTGTGATCGAGAAGGTCGATCGTCGGCAGGGCCGCCGCGGCCGCGCCGCTGATCTTCAAAAACGCGTCGGCGTTTTCCGCAAGGGCGCGCAACTCGCGTCCGCTGTGGACCAGCGCGCCCTTCGAGATCACGATCGCGTCGCGCCCGCTGGACAGGGCCGAGCGGATATAGGCGAGGCCGGGAGCGCCCGTGCGAAAGTCGCTGGGGCCTGCCTCGATCAGAATGTCGGCGCCGCTCGCGTTTATGAAATCCGCTCCCGACAGGCCGGCTTCCAGCAGGTCCAGTCGGTCGGCCTCGAGGCCCTCGGCATCGAACAGGCCGGCGCTGGAGCCGCAGACTGCGACCAGGCGAACATCCGTCCCATGGAGGCGGCGATAGCGCTCACGCCGCGACAAGAGCAGGCTTGCCGTGGCGCGTCCCACGCCTCCGAAGCCCGCGATGGCAACCCTGAGAACCCGCATGGGCGCGATCCTTTCGCTCCTATTCGGCGAGCGGCGCGGTGGAACGGCCCGTCGGCCACGTGGAGAGCGCCTGTTCGGCGATGGCCTCCAGCGTGTCGCGGCCAAAACCGGCTTTGGCCCGCACCGCCATGCCGTGAACGACGGCCATCAGGAATGCCGCAAGGACATCGGGCCGGGCCGTCTCCGGCAAGTCGCCCTCGGCCCTGGCCCGCTCGAAGCGTTCCCGAAGCTGCGCCTCGCCGGCCGCGCGAGCGTCGATCAGGGCCCGTCGCACAGGCTCCGCTTCGTCCGATCCCGCCAGAGCCCCGTGGATGCCGAGACACCCGGTATGGTCGGGATAGCGCGTGCCGAGGTCGGCCGCACCGTACAGGAAGCCCGCGGCAACCTCCCGCGCCGTCGGGCGCCGAAGCGCTTCCGGGATGTAGTCCAGATACCGCTCGCCGTAGCGGGCCAGAGCGCGGCGGAAGAGCGCTTCCTTGTTGCCGAATGCGGAATAGAGGGCGGGCCTCTCGACACCGGTGGCCTCGGTCAGGTCGGTGTAGGAGGCGCCCTCGTAGCCCTTGCGCCAGAAGACGCATAGCGCCGCGTCGAGCGCTTTTTCCACATCGAATTCGCGATGGCGTCCCATCAGGTCAACCCGGTCTTTTTCATAATGTCCGTTAATAAACCACTTGACAGCCCATGTCCACTTTTCATACCAATCGTTACGTAATGACCGTTATGAAATGGAGCGCAGGCGCTCGCCATGATCGGGCCGTGCCCTGATCGCGCAATGAAAGGGTTCTCATGTCGAACGTATTCAAGGGCAAGGTCGCACTCGTCACCGGCGGCTCGCGCGGCCTTGGCGCCGCTATCGCGGAGGCGTTTGCCGATCGCGGAGCGGATATTGCGATCAGCTACGCAGCCTCGGCCGAAAAGGCGGAGGCTGTCGTGGAGAAGCTCGGGAGCAGGGGCGTCCGCGCGATCGCCATCAAAAGCGATCAGGCCGACCTTGCTTCCGCCGGGCCTCTCATCGACTCGGTAATCGCCGAATTCGGCAAGCTCGACATCCTCGTGAACAATGCCGGCATCGCCATCCAGGGGCATCTTGTAGACGATCCGAACCTTGACGAGGCGAAGTACAATCGCCAGTGGCAAGTCAATGTACTGGGCACGATCGCCAATACGCGCGCGGCGGCGCGCAGGCTGACGGACGGTGGCCGGATCATCTTCATCGGCTCTCGCCTGGGCACCAACGTGCCTTTTCAGGGGGTCGCCGACTATGCCGGCACGAAGACGGCGCTCGTCGGATACGCGAAGGGCATTGCTCGCGATCTCGGCCCCCGCAACATCACGGTGAATGTCGTGCAGCCGGGCATCATGCCGACCGACATGGCGGCGGAGGTTGCCGGCGAACTTCCGGATCGTGACGCCATTCTGGATCTGCATCCGATCCGCCGCATCGCGACGCTGGAAGAAGTGGCGGAAACCGTCTGCTTCCTTGCCGGCCCGTCTGCGGGCTACATCACCGGCGAGGCCCTGAGCGTTGCCGGCGGTGTGGCGATTTGAGCAAGGAAGATCAAGCTCCCGTCGATGCCGTTGCGTAATCTGCATCGGCCTGTCCGAACGCAACCGGATCATTCTCGCAGTCGAGGCGACCGGCCATCGGGAGCGCCTTGAAGGCCCGGATGGCCGTTCGGCTCGTCGTCGGGCCGACGACGGGAATGCCGCCTCAGATTAGTTCCGAGGTCATTTCCCGCGCCAGTTCGCCGATCGTCGAACGCAGCCATCTGTGAGCCGGGTCGTGGCGATAGCGAACGTGCCACGCCATCTGCACCGGAAACCTGCCGAGGTCGACGGGCGCAGGCAGCACCTTCAGGCGCGGATCGTGTTCGAGTATCCGGCAGACGAGGCGCGGCAGCGTCGCGCAGTAATCCGTGACGGCAAGCATCTCCGGCACGGCGAGGAAGTGCGTGACGGAAACGGCGACCTCCCGCTTGAGATTTTGCCGCTCCAGCGCCTGGAAGACGCCCGCGCGCAGCCGGCCCGGCGGGAGCACGTTCACATGCTTGAGCCCCTCGTATTGCTCTCGGGAAATACCGTCTCGAATGTCGGGATGGCCGCTCCGCACCACGCAGGCGAGTCCGTCGTCCAGAAGATGCTGGACGACCAGGCTGTCAGGCGGATCGATGATGCGGCCAAACACCATGGCGGTGGTGCCGGAAATGACGCCGGTCTCGGCAAGTCGATCGCCCTTGTTTGCCATGCACCGGGCGTCCTGCATCGCGTGACCAATCCCGACGGCACCCCGTTCGTCAAAGGCCGCTACGTCACCGGCTTCACCAACAGCGAGGAAGCGGCCGTCGGTCTCGCGGATGTCGTGCCCTTCCTGCTGGAGGACGAGTTCATCAGCCTCGGCGCGGTCTTCTCCAAGGTCAAGGATTGGGGTGTGCACGTCGTCGTTGACGGCGGGCTCATCACCGGCCAGAACCCGGCGTCGTCGGGCGAGGCGGCGGAGGCGCTTGTCGCTGCTCTGACGCAGACGAAGATCAGGGGCGCCTGAGCGATTGAAACATTACGATCCGCCGGCGGCTTGCGCCGGCGGATCGTGGACAGACGGGCACCCTGAAGCTTCTTCGTTGAAATGCCAAAACGCTATAAGATTTTGCTTTCAAGCGTTTTATTCAAGCTAAGGGGGCATCCGCCCTGCTTGAAAGCGCTTCAGGTGCGGCCGGGCAGCGCGCGGCCGAGGAAGTTTCGGATCAAGGCCGCGATCTCGCCGGCGTGGGTCTCCAGGGCGAAATGCCCGGTGTCGAGCAGATGGATTTCGGCGTCGGGAAGGTCGCGCTTGTAAGCTTCCGCGCCCGGCGGAATGAACGCGGGATCGTGGCGTCCCCAGGCGGCCAGGAACGGCGGGCGATGGTTGCGGAAGTACGACTGGAAGTCCGGGTAGAGCGCCACGTTGTTGCGGTAGTCGCGGATCAGGTCGAGCTGGATCTCCTCCGCGCCGGGCCGCGCCATGTAGGCGATGTCGAGTTCGTATCCATCCGGCGAGAGAAGTTCCGGCTCGGCCCCGGTGCCGTACTGCCAGTTCCTGATGGTGTCGGATGACAGCGACGGACGGCAGGCCTCCCGGTTCGCCTCGCTCGGCTCGCGCCAGTAGGCTTCCCACGCTCCCCATTCGTCGCTGAAGCCCTCGACATAGGCGTTGCCGTTCTGGCTGATGATCGCCGAGACCCGTTCGGGATGACGCATCGCCAGACGCAGACCGACCGGCGCGCCATAGTCGAAGATGTAAAGCGCGTAGCGATCGAGCGACAGGGCTTCGGTGAAACCTTCGATGACATCGGCAAGGCGGTCGAAACTGTAGTCGAACGTCCCGCGCGGCGGCGCCCTGGTCTGACCGAAACCGGGCAGATCGGGCGCGATCACCCGGTAACGATCCGCGAGAAGCGGGATCAGGTCGCGAAACATGTGGCTGGCGGTGGGAAAGCCGTGCAGCAGCAGGATGACCGGCGCGTCGGCCGGCCCCGCCTCGCGGTAGAAAACGTCCACTTCACCGACTTGCCGGAATTTATACCGTGTTGGCTTGATGTTGGATTGCATTTCGGGTGTTCCTCCGAAGATGTGGCAAGGATCGTGCTCCGGTGGCCGCTAGACGTGGCCGGGAATGCGCGCGATCACCTTGATCTCGAAATCGAAGCCCGAGAGCCAGGTGACGCCCACGGCCGTCCAGTTGGGATAGGGAGCTTCGGGGAAGACTTCGCTCTTCACCCGCATGACGGTCTCCAATTGTTTTTCCGGGTCCGTGTGGAAGCTCGTCACGTCCACGATATCGTCGACGGTGCAACCGCCGGCGGCGAGGACTGCCTTCAGATTGGCGAACGCCAACCGGATCTGGGCTTCGAGATCCGGCTCGGCGGAACCGTCGGGACGGCTGCCGACCTGGCCTGAAACAAACAGCAGATCGCCGGAGCGGATGGCCGCCGAATAGCCGTTGATCTCGTAAAGCGCCTGCCGATCGGCGGGAAAGACGGGAGTGCGTTGCGTCATGGTCGGGTCCTCTCGGAATTTGTGCTCGTCAATGAAAGTGTTGATCGCGGCAGCGAAGTTACACGATCAATGAATGATCGCGGTGACGCGGATCTCGAAACGCATCGTCGGCAGGCCCAAAGCCTCGACCCCTACCTGCGTCCAGATCGGCGCGTGGTTCGGCATGTATTGGCGGTACAGCCTGACGATCGTCTCGTTGACGATCGGCGGGAAGCCGCCGACATGATACGTGTTCACGTGCACGACATGGTCCCACGTTGCGCCAGCTGCCGCCAGAATCAATCCGATATTGCGGAAAGCGGCGGCAATCTCTTCATCGATGGCCTCGGGGATTTCCAGATCATCGTTCCAGCCGCCCTGACCGGACGTCTCGACCCGGTTCCCGATCTTGACGGCGTTCGAGAAGTGCAGGCTTTCGCGAAATTTTTCGCCGAAGCCGGGCGTGACGATGAATTCGGGCTTTTCCATTGTGTGTCTCCCCATGTCGGAGTTCAGCGTCCGGTCATCACGAACGGAAGCACGAGCGAAGCCGCTGCCAGTGTCGTGCCGGCGACCAGCGAGATTGTCGCGTAGGCGCTGAAGTTACCGCTCGGCATCGTGTCCGCGATGTGAAGCTGCACCGTCGCCACGAGATTATCGAGAACGATGTCTTCGTTTCTGGCGTCGAACAGTTCCTCCAGTTCCCTTCTGGCTGTCGGAAACGGATCCCGGAGAAGATCGGTCGCGACTTTCGCCGCGAGAGAAAGAGCCTTCGCGGCCCATAGCGCCGATGCCAGAAGAAGGCCCAGACCGGATAACGCAAGCCCGGCGGGGACGGGCTGCATCCATCCGGCCGCTTGCGGACTGCCGCGGAGCATCGCCGCGAAGACCGTGACGAAACCGGCCATGGCGGCGATCGATAGCGTCAGCATCACCCTTGTATGAGACACGACGAGCGCGCGCGAGCCATTGGATTGTTCGAGATAGATCTTCACCAGCGTTTCGAGCGCGAATCTCCTCGCTTCGAACCCCAGGCGGCGATCTTCCTCCTGCATCGCGGGTGCAGGCGTATCGGATACGGGTCCCATTCTCCAAGCGTGCCCTCTCCAAGCGTGCCCTCTTCAAGCGTGCCCTCTTCAAGCGGGTTTGCATCGCGAGCGTCGAAAACTGGCTTGCGCAATTACGTAAACACGTTTAATAAACAGTGTCAAATAAACACGAGGCCGATGAACGCGAGGATGGACGATGCCGCGACCAGCCATGACGCCCGAGCAGACCGAGGAGGTGCGCCGCCGCATTCTTCACGAGGCGGCCTTGATCGTTGCCGAGGAGGGGATCGGCGCGTTGTCCATGCGATACCTGGCGTCGAAGGTGGGCATGACGGGCGGCGCGCTTTACCGGTATTTCCCGAGCCGGCAGGATCTGATCCTCGCGCATTTCAGCATCGGCATGAACGATCTCTATGAGCAGTTGATGGCGGGCTGCGTGTCTACCGACCCGCTGACGGCATTGCGGGATTACGCGCTCTCCTACGCGGATTTCGCGCTGTCCGATCCCATCCGGTTCCGGCTGATGTTTCTGGAGGACAACAAGGCGACCGAGAATGCCGGCGTGAAGGTCGAGACGGTTGCCGCCGTCTATGCGGAGTTCGTCCGGCGCATGACGGCCGCCATGGAGGCGCGGGCGCTCGCCGCCGGCGAGCCGAAGCCCACGACCGATGTTCTGTGGGCGGGCCTGCATGGTGCGGTCACGCTTGCCATCGTTTCACCGGAAATGGATCTCGGCGAGCCGAGAGCGTTCATCGAGCGAACGGTCGATACCATTCTGAGAGGGCTTTCACGCGAGGAGCGACACCATGGATATCCTTAAACTCGGTGCGGTCGCGCTCGCGGCCGCGCTTGTCGTCGGCTGTTCCCCGGAGGAGGAGGCGGAGCCCAAAGCTCTCCGCGTCGTCCAGGTCGTCGAGGCGCGCGCGGAAACCGTCGAGCAGTCGTTCAGCCAGGTCGGCGAGATCCGGCCCTACCACGACACGGCGCTGAGCTTCCGTCTGAACGGGATGCTCGCGACGAGGCTTCGCCTCGGGGAAACCGTGCGCGAGGGAGACGTGCTGGCGGTTCTGGACAAGCGGCCGGCGGAAAACGACCTGCGCGCCGCGCGGGCGGAACTGGCGGCGGCGAATGCGGCCCTGTCCCTTGCGGCGCTCTCGTCCGAACGCCAGCGCGTTCTGTTCGAGCGCAATGCGGCCGCGCGCGCCGTCGTGGAGGATGCGGACGCCAATCTGGCATCGACGCACGCGCGCGTCGATGTCGCGACCGTCGCGGTCGAGCGGGCGGAGGACGCGCTGTCCTACACGGAGCTTCGCGCCCCCCACGAGGGAACGATCTCGGCCGTCGAGGCCAATCGGGGCGAAGTCGTCGCGGCGGGGCAGGTCGTTCTTCGTCTGGTGACGGAGAATCGGCGGCATGCGGTGTTCGACGTGCCCGAGGTCCTCTACAGGACGACGCCCGAAGACGCGACGATCACACTGCGACTCGTCACGGATCCCGGCGTCGTCGCCACGGGAAGGATCGATGAAGTCGCGCCTCAGGCGGACCGGTCGACCCGCAGTTATCGCGTCAAGGTCACGGTGGACGGGAATGGAGCGCCGATGCCGTTCGGGGCGCCTGTCATCGGCACTCTCGTGTTGGGCAGGGACGCGCTCTTCAAGCTGCCCGCCCCGGCCCTGACGACTTCCGAAAGCGGGTCGGCGGTTTTCGTCGTCGACGGTCAAACCGGCACGTTGCATCGCCGCCCCGTTCAGGTGTCGCGCTTCGACGAGCGCTTTCTGTATGTGTCGGCCGGGCTGGAGGCGGGAGAGCGCGTCGCCGTGACGGGTGTCGCGAAATTGCGTGACGGCGAGCAGGTTCGCATTCGTGAAGGGGCGCGCTGATGTCCGGCGACACGCAGACCACCCGCCGTCGTTTCAACCTCTCCGCGTGGACCTTGCGCCACCGGTCCTTCGTCGTCTTCCTGATGCTGGCGACCCTGCTTGCCGGCGCGTTGAGCTACATGCGGCTGTCCCGCAACGAGGACCCGCCCTTCACGATCAAGACCATGGTGGTCGCGGCCAACTGGCCGGGGGCGACCACGGCCGACACGGTGCTTCTCCTGACCGAGCCGCTGGAGAAGAAGCTGGCCGAGACGGCCTATCTCGACTACACGCAGAGCTATACCCGTCCCGGAAAATCCGTGATCTTCGTCAATCTCAAGGACGATGCCCCGCCGGGCGAGATCGCTGAGGTCTGGTATCAGGTTCGCAAGAAGGTCGGCGATCTTTCGCCGGTGCTGCCGCAGGGCATACAAGGCCCTTGGCTGGACGACGAGTTCGGCGACACGTTCGGCAGCATTTTCGCTTTCACCGCCGACGGTTTCACGCATCGCGACCTGCGAGACCGCGTCGACGACATCCGCAACCAGCTTCTCTCCGTGCCCGACATCGGCAAGGTCAATCTCCTCGGCGTGCAGGAGGAGGAAATCGTCATCGCGTTCTCGGCCGCGCGGCTTGCGGCCTTCGGCCTCGACGAGGCGGCGGTGATCGCGGCCATCAGGGCCCAGAACGCCGTCGCACCGGCCGGTGAACTCAAGACGGACGAGGACAGGATCATTTTCCAGGTCAGCGGCGCGCTGGCGTCGGAAGAGAGCCTGCGCGAACTCGTGTTGCGGATCGACGGCCGGTTCGTCAGGCTCGTCGACATTGCCGACGTCCGGCGCGGACTGGTCGACACGCCCGCTCCCGGCGTGCGCGTCAACGGCGAGACGGTGATCGCCCTTGCCATCTCGATGAGGGAAGGCGGCAACCTGATCGAATTCGGCGCGAAACTCCGGGAGAGGATGGCGCAGATCGAGGCCGGCCTGCCGCCCGGCATCGCGGTCGTGCAGGTCGCCGATCAGTCCACCGTGGTGCGCGACGCCATCGGCGGCTTCGTGAAGGTTCTGCTCGAAGCCATCGCGATCGTGCTCGCCGTCTCCTTCCTGTCGCTGGGCATGAGGGCGGGCCTCGTCATCACGGCGGCGATCCCGCTGGTGCTGGCCATGACCTTCGTCGGCATGGAGATGGCGGGCATCGGCCTGCAACGGATTTCGCTCGGAGCGCTGATCATCGCGCTCGGGCTGCTCGTCGACGACGCCATGATCACGGTCGAGAGCATGGTCGGCCAGTTGGAGATCGGGCGCGCCAAGGATCTCGCGGCGGGCCACGCCTACGAGACCACGGCCTTCCCCATGCTGACGGGCACGCTCGTCATGATCGCCGGCTTCATTCCCGTCGGCTTCGCGGCGTCCAGCGCCGGGGAGTATACCTACTCGCTGTTCATGGTCGTGCTGATCTCGCTCTCCGCCTCCTGGATCGTCGCCGTCCTGTTCGCGCCGCTCCTCGGGATGTGGCTCCTGCCGGACAGGATGAAGCATGCCGGGCATGGCGAGGGGCCGGTTCTGCGCGTCTATCGCCGCGTGCTGGAGGCGGCGATGCGCGGGCGGATCGCCACGCTGGCGCTGTTTGTCGCGGCGTTCGCGGCGGCCGTCTTCGGCGCGACGAAACTGGAGGAGCAGTTCTTTCCCGCATCCGACCGTCCCGAACTTCTGGTCAGCCTGAACCTGCCGCAGAACGCCTCCCGCGAGGCCACGGAAAGCCGGGCGCGCCAGCTCGAGGCCCTGCTGGAGAACGACCCCGGCGTGCAGCATTTCACGACCTATGTCGGCGCGGGCTCGGTCCGCTTCTATCTGCCGATGGACGTTCTGCTCGACAACGACAATGTGTCGCAAACCGTGATCGTCACGCGCGGCGTGCGCGAGCGCGACGAGGTGCAGGGGCGTCTTGCGGCTTTCTTCGCGGAGCAACACGCCGATATCGTCACCCGTGTGTCGCCGCTGGAGGTGGGACCGCCGGTCGGATGGCCGGTCCGTTTCCGCGTCCTCGGGCCGGACTACGCGGTCGTGAAGCGCTTGAGCGCTGACGTGGCGGGCATCGTCGCCGCAGACAGCCGCACGGCCGACATCAACCTTACGGCGGGCGAACCGCAGCGCAGGGTCCGTGTCGAGTTGAACCAGATCGAGGCGCGCGCGCTGGGCATCAGCTCGCAATCGGTCGCCACCGAGATCGCGGCGACGATCGCCGGCGCGTCCGTGACATCCATCAGGGACGGCAACCGGATGATCGACGTCGTCATCCGCGGCGGGATCGACGATCGCTCGTCCGTCCGCGCCATCGAGGACCTGCATTTCCGCGCTGCGTCCGGCGCCAGCATCCCGCTGCGTCAGATCGCGACGGTGGCCCACGGAATGGACGAACCCGTGATCTGGCGCCGCTCGGGCAACGCGATGGTCATCGTCCAGGCGGATGTCGGGAATGGCATCCAGCCGGCGACGGTCGCTCTCGATATCGATCGTGCGCTCGATCCCGTCCGCGCGCAACTCCCGATCGGCTATTCGATCGAGATCTCCGGCGTGGTCGAGGAAGCCGCCAAGGGCACGAACTCGATCCTCGCCGTTCTGCCCGCCATGGCGTTCGTCATCTTCGCGCTGCTGATGGTCCAGCTCCAGAGCTTCGCTCGCACGGGGCTCGCCATCCTGATGGCGCCGTTCGGTCTCATCGGTGTCGTCACCGCGATGCTGCCGACGGGCACGCCGATGGGCTTCGTGGCGCAGCTCGGCGTCATCGCATTGGCCGGCATGATCATCCGCAACGCCGTGATCCTGATTCAGGAGGTCGACGAGAACGTCCGTCGCGGGGAGGATCCGTGGAAGGCGGTCATCCACGCTTCCACCCATCGCGCAAGGCCCATCGTCCTGACGGCGCTTGCCGCCATGCTCGGCATGGTGCCGATCGCCTTCCAGATCTTCTGGGGGCCGATGGCCTTCGCCATCATCGGCGGCTTGTTTGTCGCGACCATCGCCACGCTTCTCCTGCTGCCGTGCCTCCTGCTCTGGCTCCTTCTCCACGAGCAGCGCGGCAAGATGATGGAAGAGCCGGTCGACACGCTTGCAACGTCCTGATGCGCTTTATTTATCGGGCGTCGATTTTCTTGGCCGGGGGCATCGCCCCTTGGCCGGAGTGTCGACGCAAAAGTAAAATAATATGACTATTCAGCTCAGGAGACGCATGCTATAACGATTCCACCGTAAGCGCCCGAAAGCGGCGCGGCGGTGAAAATCGGGAGAAACGCCAATGTCTTTCAGGGCCTTGTTGCTGGCCGGCGCGCTTTCGGGCGCGGTTCTGGCCACCGGCGCGCATGCCGCCGACCTCACTATCGGTTTCTCGCAGATCGGTTCGGAATCGGGCTGGCGCGCGGCCGAAACCAACGTTTCGAAAGCCGAAGCGAAGCAGCGCAACATCAACCTCAAGATCGCAGACGCCCAGCAGAAGCAGGAAAACCAGATCAAGGCTATCCGTTCCTTCATCGCCCAGGGTGTGGACGCCATCTTCCTCGCGCCCGTCGTCGCCACCGGATGGGATACGGTGCTGAAGGAGGCGAAGGAGGCCGAGATTCCGGTGGTGCTGCTCGACCGGGATATCGACCCTTCCGGCAAGGATCTCTATCTCACCGCCGTGACCTCCGACAGCGTGCACGAGGGCCGGGTGGCCGGCGAGTGGCTGGCGGAGACGGTGGGCGACAAGCCCTGCAACGTCGTCGAATTGCAGGGAACGGTCGGCGCCAGCGTGGCCACCAACCGCAAGAAGGGCTTCGAGGAAGGCATCGCCGGGCATGCCGACATCAGGATCGTCCGCACCCAGACCGGCGACTTCACCCGCGCCAAGGGCAAGGAAGTGATGGAAAGCTTCATCAAGGCCGAGGGCGGCGGCAAGAATATCTGCGCGGTCTACGCCCATAACGACGACATGATGGTCGGCGCGATTCAGGCGCTCAAGGAAGCGGGTCTGAAGCCCGGCGCCGAGATTCTCACCGTTTCCATCGACGCCGTTCCCGATATCTTCAAGGCCATCGCGGCGGGCGAGGCCAACGCCACGGTCGAGCTGACGCCGAACATGGCCGGCCCGGCGTTCGATGCGGTTATCGCGTACAAGGCGAGCGGCACCGTGCCGCCGAAGTGGATCCGGACGGAGTCGAAGCTCTACACCGCCGCCGACGATCCGCAGGGCGTCTACGACAGCAAGAAGGATCTCGGCTACTGAGCCGTGCGCCTCGCGGGTGCCGGCCGGGCCGGCGCCCGTTCGCTGCGCGCGTCCGACCGATCCTTTATTTCCGCGAGCGGTATCATGTCATCCGACGACACACCTCTGCTGGAACTGCGTGGTTTCCGCAAATCCTTTGCCGGCTTCGTTGCCCTCGATAACGTCGACCTGACGCTGGGAAAGGGGGAGATCCACGCCTTGCTCGGCGAGAACGGGGCGGGAAAATCGACCCTGATCAAGACGCTGACGGGCGTCGTGGCGCGTGACGCCGGCGTGTTGCGTCTCGATGGAATTGAGATCGCGCCCCGCTCGGTGGGTGAGGCGACGGCGGCCGGCATCGCCACGGTCTATCAGGAGGTCAATCTGGCGCCGAACCTGTCGGTGGCGCAGAATCTTTTCCTCGGCCGCCAGCCGACCCGTTTCGGGCTGGTGCGCGAGGGCGAGATGCGTCGCCGCTCCCGCGCGCTGCTCGCCGGTTTCGGCCTCGATATCGACGTCGCGGCCCCGCTGGAGAGCTATTCGGTCGCGATCCAGCACATCGTCGCCATCGCCCGCGCGGTCGATCTGTCTGCCCGCGTGCTGATCCTCGACGAACCGACGGCCAGTCTCGACGCCAACGAGGTCGAGACGCTGTTCGCCGTCATGCGCCAGTTGGCGGCGCGCGGCATCGGCATCGTTTTCGTCACCCATTTTCTCGATCAGGTCTATGCGATCTGCGATCGCATCACCGTGCTGCGCAACGGCCGGCTCGCCGGCACCGCTGCCACCGCGGACCTGCCGCGCCTCGAACTCGTGAAGCTGATGCTCGGGCGCGAACTCGGCCACGCCACCGCCGCGCGCGCGCCGCGACCGGCGGCGGGCGAGGGGGAGCCCGCGCTTGCCGCTTTCGAGGGCTTTGGCAAGGCCGGCTACATGACACCCTTCGATCTCAAGTTGCGGCCGGGCCATGTGGTCGGCCTTGCCGGCCTTCTCGGTTCCGGCCGCACGGAGACGACGCGTCTCGTTTTCGGCGCGGAGCGCGCAGACTGCGGCGCTGCAATTGTCGACGGGCGGCGGGTGGTGCTCGCCGGTCCGCGCGATGCGCTGCGCCTCGGTTTCGGTTATTGCCCGGAGGAGCGCAAGACGGAGGGCATCGTCCCGGAGCTGAGCGTGCGCGAGAACATCGTGCTGGCGCTTCAGGCGCGCCGCGGCGTCCTCAACCCGCTCTCGCGCCGCGAGCAGGACGAAATCGCCCGCCGTTTCATCCGCCTGCTCGATATCCGCCCGGCCGATCCCGAGCGGCCCATCGGCCTGCTCTCCGGCGGCAACCAGCAGAAGGCGCTGCTCGCGCGCTGGCTCGCGACCGGGCCGCGCCTGCTGATCCTCGACGAACCGACGCGCGGCATCGATGTCGGCGCCCACGCCGAGATCATCGCGCTCATCCGCTCCCTGTGCGCGGAGGGCATGGCGCTGCTGGTGGTCTCGTCGGAGCTTGAGGAGATCGTCACCTACGCCGACGAGGTGATCGTGCTGCGTGACCGCGTGCATGTCGCGAGGCTCAGGGGCGAGGCGATCAGCGTTCCCGGCATCCTGGCGGAAATCGCCGCCGATACGCCGCGAGCGGCATGATGGAGGGGCGCGTCATGCCGGTTCGTTCCATTCCTTCTCGTTTCATACCGCTTCGCCTTCCCCGCACGGGGGTCTCGCAGGTCGTGGCTCTCGTCGCCATTCTCATGGTGAACTGGCTGGTGTCGCCGCAGTTCTTCGACATACGCTTTCAGGACGGGCGGTTGTTCGGCAGCCTCATCGACGTGCTCAACCGCGGCGCGCCGGTGGCGTTGCTGTCGCTGGGCATGGTGCCGGTCATCGCCATGCGCGGCATCGATCTTTCGGTCGGCGCGGTCATGGCGATCGCGGGCGCCATCGCCGCGAGCCTCGCCGACAGCCATGCGCTGCCCGTCGTGCTGGCGGCGGCGCTGGGCGCGGGGCTCGTGTGCGGGTTGTGGAACGGTTTTCTCGTCGCCGTGCTCGGCATCCAGCCGATCGTCGCGACCCTCATCCTGATGGTGGCGGGTCGCGGCATCGCCCAGTTGATCACGGAAGGGCGCATCGTCACCTTCACGTCCCCCGATCTCGCCTGGATCGGCGGCGGATCGGTGCTCGGCCTGCCGACGCCGGTCGCCATCACCTTCGCCATGCTGGCGCTGACGCTTTTCGTCATGCGCGGCACCGCGCTCGGGCTGCTCATCGAGGCGACCGGCGGCAATACGCGGGCGAGCGCGCTCGCGGGCGTCGGCACCCGGCTCATCACCATCGCGGTCTATGTGTGGTGCGGGCTGTGCGCGGCGCTGGCGGGCATCATCGCGGCGGCGGATATCCTCGGCGCCGACGCCAACAACGCCGGGCTGTGGCTTGAACTCGACGCCATCCTCGCCGTGGTGATCGGCGGCACCTCGCTCTTCGGCGGGCGCTTCAGCCTCGTGCTGGCGGTGGTCGGCGCGCTCATCATCCAGGCGATGAACACCGGCATCCTTTTGTCGGGATTTCCGCCCGAAACGAACCTCGTCGTCAAGGCGCTGGTCGTGCTCGTCGTGCTGCTGGCGCAGTCGCCGCGCCTTGCGGGCCTTGGCACTCTCTTCAGCAGGAGGCGCTCATGAGCCGTCTGATGCCCGTTCTCGCCACCACGATCGTTTTCCTGCTCGGCTTCCTGCTCTGCTCGCTCCAGTTCCCGAACTTCGCGTCGCTGCGGGTGGTGATGAACCTGCTCACGGACAACGCCTTTCTGGGCATCGTCGCGGTCGGCATGACCTTCGTCATCATCTCGGGCGGCATAGACCTGTCGGTCGGCGCGGTGATCGGCTTCACCACGGTGTTTCTCGCCATTGCGATCGAGCATTACGGCGTGCCGCCGCTTGCGGCTTTTGTCGCGGTTCTCGTCGTCTGTGCGCTGTTCGGCGCGGCGATGGGCGCGGCGATCGAGTATTTCGCGCTGCCGCCTTTCATCGTCACGCTCGCCGGCATGTTTCTGGCGCGCGGCACGAGCTTCCTGCTGTCGACGGAATCGATCCCGATCAACGCGCCGTTCTTCGCCGATCTCGCCGGCCACGCCATCCGGCTCGCGGCAGGCGCGCGGCTGACGGTTCCGGCGATGATCATGCTGGCGGTGGTGGCGGGGGGCATCGTGCTGCTGCACTTCACCCGCTTCGGCGCCACCGTCTACGCGCTCGGCGGCAACCGCGCCTCCACCGCGCTGATGGGCGTGAACACGCGGCGCGCCACCATCCTCATCTACATGCTGTCGAGCGGGCTGGCCGGCCTCTCCGGCATCGCGTTCACGCTCTACACGTCGAGCGGCTATTCGCTGTCGGCGGTGGGCGTGGAACTCGACGCCATCGCGGCCGTGGTGATCGGCGGGACGCTGTTGTCAGGCGGCCACGGCTTCGTCTTCGGCACTTTCGTGGGCGTTCTGATACAGGGGTTGATCCAGACCTACATCAGCTTCGACGGGTCGCTGTCGAGCTGGTGGGCCAAGATCGCCACCGGCCTGCTCCTGTTCGCCTTCATCGGCTTCCAGCAGGCCACTCTCCACCTGGCGCGCCGTTCGCGTCCGCGTCCCGCAGGAGCCATGCAACCATGACATCGCCGATCATCGTCATTCCGGCCCGGCGCGCTCATTCCAACCACGAGGAGGTGGCGCGCACCATCGGCATCGACATCATTTCCGGCCGCTACCCGGACGGCGCCAAACTGCCGGGCGACGCCGAACTGACGGAGCTGTTCGGCGTATCCCGCCCGGTGCTGCGCGAGAGTGTCAAGACGCTGGTCGCCAAGGGCCTGCTGACCACCCGGTCGCGCGTCGGCACGGTGGTGCGGGAGCGCGCGGCCTGGAACATGTTCGACTCCGACGTGCTCGCCTGGCATCTCGACGCCGGCATCGACAAGCGCTTCCTGCGCGACCTCGCCGACATCCGTCTCGCGGTCGAGCCGCGTGCCGCGGCGCTCGCCGCCGAACGCCGCGGCGAAGATGACATCGCGGTGATGCGGGCGGCCGTCGCGCGCATGCACGGCGAGGCGGGAGGCCCCTCGGACGGTTTCGCCGAAGCGGACCTCAGCCTGCATCTCGCGGTCGCCAATGCCTCGGGCAATCCGTTCATGCGCTCCATCGGGGCGGTGATCGAGGCGGCGCTGCGCGCTTCTTTCGTGCTCAGCGCGCCGGTCAGCGCCCGCGACTACGACATCACCGTCGCCGCTCACGAACGCATTGTCGACACGATCGCCGAGGGCGACCCCGAAGCGGCGGCGGCGGCGATGACGAACGTGATCTTCAACGGTCTGCGCCGCCACGGCGCGGCAAGCTGAACGGAACGACGGACATGAGTGACGAAAAACCGGGAAAGAAGCCGTTGCGCAGCCAGGCGTGGTTCGGCCGGCAGGACAAGATGGGCTTCTACTACCGCTCCTTTCTCAAGAACAGCGGCACGCCGCAGGATCAGTTCGAGAACAAGCCGGTCATCGGCATCTGCAACACCTGGTCGGAGCTGACGCCCTGCAACATCCATTTCCGCACCATCGCGGAGCATGTGCGCCTCGGCGTGCTGGAGGCGGGCGGCTATCCGCTGGAGTTCCCGGTGTCGTCGCTGGGCGAAGTCACGATGCGGCCGACCGCCATGCTCTTCCGCAATCTCGCCTCCATGGACGTGGAAGAGGCGATCCGCGCCCATCCGCTCGACGGCGTGGTGCTGCTGATGGGCTGCGACAAGACCACGCCGGCGCTGCTCATGGGCGCGGCTTCCGCCGACCTGCCCGCCATCGGCGTTTCCGGCGGCCCGCAGTTGCGCGGCGTCTATCGCGGCGAGATCATCGGTTCCGGCACCAACATCATCTCGATGAGCGAGCAACTGCGCGCCGGCGAGATCGCGCTCGATGAGTTCCATGAGGCGGAGGCCGGCATGAACCGCTCCGCCGGCAGTTGCATGACCATGGGCACGGCCTCGACCATGGCGTCGATGGTGGAGGCGCTCGGCCTCGGCCTGCCGCAGAACGCGGCGATTCCCGCCGCGGATGCGCGCCGCAACCTGCTCGCGCGCATGGCGGGGCGGCGCATCGTGGACATGGTGCGCGAGGATCTGAAGCCCTCCGACATCCTCGTCCGCGAGGCTTTCGAGAACGCGATCCGGACGCTTGCCGCCATCGGCGGCTCGACCAACGCCGTGGTGCATCTGCTCGCGATCGCGGGGCGGGTCGGCGTGGAACTGACGCTCGCGGATTTCGACCGGCTCGGCCATGACGTGCACTGCCTCGTCAACCTGATGCCGTCGGGCCGCTTCCTGATGGAGGATTTTTATTACGCGGGCGGTCTGCCGGCCGTGCTGAAGACGCTGGGCGAGCAGGGCCTTCTGCATCGCGATGCGCTGACGGTGAACGGGCGGACGATGTGGCAGAACGTCAAGGACGCGCCCTGCTGGAATGCCGAGGTGATCACGCCGTTCGAAGCGCCGTTCAAGCCGGAGGCCGGCATCGCCATTCTCACCGGCAATCTCGCGCCCGATGGCGCGGTGATCAAGCCGTCCGCCGCCTCGCCGGAGCTGATGCGCCACACCGGGCGCGCCGTCGTGTTCGAGAGCGTGGAGGAGATGCACCACGCGGTGAACGACGAGGCGCTCGATATCGACGCCTCCTGCATCATGGTGCTGAAGAACTGCGGGCCGAAGGGCTATCCCGGCATGGCCGAGGTCGGCAACATGCCGCTGCCGGCCAAGCTCCTGCGCGCGGGCGTGCGCGACATGATCCGCATTTCGGACGCCCGCATGTCCGGCACCGCCTACGGCACCGTCGTTCTCCATGTCGCGCCGGAAGCGACTGCCGGCGGCCCGCTGGCGCTGGTGAAGAACGGCGATCTCATCACCCTGGACGTGCCGGCCCGCTCACTGCACCTGCATGTGAGCGACGAGGAACTCGCCGCCCGGCGCGCCGCCTGGACGCCGCCCGCGCCGCACACCGACCGCGGCTACACGAAGCTCTATGTCGATCACGTGCTTCAGGCCGATCGCGGCGCGGATTTCGACTTTCTCGTCGGCCGCTCCGGTTCGCCGGTGCCGCGCGACAACCATTGATTGCGAGGTGATACGATGCCGAACTCCGCGACGACCTCTCCCGCCGCTCCCCGCTACAAGGGTGTCTTTCCCGTCGTGCCGACGGTGTTCGATGCCGACGGCCGGCTCGATCTCGCCGGCCAGAAGCGTGCCGTCGACTTCATGATCGATGCCGGCTCGCATGGCCTGTGCATCCTGGCCAATTATTCCGAGCAGTTCGTGCTCACCGACGAGGAGCGCGACCGGGTTACGGATGCCGTGCTGGCGCATGTCGACGGGCGCGTGCCCGTCATCGCCACGACGACCCATTTCGCCACCGCCGTCTGCGCGGAACGCTCGCGCCGGGCCGAGGCCATGGGCGCGGCGATGGTGATGATCATGCCGCCCTATCACGGGGCGACCTTCCGCGTGCCGGAAACGGCGATCTACGATTTCTATCGCGGCGTCTCCGACGCCATCTCCATCCCGATCATGGTGCAGGACGCGCCGGTCGCCGGCACGCCGCTTTCGGTGCCCTTCCTCGCGCGCATGGCGAACGAGATCGAAAACCTGTCGTATTTCAAGATCGAGGTGCCGCAATCAGCCGCCAAGCTGCGGGCGCTCATCGAACTGGGGGGCGAGGCGATCGAGGGGCCGTGGGACGGTGAGGAAGCCATCACCCTCATGGCCGATCTCGACGCTGGCGCCACGGGCGCCATGACCGGCGGCGGCTATCCCGACGGCATCCGCCAGATTACCGACGCCTGGTTCGCCGGCGACAGGGAAGCCGCCGCCGATGCCTATCAGCGCTGGCTGCCGCTCATCAATTACGAAAACCGCCAGTGCGGCCTCGCCGCCTGCAAGGCGCTGATGAAGGAGGGCGGGGTGATCGCACACGACACCGTGCGCGCCCCGCAACCGCCGATGCATCCGGCCACCCGCGCGGGCCTCGTCGAGATCGCCCGGCGGCTCGATCCGCTCGTGCTGAAATGGGGACGTTGAATCATGATGACAGGTGCCATTCTTGCAGGATCGCGAGAGATCGCAGGCGAAGCCGTCTTCCGCGCCATCGGTCCGGCGCGTGACCTGTCCGAGACGGGAGCGCGTTCATGAGCCCGATCCGTCTCGCCATCGTCGGTCTCGGCAAGATCGCCCGCGACCAGCATCTCCCCGCCATCGCGGCGACGGACGGCATCGAACTCGTCGCCGTCGCCAGCCGCAACGCCGGGCTTGACGGCGTGCCCCGTTTCGACACACTGGAAGAACTGCTGGCGCATGGTCCGCAGGTCGACGCGGTGGCGCTGTGCACACCGCCGCAGGTGCGCCGTGAACAGGCGGCCACGGCGCTTGCGGCAGGCAAGCATGTGCTGCTGGAGAAGCCGCCCGGCGCGACGGTGAGCGAAATCGCTCCGCTCCTGGCGGCGGCGCAGCGCAACGGCAAGACCCTGTTCGCCACGTGGCATTCGCGCTTCGCGCCGGCGGTGGAGCCGGCGCGTGAGCTGCTCGCCGGGCGCGGGATCCGCTCGGTAGCGGTGGTGTGGAAAGAGGATGTGCGCGTCTGGCATCCGGGGCAGGACTGGATCTTCGAGCCCGGCGGGCTCGGCGTTTTCGATCCCGGCATCAATGCCTTGTCCATCCTGACGCGCCTGTTGCCGCGCCCGTTCTTCCTGACGGGGGCCACGCTCGCCTTCCCGGAGAATCGGGATGCGCCGATCGCAGCCACGCTTTCCTTCGCCGACGATGCCGGGCTGCCGATCCGGGCCGAGCTGGACTTCCTGCAAACCGGACCGCAGACGTGGGACATCCATGTGGAGACGGATGCCGGCGGGCTGACGCTGTCGGGCGGCGGCGCGCGCCTTCTGGAAGAAGGGCGCGTGCTGGTGAACGAGAAGGAGGCGGAGTATTCCGGCATCTATGCACGTTTCGCCGCGCTTGTCGCGGGCGGAGCGTCCGATGTCGATCTCGCGCCGCTGATCCACGTGGCGGATGCCTTCATGCTCGGGCGACGCGCCGTCGTCGCCCCGTTCGACTGGTGAGCGCCATGGCCGCATCCTCATGCATACGGGAGGCTTTCGGGAGGCTGCCTGACGGGCGCGCCGTCGAGCGGCTGCGATTGCGCGGCGGCGACGGCTTCGAGGTCGGCGTCATCACCTGGGGCGCGGCGGTGCAGGCGCTGCACGCGCCGGACCGCGACGGACGGCTCGCGGATATCGTGCTCGGCCATGATGGCCTCGATCCCTATGTCGCGCGGCGGAGCTTTTTCGGCGCGACGGTCGGACGCTACGCCAACCGCATCGCCGGCGCGGCCTTCACGCTTGACGGCGTCGCCCATGCGCTCGCAGCCAATAACGGCCCGAACGCTCTTCATGGCGGCCGGGAAGGCTTCGACCGCCGGTTGTGGACCGTCGAGGCGGCGGGCGGCGATCCCGTTCCGTCGGTCGCGCTCTCCCTCGTCAGCCCGGACGGCGAGGAAGGCTATCCCGGCACGTTGCATGCGCGCGTCACCTACGCCCTGACCGGCCCCACGGAACTGTCGATCACCTTCGAGGCCGTCACGGACCGGCCGACACTCGCCAACCTGACGCATCACGGCTTCTTCAACCTTGCCGGGGCGGAGCAGGGGAGCGACATTCTCGGCCATGTCCTGACGCTCCACGCCGACGACTATCTGCCGGTCGACGCCGGCGCGATACCGCTCGGCAGGCCCGCGCCCGTGGCGGGGACGCCGTTCGACTTCCGCACGGCGCAGCCGATCGGCGCGCGCATTCGCGAAGCTCACGCGCAACTGGAACGCGGACGGGGATACGATCACAACTATTGCCTCGCCGGCGGGTGCGCGGCGCGGCCGCGTCTCGCCGCCCGCGTGGAGCATGCGGCCTCGGGGCGCGTGATGGAACTGTTTACCGATCAGCCCGGCCTGCAATTCTATTCCGGCAATTTTCTCGATGGCGGAACGCCGGGCAAGCTCGGGCGGCTCTACCGGCAGTCGGACGGGTTCTGTCTCGAACCGCAATGCTGGCCGGATGCGCCCAACCGCCCGGATTTTCCCGGCGCGCGGCTCGATCCGGGCCAGACCTATCGCCATGTCTCGATCTATCGGTTCTCCGCCGCCTGAGAGCACCGCGCGGCGAAGCATGGCGGAAGACAGGCCGCGCGCCGCGATAAAGGGCGCGCGGCATCGCTGACCAACGGCACGCGGGAAAGCGGCCGGCAAATACAACGGGGAGACGGACATGAAACGCCTGATGATGACCCTTTCGGCCCTTGCGCTCGGCGCGCTGGCTTTCGCCGGCCCGGCCACGGCGCAGGAGAAAGCCTCGGTCGGCATCGCCATGCCGACCAAATCCTCCGCCCGCTGGATCGCGGACGGCAACAACATCGTCAATGTGCTGAAGGAGCGCGGCTACGACACCGATCTGCAATACGCCGAGGACGACATTCCCAACCAGTTGTCGCAGATCGAGAACATGGTGACCAAGGGCGCGAAGGTGCTGGTGATCGCGTCCATCGACGGCACCACCCTGTCGGACGTGCTCGCCCAGGCCAGCGCCGGGGGCATCAAGGTCATCGCCTATGACCGCCTCATCCGCGACACGCCGCACGTCGACTATTACGCGACCTTCGACAACTTCCAGGTCGGCGTGTTGCAGGCGCAGTCGCTGCTCAAGGGGCTCGGCTATCCCGAGAACAAGGGGCCGTTCAACATCGAGCTGTTCGGCGGCTCGCCCGACGACAACAACGCCTATTTCTTCTACGACGGCGCGCTTTCCGTGCTGCGGCCGCTGATCGACGCCGGCACGCTGACGATTCCGAGCGGCCAGACAGGCATGGACAAGGTCTCCACCCTGCGCTGGGACGGCGCCACGGCGCAGGCGCGCATGGACAACCTGCTCAGCGCCTACTACGGCGACAGGAAGCTCGACGGCGTGCTCTCGCCTTATGACGGGCTGTCCATCGGCATCCTTTCCTCGCTCAAGGGCGTGGGCTACGGCAGCGGCGGCGAGAAGATGCCGGTCGTCACCGGCCAGGACGCCGAGGTGCCTTCCGTGAAGTCCATCCTTGCCGGCGAGCAGTATTCGACCGTCTTCAAGGACACGCGCGAACTCGCCCGCGTCACCGCCGACATGGTGGATGCCGCGTTGAGCGGCCGGGACGTCGAGGTGAACGATACCAAGACCTATGACAACGGCGTGAAGGTGGTGCCGTCCTATCTGCTCAGGCCCGTCGAGGTCGACAAGGACAACTGGCGGCAATTGCTGGTCGACAGCGGCTATTACCGGCAAGGCGAGATCGATTGAGGCCCCGGCTCCGCGACGGGGCGGGCCGCCGCCGTCGCGGGACTCCCGATCATCGAACAGGGAGGGACATATGAACGCTCTTCTGGAAATGCGGGGCATCAGCAAGCACTTCGCCGGCGTGAAGGCGTTGAGCGACGTCAGCTTCACGGTCGCGCCGGGCGAGGTTCACGCGCTCGTCGGCGAGAACGGCGCGGGCAAGTCGACGCTCATGAAGGTGCTGAGCGGCGTCTATCCCCACGGTTCCTACGACGGCGCCATCGTCTTCGACGGTGAAGAGCGGCGCTTTCGCGACATTTCCGATTCCGAAGCGATCGGCATCATCATCATCCATCAGGAACTCGCGCTTGTCCCGCTGATGTCGATTGCGGAAAATATCTTTCTGACTCATCCGCCCGCCCGCTTCGGCATCATCGATCGGGACGCCGTGCGCCGGCGCACCCGCGAGCTGCTGGCCAAGGTGGGCCTGGCCGAATCCCCGGACACGCTCGTCACCGATATCGGCGTGGGCAAGCAACAACTGGTGGAAATCGCCAAGGCGCTGTCGAAGCGGGTGCGCCTGCTCATCCTCGATGAGCCGACCGCGAGCCTGTCCGAGAAGGACAGCGCGGCGCTGCTCGACCTCTTGGCCGAATTTCGCGCGCAGGGCATTTCGTCCATCCTGATCTCGCACAAGCTCAACGAAATCGCGCGCATCGCCGACCGCATCACCGTGCTGCGCGACGGGCGCACCGTCGACACGCTCGACTGCCGCGACGGCGCGGTGGAGGAAGACCGCATCATCCGCAGGATGGTGGATCGCGATCTGGAGCATCGCTACCCGAAGCGCACGCCGAAAATCGGCGAGACGATCCTGAAGGTGTCCGGCTGGTCGGTGTTCCACCCCCTCCATGCCGAGCGGCAGGTGATCAAGGGCGTCGATTTTTCGGTGCGGCGCGGCGAGATCGTCGGCATCGCCGGGTTGATGGGCGCGGGGCGCACCGAGTTCGCCATGAGCGTCTTCGGGCGCTCGTGGGGCCGGAAGATTTCCGGCCGGGTGGAGATCGAGGGCCGGGAAGTCGACGTCTCGACGGTGCGGCGCGCCATCGACGCCGGTCTCGCCTATGTCACGGAAGACCGCAAGCAACTGGGCCTTCTGCTTTCGGAGGATGTGCGCAAGAACATCACGCTCGCCAATCTCGACGGCATCGCCGCCGCCCGCGTCCTCGACGACATGCGGGAATTGCGCGTCGCCTCGGATTATCGCAACCGCATGCGCATCCGCTGTCACAGCGTCTACCAGGAGACCGGCAAGCTTTCCGGCGGCAACCAGCAGAAGGTCGTGCTGTCCAAATGGCTGTTCACCGATCCCAAGGTGTTGATCCTCGACGAGCCGACGCGCGGCATCGATGTCGGCGCGAAATATGAAATCTACTGCATCATCAACGAACTGGCGGATGCCGGCAAGGGCGTCGTGGTGATCTCCTCGGAGATGCCGGAGCTGCTCGGCATCTGCGACCGCATCTGCGTCATGAACGAGGGAGCCTTCGTCGGCGCGTTTCCGGCGGCTGGCGCGACGCAGGAGATGATCATGCGCGCCATCATGCGCAAAGAATGATCAAGAGATATGGGTCATCGAGGAAAAAGGGGAAACAGCCCCGAAGGGAGGACAGGGCCATGAGCGACAAGACAGCCGCGCTGCCGGAAAGCCCCCGGCATACCGGGTTCGTCAAGAACAACCTGCGCGAATACGGCATGCTGCTCTCGCTGTGCGTGATCATGCTGTTCTTCGAGGTGATGACCAACGGCACGCTGCTGCGGCCGCTGAACCTCACCAACCTCGTGTTGCAGAACAGCTATATCGTCATCATGGCGCTGGGCATGCTGCTCGTCATCGTCACCGGGCACATCGATCTCTCGGTCGGTTCGGTGGCCGGCTTCATCGGGGCGGTGGCGGCGGTGCTGATGGTGAAGCTCGGCGTGCACTACATTCCCGCCGCTCTCATCTGCCTCGCGCTCGGGGGGCTTATCGGGGCGGCGCAAGGCTATTGGGTCGCCTATTTCAAGATTCCGTCCTTTATCGTCACGCTGGCCGGCATGCTGGTGTTCAAGGGGCTGGCGCTCGCCATCCTCGCCGGGCAGTCGGTCGGTCCCTTTCCGCCGCAGTTCCAGAAACTGTCGTCCGGCTTCATCCCGGAGCTGGTGCCGGGCGCGGGCGCGCTCCATCCCACGTCGCTGCTCATCGGCGCGGCCCTGGCGCTGGCGATCGTCTGGCAGAACGTCCGCGCCCGCGCCCGGCAGGAGAACCACGGTATCGAAACGGAGCCTTACGGCTTCTTTCTGGTCAAGAACCTCGCGTTCTTCAGCATCATCGTCTACTTCGCCTATCTGATCGCCTCGCACCGCGGCCTGCCCAACGTGCTGGTGATCATGACGGCGCTCGTCGCGCTCTACGCCTTCATGACGACGCGCACCACCATCGGCCGGCAGATCTACGCGGTCGGCGGCAACGAAAAGGCGGCCAAGCTCTCCGGCATCAAGACCGAACGGCTGACTTTTCTCACCTTTGTGAACATGGGTGTGCTGGCCGCGCTCGCCGGCCTCGTGTTCGCGGCGCGGCTGAACACGGCGACGCCCAAGGCCGGCCTCGGCTTCGAGCTTGATGTGATCGCGGCCTGCTTCATCGGCGGCGCTTCAGCCTACGGCGGCGTGGGGCGCGTGGGCGGCGCGGTGATCGGCGCGCTCATCATGGGCGTGATGAACAACGGCATGTCGATCCTCGGCATCGGCATCGATTACCAGCAGGTGATCAAGGGCCTCGTGCTCCTCGGCGCCGTATGCCTCGACGTCTACAACAAGCGGAAATAGGCGCCGCCGGCTGCCGCCCGGCGAGGAAAAGTGCGCCGGAACGCGCGCAAGGTAGACTTCCAATTCTCGAACAAAAGTATAATTTATGTCGACAGCGCTTTTGTTTGATCAGAGGATTCAGCCTTGACCGTTGAAGAGATTCGTGCCGTTCCCGAGCGCAGGCGTGGCTCGGGCGTGAAGCTGGTTTATGACATGCTCCGCGATGAAATTCTCGGTCTCGAGTTGCCGCCGGGCAGCCCGATCGACGAAGTGCAACTGGCCGAGAAATTCGGCATGTCCCGCACGCCCATCCGCGAGGCGCTGGTGCGTCTGGCAGGCGAGGGGCTGGTGGAGACGCTGCCAAATCGCTCGACCATGGTGTCGAACATCGATTTCCTCAACCTGCATACCTTCTTCGACGCCATCACGCTCATGTATCGCGTCACCACGCGCCTCGCCGCCCGAAACCACCAGCCGGAGGATCTGGCCCGGATACGGGCGCTCGCGCAGGAATTCGCGGCGGCGGTGGAGGCCAAGGATGCGCTGGGCATGATCGCGACCAACCGGGATTTCCACGCCGCCGTCGCCGAGGCCGGGCGCAATCCCTACTTCACCAGCCTTTGCCTGCGCCTGCTCGATGAAGGGCGGCGCATCCTGCGCCTCTATTACCAGTCCTATGACGATCAACTGCCCCGCCAGTACGTCGAGGAGCACGAGCAGATGGTCGGCGCGATCGCCGCTCGCGACGTCGAACTGGCCGACCGGATCGCGAAGCAGCACGCGGATCAGATCGTGCGGCAGATCCAGCAACTTTTCGCCCGGGATGAAAGGCAGGACATCACGCTCTGATCGCCGCGCAAAATCTTGTCGACAACTAATATGCAAATGGCTAGTGTAGGCGTCGGAGGTCGAGCAGGCGCCCGGACGGCGCTGGCGATCTGTCTAATAAGAAAGGCAAAGAGGAGTTCGTGATGAAAGCCCCGATTTTCACAGGCGTCATTCCCGCATTGATGACCCCGGTCAGGGAGGACCGCACCCCCGACTTCGACGCGCTGGTGCGCAAGGCGGAGGCGCTGATCGGCCAGGGGATGTCGGCCGTCGTCTATTGCGGTTCCATGGGAGACTGGCCGTTGCTGACGGATGCCCAGCGGCAGGAAGGCGTGGCGCGGCTCGTCAAGGCGGGCATTCCGGTCATCGTCGGCACCGGTGCGATCAATACCGCATCCGCGGTGTCTCACGCGGCGCATGCGCAGGAGGTCGGCGCACAGGGGCTCATGGTCATTCCGCGCGTCCTGTCGCGCGGTTCGTCGCCGGCGGCACAGAAGGCGCATTTCAAGGCAATTCTTTCCGCGGCCCCCAACCTGCCCGCGATCATCTACAACAGCCCCTATTACGGGTTCGCCACGCGCGCCGATCTCTTCTTCGCCCTGCGCGCCGAGCACCCGAATCTCGTCGGTTTCAAGGAATTCGGCGGCGCCGCCGACATGCGCTATGCGGCGGAATACATCACCAGCGGCGACGACGACATCTCGCTGATGATCGGCGTCGATACGACGGTCGTCCACGGCTTCGTCAATTGCGGCGCCACGGGCGCGATCACCGGCATCGGCAATGTGCTGCCGAAGGAGATCATCCATCTGTGCAAGCTGTCGCAGGCGGCGGCCGCGGGCGATGCCGACGCCCGCCAGCGCGCGCAGGAGCTGGAGCAGGCGCTCGCGGTCCTGTCCTCCTTCGACGAAGGGCCGGATCTGGTTCTCTATTTCAAGCACATGCTGGTGCTGAAGGGCTACCCCGAATACACCCTGCACTTCAATGAGACGGACGCCCTGTCGGCGAGCCAGCGCGGCTATGTGGAGACGCAGCTCAAGCTGTTCGATGCCTGGTATGCGGAGTGGAGCAAGCTGCCGGGCGCCGTCCAGACCTGCAAGGGCTGAATCCGCCGGCTGAACCCGACGCCTTTGCCGGCGTCGGGCTCTCCGGGAGCGGGTTCATGGCGAGGCCGGGCGTTCAGTCCACGGCGTCCAGCCCGAACTCCAGCAGCCGGTCGAGTTGCGCCATTTCGTCGGCTGTCAGGGGAATGCCTTCCGCCTCCGAGCGGGCGCGCGCGGCAAAGCGGCGCTGCGACGGCAGGCGGGCGCCCTGATCCAGGATGGCCTCGAACAGGTGTTCTGCCCGTTCGAGCGGGTCTCCGGCGCGTCCGGCCGCGAAACGCGCGGGGTCGAAGGCAAGCACCAGCTCGCCATGACGGGGGGAAAGCGTGGTGAGGCCGATGTAGTCGAGCGCTTCGGGGCTTGTCAGATCGCCGATCATCACGCCCGCGAGCAGCTCGATCATGGTGCTGATGGCGGAGCCCTTGTGTCCGCCGAAAGGCAGCATGGCTCCGGCGAGGGCGGCTTCGGGGTCGGTGGTCGGCTGCCCGTCGCGGTCGATCGCCCAGCCTTCCGGGACAGGCTTTCCGGCCCTGCGGTGCAGCTCGATCTCGCCGCGGGCGGTGACGGAGGTGGCGAAGTCGAAGACGTAGGGCGGTTGCCCCTTGCGCGGCCAGCCGAAGGCCAGCGGATTGGTGCCGAACAGGGGCCGGCTGCCGCCCGCCGGCGCCACGGTCGCGTAGCTCGGGCACATGACGAGCGCCGCAAGGCCCTGTTCCGTCAGCGCTTCCGCTTCGTGCCAGAGTGCGGAAAAATGCGTGCAGTCGTTGATGACCAGCGCACCGAGGCCGTTGGCCCGCGCGCGCCTCACCAGATGCGGCAGCCCGGCTTCGAAGGCCGGGTTGGCGAACCCGCCGCCGGCGTCCACGCGCACGATCGGCTCTCCTTCTTCCGACGCCAGCCGGGGAATGGCGTCCGCCGTGACCTTTCCGGCCTTCAGCGTCCGCAGGCAGCCTTCTATGCGATAGATACCATGGGACTTGCATGCATCGCGCTCGCCCGCGACAATGACACGCGCGATTGCGCCCGACTGGGCGGCGTTCAGTCCCGCCTTGTGAAAAATGGCTTCCACGCGTTCAAACAGGACGTCGATCGGCAGGATGGTCATCGGTTTCACTTTCGCTCCCTTTTTGGCCGCCTCCAGCATGCAGGTGGGGCAGGCGACATAAAAACGTGTATTGACCGCACACGTGTAGCATACATAA
Organism: Pseudochelatococcus sp.; assembly: GCF_050946405.1. NCBI lineage: Bacteria > Pseudomonadati > Pseudomonadota > Alphaproteobacteria > Hyphomicrobiales > Chelatococcaceae > Pseudochelatococcus > Pseudochelatococcus sp. The sequence continues at coordinate 189,549 of NZ_JBMNUS010000009.1, forward strand.
AATATACATGCTTGGGACAAAGGCCAGCCCGCATTGTTTCGGCCCTGCTCATGACAGGAAATTCCGACAAGGAGAATCATATGGGCTTCACTCCTACAGGCAAGCATCTCATTGCCGGCGAATGGCTTGACGGTTCCGGCACTTTCGCATCCTCTCCGGCGCATGGGCCGGCACACGCGTTTGCCATCGGCACGCCGGAGCTGGTCGGGCGCGCCTGCGAGGCCGCCGAGGATGCCTTCCGGAGCTACGGCTATTCGACGCGCGCAGAGCGCGCGGCTTTCCTGCGCGCCATTGCCGACGAGATCGAGGCGCGCGCCGCCGCCGTCACCGAGATCGGCAGTCAGGAAACCGGGCTGCCCGAGGGACGGCTGGAGGGCGAGCGCGGGCGCACCACCGGCCAGCTTCGTCTTTTTGCCGATCATGTCGAGAAGGGCGACTATCTCGATCGCCGTGTCGATCCGGCCTTGCCGGACCGCAAGCCGGCGCCGCGGCCGGAGATTCGTCTGCTCCAGCGTCCGGTCGGTCCGGTCGCGGTTTTCGGCGCGTCGAATTTTCCGCTCGCCTTTTCCACGGCCGGCGGCGACACGGCCGCCGCTCTGGCCGCGGGTTGCCCCGTGGTCGTGAAGGGCCATTCGGCTCATCCTGGCACGGGCGAGATCATCGCCCAGGCCATCGACGCCGCAATCCGCAAGACGGGCGTGCCCGCCGGCGTCTTCTCGCTGATTCAGGGCGGCGACCGCGAGGTCGGGCAGGCGCTGGTGCGGCATCCGCTCATCAAGGCGGTGGGCTTCACGGGTTCGCTGGCCGGCGGGCGGGCGCTCTTCGATCTGTGCGCGCAGCGGCCGGAGCCGATTCCGTTCTTCGGCGAACTGGGCTCGGTGAACCCCATGTTCCTGCTGCCGCAGGCGCTGCGAAACAGGGCGGAGGCGCTCGGTCAGGGTTGGGCGGCGTCGCTGTCGCTGGGGGCGGGCCAGTTCTGCACCAATCCGGGCATCGCGGTGGTGATCGCGGGAGAGGGCGCGGATCGCTTCGTCAGCGCGACGAAAGAAGCGCTCTCCGCCGTCGGGCCACAGGTGATGCTGACCGACGGAATTGCCGAGGCTTATCATGCGGGACAGGCGCGATTCGTCGCCCGCAATGCGGTGAAGCCGTTGCTGGTGACGGAGTCGGCGGGCCGCACGGTTCTTCCGAACCTGTTCGAGACCACCGGCGAGCGGTTCCTCGCCGATCACGCGCTCGGCGAGGAAGTCTTCGGTCCTCTCGGCCTTGTGGTCCGGGTCGGTTCGTCCGACGAGGCGGAGCAACTCGCCCGCGGTCTCGAAGGCCAGCTCACGGCGACGATCCATCTCGACGAGGGCGATCTGGAAACGGCTCGCGGTCTGACGCGCGTGCTCGAACGGAAAGCGGGCAGGGTGCTTGTCAACGGTTTTCCCACCGGCGTCGAGGTGGTCGACTCGATGGTGCACGGCGGTCCCTATCCGGCTTCCACCAACTTCGGCGCGACATCGGTAGGCACGCTGTCGATTCGCCGTTTCCTGCGCCCGGTGGCGTACCAGAACCTGCCGGCGGAACTCCTGCCGGAAGACCTGCGCATCTGAGGGACGGCGGATCGTCCCCGGCACCGGCCGTTCTCGATGAAAGGAGCAGAAAACTTCCGACGATCTTGCATACAATTTGTATATTTTATTTGCTTCGTGCGGCCCGGCAGGGAATAGTCGGTGCCGTCTGCCAATCAAAAACGACACTCACAGAGGGGTGAATGATGAAGATGAAGCTTTCCGTACTCGGCCTTGCGGCCGCCATCGCGATGACCGCTCCGGCGCAGGCCGACAAGCTGGATGACATCATTTCCTCGGGCGTTCTTCGTTGCGCTGTTGTGCTCGATTTTCCGCCCATGGGCTCGCGTGATGCATCCAACAACCCGATCGGCTTCGATGTCGATTACTGCAACGATCTGGCGGCCGCTCTCGGCGTCAAGGCGGAGATCGTCGAGACGCCGTTTCCCGAGCGTATTCCGGCGCTGATGTCGGGCCGCGTCGACGTGGGCGTCGCCTCCACGTCCGACACGCTGGAGCGCGCCAAGACCGTGGGCATGTCGATCCCGTATTTTGCCTTCGAGATGGCGGTCACGGCCAACGACAAATCGGGCATCAAGTCCTTCGAGGAACTGAAGGGCAAGACGGTGGGCGCCACGGCGGGCACCTATGAGGCGATCGCGCTGGAGGCGCAGGTGAAGGCGTGGGGCGCGGGCATCTTCCGGCCCTACCAGACGCAGGCCGACGTGTTCCTGGCGGTGAGCCAGGGCCATCTCGACGCCACCGTCTCGACCTCGACGGTTGCGCAGGCCAACGTGAAGTCCGGCAACTTCCCCGGCATGTCCGTCGTCGGCACGGCGCCGTTCGATATCGACTACGTTGCGCTCTTTACCCTGCGCGATGAATACGGCCTGCTCAACTACCTGAACCTGTTCGTGAACCAGCAGGTTCGCACCGGGCGCTACGCCGCGCTTTACGAAAAGTGGATCGGCGGTGACGTGCCGGATCTGACCGTCAACGGCGTTTACCGCTAACCCGCAATCCGTGGGCGGCGGGGGTGACATCCGCCGCCGCCTCACCTGATCGCACCGTGAGGCGGTAATGCTGAACTATTCATTTCGCTGGAATCAGGCGCTCAATGCCTTACCCCAGCTTCTGGACGGCGCTCTGGTAACCTTGCAGATCTCCGTCCTGTCGATGGCCATAGGCATTGCCTGCGCCATTGCACTGACAGGGTTTCGCAGGTCGGGCAACCGTGTTCTGGTCGGTTTCGCGCTTGCGTGGGTGGAGATTGCCCGCAACACGCCCGCCTTGTTCCAGATCTATATGGCGCATTTCGGGCTGGGCAATTTC
>NZ_JBMNUS010000010.1:0-149661 GCF_050946405.1 Pseudochelatococcus sp.
CGCGGCCCCGGTCCCCGACGGGGGCCGCCGGCATATGGGCCATTATGTCATAATAGCATTACGTTATTATATTACCGGAATGCATGCCAAATTCGTGTACGCGACGGTTCCGCGAGCATCCGGCTGTTGGAAGGCGCGCCGTCTGTCATCGGGCCGGATCGGTCGACCGTCACGAGAGAGCCGCCGCAACCGGGAAAGGAACCCGCATGAAACGCCTTGCAATCGCAACGCTCGCGCTGTTCGCCGCAACCTCCGCTTTCGGCGAGGAACGCCGGGAACTCGGCGCCCATGAGCACGGAGTCAGCCGGCTCGATGTCGCCGTCGAGGGCAACCGCATCTCGGCCGAACTCCACGCGCCGGGCGCCGACATCACGGGTTTCGAGCATGAGGCCGAAAGCGCCGAGGACCGCGCCGCGCTGGAGCGCGCCATCGCCACGCTCGAAAAGCCCCTCGATCTGTTCGTGCTGCCGCAGGAGGCGCAATGCACGGTGACGGAGGCGAAGGCGCATCTCGAAGGCGAGGGCGAGCACGATCATGGGCATGAGGCCCATGAAGGTGAGAAAACGGCCGGCGAGAAAACGGCCGGTGGGCATGCTGACGACAGGCATGCGCATGATGAGGAGAAGCCCGGCGAGGAGAAGCACGGGCATGACGATCACGCGCATGAAGGCGGCGAAGGGGCGCAGCACAGCGAATTCCACGCGGAATACGTGCTGACCTGCGCCAATCCCGCGGCGATCGCGCGCATCGAATTCGCCTATTTCGAGGCGTTCCCGAACGCGCGCGAGATCGAGATCCGTCTGGTGACGGAGAAGGGCGCGCAGAGCTTCGAGGTGCGGCGCGAGGCGCCGGCACTCGATCTCAAGGGGCGGATGTGACCTTGGAAGAAGACGGGAAAACGCTGGTCGTCGAAGGCGCGCGGTTTCGCTGGCCGGGCCGCGCATCGTTCGGCCTCGGCGTGCCGCATCTCGTCATCGGGGCGGGCGAGACTGTTCTTCTGCTGGGCGAAAGCGGATCGGGGAAGTCCACGCTGCTGTCGCTCGTCTGCGGGATCGTGGCGGCGCAGGCCGGCAGCGTCCGGGTCTGCGGCACCGATCTCGCCGCGCTCGCGCCCGGCGAGCGGGATCGCTTCCGGGCGGAGCATATCGGTGTGATCTTTCAGCAGTTCAACCTGCTGCCCTATGCCTCGGTGCGGGACAACATCCTGCTGCCGCTGCGCTTCGCGCCGCGCCGCCGCGCGCGGGCGGGCCATGGCGGAGAGGCGGCGGCGCGGCTGTGCGCGGCGCTCGGCCTCGCGCCGGAGGTGCTCGCGGTGCCGGCGGGAAGGCTCAGCGTCGGCCAGCAGCAGCGCGTCGCCGTGGCGCGGGCGCTGATCGGCCGCCCGCCGCTCATCGTGGCGGACGAGCCGACCTCGGCGCTCGACGCCGGCACGCAGAACGCTTTTCTCGATCTGCTGTTCGGCCAATGCCGGGAAGCGGGCTCCACGTTGCTGATGGTCAGCCACGACGCGCGCATCGGCGCGCGCTTCGACCGCGTGCTGCACCTGCCCGACGTCGCGGCGGCGGAAAGGGCGGCGGCATGATCCTGCGCCTCGCCTTCGCCTCGCTTCTCGCGCGCGCGCTCACCGTCGGCATGACGGTGCTGGCCATCGCGCTGTCGGTGGCGCTGTTTCTGGGCGTCGAGAAGGTGCGGACGGGGGCGCGGGCGAGTTTCGCCGATACGATCTCGAACACCGACCTGATCATGGGCGCGCGCTCCGGCTCGGTGCAACTGCTGCTTTATGCCGTCTTTCGCATCGGCAACGCCACCAACAACGTCACCTGGAAAAGTTATCAGGAGATCGCCGCCCGGCCGGAGGTGGACTGGATCGTGCCGATCTCGCTCGGCGACAGCCACCGCCAGTTCCGCGTCATGGGAACGACGCCGGCGTTTTTCGACCGCTACCGGTATCGCGGCGGCCGCCCGCTCGCCTTCGCGCAGGGCAAGGGGCTCGACGATCTTTACGACGCCGTGGTCGGGGCGGATGTCGCCGCGGCGCTGGGTTATGCGGTGGGCGATCCGATCGTCGTCGCGCACGGGCTGGCGTCCTTCGCGGAACATGCCGATCAGCCTTTCCGCGTGGCCGGGGTTCTGGCCAAGACCGGCACGCCGGTCGACCGCACGGTGATCGTGAGCCTCGAGGCGATCGAGGCCATTCATGTGGACTGGCGCGGCGGCGCGAAGCTTCCCGGCCAGACGACGCCGGTGGAGGCCATTCGCGGGATGGACCTGACGCCCTCCGCCGTCACGGCGGCGTTGATCGGCGTGAAATCCCGCCTTCAGGTCTTCCAGCTCCAGCGCCGGATCAACGACTATCCCGGCGAGCCGCTGCTCGCCGTGCTGCCCGGCCTTGCGCTTCAGGAACTGTGGCAGATCGTCGGCGTGGCGGAGATGGCGCTTGTCGGCGTTTCCGGCATGGTCATCGTCACCGCTCTCATCGGCATGATGGCGATGATCTTCGCCAGCCTGAACGAGCGCCGGCGCGAGATGGCGATCTACCGCGCCATGGGCGCGCGCCCCGTCACGATTCTCGGGCTGTTCGTCCTTGAGGCCGTGCTGATCGCGGCGATCGGCGCTATGCTGGGCGCGGCGGTGCTGTATGCCGGGCTGGCCGTGGCCCGGCCGTGGATCGACGCGGCTTTCGGCCTCTGGCTGCCGATGGAGGGGCCGGGCGGGCGCGAGGCGCTCGCGCTGCTCGCCGTGGTCGCGGCGGCGGCGCTCGTGAGCGTGCTGCCGGCGCTGCGCGCCTACAGGCTCTCGCTCGCGGACGGCATGATGGTCAGGATATGACGAACCGGCGAGGTCCGAAATGATGAACATCCTTCTTTCCCGGCGCGGCTTCGGCATCGGGCTGTCCGCCGTGCTGCTGCCGGCGGGCCAGGCCCGCGCGCGGGAAGTGATCGAACTGACGTGGGACGATCTGCTGCCGCAGGGCGCGGCGCCCCTCGCCGCCGCGCTTCGCGGCGTTGTGCAGCACGAGGCCGCGACGCTCGCGCAGCAGCAGCCGGTTTCATCGGGGTTTCGCACCGACTGGAACGGCAAGACCGTGCGCATGCCCGGCTTCGTCGTGCCGCTCGATCATGCCGGCGTCGGCGTGACGACCTTTATTCTGGTTCCCTATGTCGGCGCCTGCATCCATGTGCCGCCGCCGCCGGCGAATCAGCTCGTTCTGGTCACGACGAAACGGCCCTACGAGATCCGGGATCTGTTCGATCCGGTGAAAGTCACCGGCGTGCTCTCCGCCTCGGAGACGGCCACCGAACTCGCCGAGATCGGCTATGCCCTCTCGGCGGAGAGGATAGAGGCCCACAAGCTCTGATCCTCCCGCGCCGGGCCGGTATTCCGCCCGCGAAGATAGTTCTGTCCGAAACAAAAAGCGATGCGCCGGACTGTTCATCAGGACAGTCGCGCAAGCCGGCGCGCATGTGTCGCGAAGCACATGTCATGGAGAATCGTTGTTTGCGGACAGCGAGTTCACAACATTGTCAGTTTGCCTCCCCGGTGCGCCGCCTTACAGCATTATATTGTCGATTGCCATTCACATACCGGGAAGCTGCGATGAATAAACGCCATATCCTTACCGTGACATTGTTGGCCGGTCTGTCCGCCGTTGCCGGCATTGCCCAGGTTTCCGTCAATCCGGCGTCCGCGCAGGCTGTGGAGATCAAGTCTCCCGCCGGCGTCTACAAGCTCGACGCGACGCATGCGGCGCTGCTGTGGACCTTCAGGCATCTCGGGGTCTCGAACTACACGGGCCGTTTCGAGAAACTGGAGGCGACCCTCACGCTCGATACGGCGAACTGGGAGGCTTCCTCCATCGAGGTCACGATCGACCCGAGGTCCGTGCAGACGGCTTATCCGGCCGATTACAAGGCGGTCCACGCCAAAAGCGCTTACGCGACGTGGAGCGAGGACATCAGCCGCAATCCCCGCTTTCTGAACAGCGACAATTTCCCAAGCATCACCTTCAAGTCCACCAAGGTGGAAAAGACCGGGCCGCAGACGGCGCGGGTGACGGGCGATATGACCTTCCTCGGCGTGACGAAGCCGGTGACGCTCGACGCAACCTTCGTCGGCGAACTCGAAAGCCATCCCTTCCTGGGCGTTCCGGTGCTGGGGCTGACGGCGGAAGGCCGTTTCAAGCGTTCCGACTTCGGGCAGCCGGTCGGCGGCCCGGCCGGCGATGAGGTGACGATCCGCTTCGACGGCGAGTTCATCCGTCAGGCGCAATAACGCTTTCGGCCGATGAGCCCGGCTCGTCGGCCGAAGCCGCACCCGGCGCGGCGCTTGAGCGAGGCCGCGCGGCGCCGGGCGAGGACCGGGCCGGCGAGCCGATGGCGCGCCGCATCGAACGGCTTTTCGGAGTTTGCCCAGGATGCCGACAGAGCGTTCAGCGGCCCGCTATACGAGCGTGGCCATCATTCTGCATTGGATCATCGCGCTGCTGGTGATTGCCATGGCGCCGATGGGTTGGTGGATGGTGGACGCCATCGGCGATCCGGCCAGCCAGCAGACGGCCTATCAGGTCTTCCAGCTTCACAAGTCCATCGGCTTCGCGATTCTGGCGCTCACGCTGGTCCGGCTGGCATGGCGCCTCGCCCATCCCGCCCCCGCGGCGCCCGGCGGCACGCAGGGCTGGGCGATCTTTCTCGCCCACGCCACGCATGTCGCCTTCTACGGTCTTCTGATCGCGCTGCCGCTGACGGGCTGGATTTACGTATCCGCCGGCTGGGCCGTCGGCGTCGACCGGCCGCTGAACGTCGCGACATCCTGGTTCGGGCTGCTGCCGATTCCCCATCTGCCGGGGTTCGAGGGCGAGCGGGCCGTCGCCTTCGGCGCCATGGGCGCGCACGGCCTGCTGGTCTGGGGCGGCGTCGTGCTCGTCGCCATGCATGTCGGCGCGGCGCTGAAGCATCAGTTCATCGATCGCGACGGCGTGCTGGCGCGGATGGTTCCCTTCCTGCGCCGGCACGATACCGGGCACGACGGCGGATCCGGCGCGGCCGGCGGCTCGGGCGCGGTCGCGACCGCCGCGGGCCTTGCCGCGGTCCTCGTGCTGTCCGGGGCCGGCTGGGCGCTGAACCGGCCCGCGCCGCCGGCGCATGCGCCAGCGCCCGCCGCCGCGCCGGCCGTCGTCGCGGAAACCGTCGCGCCAGCGCCCGCGCCGGTGGAAAATGCCGCATCCGCCACGGCGAAAGCCTGGACGATCGACAAGGCCGGTTCGAGCATCGCCTTTTCCGGCACGCACACAGGCGAGGCTTTCGAGGGCCGTTTCGAGGATTGGGACGGCGATATCCGCTTCGATCCGGCCGATCTCGGGGGATCGAAAGTCGTGGTGCGGATCAGGACGGCTTCCGCCCGCACGGGCGACGCCACGCAGGAAAACTCCCTGCGCACCGGCGAGTGGTTCAACGCGGACCGTTTCCCGGAGGCCGTTTTCGAGGCCGGCACGTTCCGCTCTCTCGGCGAACACCGCTACGAGGCCGGCGGCACGCTTACCATCAAGGGCAAGCCTTTCCCGGTCGTGCTGCCTTTCCGTCTGACGATCGGCGACGCCGGGGCGAGCATGGAGGGCGAGGTCGATCTCGACCGCACCGCGCTCGACCTCGGCATGTTCTCCGACGCCGCAGCGGAATGGGTGTCGAAGACGATCAGGGTCAAGGTCGCGGTGCGGGCGACGCCGGCGTGAGCGGGATCAGGGGGCCGCGCCGATTTCGAGATTGTCGATGAGGCGCGTTTCGCCGAGCCATGCCGCCGCGAGAAGACGCGCCGGCCGGTCGAGGCTCTCCAGCGGCGCGAGGTCGTCTTCCGCGCGCAGTTCCAGATACTCGACGCTATCGAAGCCCGCCGCGACGACGGCGGCTTTCGCCTCGTCGAGCGCCGCGCGCGCGGGCTCGCCCGCCGCGAGCCGTCGCGCGGCGGCGGCCAGAATCCGCACCAGCGCCGGCGCGACGGCGCGCTGGGCCGCCGACAGCCGCACGTTGCGCGACGACAGGGCGAGCCCGTCCGCCTCGCGCGCGGTGGGGCAGGCGACGATCTCTATCGGAATGTCGAGATCGCGCGCCATGCGCCGGACCACATGGAGTTGCTGAAAATCCTTCTCGCCGAAAAAGGCCAGATCCGCGCGGGTCTGGAGGAAGAGTTTCGCGACGACGGTCGCCACGCCGTCGAAATGACCCGGCCGGAAGGCGCCGCAAAGCCCTTCGCTGACGCCGCTCACCGACACGCTCGTGGCGAAGCCCGGCGGATAGATCTCGGCCGCATCCGGCGCGTAGAGCATGTGCGCGCCGAGCGGGCCGAGTTTGCGCGCGTCTTCCGCCTCGGTGCGGGGGTAGGCGGCGAGGTCGGCCGCGCTGTTGAACTGCCGGGGGTTGACGAACAGCGTCACGATCACCTTTTCGGTCCGGCCGAGCGCCGCGCGCACGAGGCCGAGATGCCCCTCGTGCAGCGCGCCCATGGTCGGCACGACGGCGACGCGCGCGCCCTCGCGCCGCCAGCCGGCGACGGTGGCGCGAAGTTCCGCGAGGGTGCGCACGACAGGCGTGCTCATGCCGCGCCTCCCTTGCGAACCGCCTTCGGCGTATCGCCGAACACGTGGTCGGCGGCGGGAAAGCGGCGCGCCCGCACATCGGCGGCGTAGGCCGCGACGGCCTTGTCCGCCTCCGCGCCCAACTCGGCGTAACGCTTGACGAATTTCGGGCGGAAATCCGTGAACGCGCCCAGCATGTCGTCGACAACGAGAACCTGCCCGTCGCAGGCCGGCGAGGCGCCGATGCCGATGGTGGGAACGGCGATCTCCGCCGTGATGCGGCGGGCGAGCGGCTCCGGCACCTTTTCGAGCACGACGGCGAACGCGCCGGCTTCCGCGACGGCCGCGGCGTCGCGCGCCACCCGGTCGCCGTCCTCGCCGCGGCCCTGCACGGCATATCCGCCGAAGGCGTTGACGGCCTGCGGCGTGAGGCCGACATGCGCCATCACGGGAATGCCGCGCGCGGTGAGGAAGCCGATGGTTTCGGCCATGTGCCGCCCGCCTTCGAGCTTGACCGCGCCGCAGCCCGTCTCCGTCATGACGCGCGCCGCGTTGCGGAACGCCTGCTCCGGCCCTTCCTCGCAGGAGCCGAAAGGCATGTCCACGACCATGAGCGCACGCTCCACGCCTCTTCTCACCGCCCGCCCGTGCATGATCATCATGTCCAGCGTCACGCCGAGCGTCGACGGCAGGCCGTGCAGCACCATGCCGACGCTGTCGCCGACGAGCACCACGTCGCAATGCGCGTCGACCAGCTTCGCCATCGGCGTCGTATAGGCGGTGAGGCAGACGAGCGGCGTCACGCCCTTGAACCTCATCGCCTGCGGCGGCGTCAACGCCGTCTTCACTCCGGTTGCGCTCAATTGGCCCTCCCTCCCGCATCAAACCGGAAATGGAAGTCATTTCCGGGTGATTTTGATGCTAGTATAAACAGTTGTTAAAATTTTCGGCTTGCGTCCGATGCAGTCGGCTCCGGCTTCGGACGCTCATCCGTTCGTTTCGCCCGGCGGGGGCGTTTCCCCGCGATCCAGACGGATGCGCGGCAAAGGATAACGGACATTATCATCCGTATCGTCATCCCGAAAGGCCGTCGCCGAAAATCGTCGCCGGCTAAAAAGCGCTTGCGCTACCGGCGTTTACAGTGAGACTGTAAGCATGTATAGACGGTCGGGCTCACGGTGCGGCTGCGTTCGGGAGCGTCTGAATCCGGGGGGATGCATTCATGATCGCTTTCGTCGCGCGCCGGGTGGCGCGGATCGTCGGTATCGGCCTGATCGGTGCCGGCTTCGTCGTGGCGCCGGCCGGGCAGGTGTTCGCGCAGGCGCCGGCACAGGCGGCCCCGGCGGTGGGCGTGGTGCCGGCCGCCGCGCAGACCATGAACGAGAGCACGGAGGTCGCCGGGCGCGTGGAAGCGCGCGAGCGGGTCGATCTCCTGGCGCGCGTCACCGGTTTTCTGGAAGAGCAGGCGTTTCGGGAAGGCGCGGAGGTCAAGGCCGGCGACGTGCTCTATCGCATCGAGCGCGGCCCCTACCAGGCCGCGGTGGATGCGCAGGCGGCGCTGCTGGACCAGGCGAAGGCGCAGCTCACGAACGCCGATATCACGCTGAAGCGCGCGCAGGAGCTTCTGGCCCGCAACGCCGGGCCGCAGTCGAACGTGGATAACGCGCTTGCCGCCGAACTCAGCGCCAGGGCGCAGGTGTCGCTGGCCGAGGCCCAGCTTCGCGCGGCGCAGATCAACCTCGACTACACCGAAATCCGCTCGCCGGTCGACGGCCGCATCGGCCGCACCGCGGTCACGCAGGGCAACGTCGTGGGGCCGAATTCGGGCGTTCTGGCGACCATCGTCAGCCAGGACCCGATGTATGTGACGTTTCCGATCTCGTCGCGCCAGATCCTCGAACTCGGCGACGAGCAGCGCGCCGTCGGCGGCAAGGGGCTGAACGTGCGGCTCAGGCTGGCGGACGGCTCGCTCTACAGCGAGGTCGGCAAGCTCGACTTCATCGATACCACCGTCTCGCAGGATACGGATACGATCCTGCTGCGCGGCGTGATCGCCAATCCGCCGCTTCCTTCCTCCGGCAACAATGTCGGCACGGCGCGCAGGCTCACCAACGGCGCGTTCGTGACCGTCGTGCTCGAATCGGTCGAGCCGACGAAATATCTGGCGGTGCCGCGCTCCGCGATCCTCTCCGACCGGCAGGGCGATTACGTCTTCGTCGTCGACGGCGAGAACAAGGCGCAGCAGAAGCGCGTGCGCCTCGGCCAGTCGACGCCGCTCGTCGCCGCCGTCGTCGACGGCCTGAACGAAGGCGACAGCGTGATCGTCGAGGGCATCCAGAACGTACGTCCGGGTGAGCCGGTTTCGCCCGCGCCGGCCAGTCCGTCGGCTGCCGCCGCTGCACAGCAGCGGAGGTGATGCCGTGATTTCATCCGTCTTCATCCGCCGGCCGCGCCTGGCCATCGTCATCGCGATCGTCATCTCCATCGCCGGCCTGCTCGCGCTGACGCGCATTCCGGTGGCGCAATTGCCGGATATCGTGCCGCCGCAGGTCAAGGTGAGCGGCTTCTATCCCGGCGCCTCCGCCGATGTGGTGGAAACCGCCGTGGCGCAGCCGCTCGAGGCGAAGATCATCGGCGTCGACAACATGCTCTACATGAAGAGCACCAGCGGCGCGGACGGCTCCTACAGCCTCACCGTGAGCTTCGCGCTGGGTTCCGACCCGGACATGAACACGGTCAACGTGAACAACCGCGTCCAGACCGCGTTGTCCAGCCTGCCGCCCGAAGTGCAGCAGCAGGGGCTGACGGTGCAGAAGCAGTCGTCGTCGATCCTGCAATTCATCATGCTGACGAGCGACAACCCCTCGCACGATCAGCTTTTCCTCACCAATTACGCCACGATCAACATTCTCGACAGCCTCGCCCGCACGCCCGGCGTGGGATCGGCCTCGCTGTTCGGCCGCATGAACTACTCGATGCGGATCTGGTTCGACATCCAGCGCCTCACCAGCCTGGGCCTCATCCCTTCCGACATCACGCGCGCGATCGCCGCGCAGAACGTGCAGGCGCCGGTGGGCCGCATCGGCGCGCAGCCGGTGCCGGGGGATCAGCAGTTCCAGTTCAACGTCTCGACCCAGGGGCGGCTGACGACGGCCGAGGAATTCGGCGCCATCGTGCTGCGCGCCAACCCGGACGGTTCGGTGCTGCGCGTGCGGGATGTCGCGCGCGTGGAACTCGGCGCGCAGAACGAGGACACGACGAGCCGTCTCGACGGCGGCGAGGCGGTCGCGATCGGCATCTATCAGGCGCCGGGCGCCAACGCGATCAGCGCGGCGCAGGCGATCAGCGCGACGCTGGAAGACCTGGGCAAGCGCTATCCCGAGGGCATGCGCTCCCAGATCGTGTTCGACACCACCACCTTCGTGAACGCCACCATCGAGGAAGTGATCAAGACGCTGTTCGAAGCCTTCGTGCTGGTGGCGGCGGTGGTGTTCATCTTCCTCGGCAACTTCCGCGCCACCCTCATCCCGATCATCGCGGTGCCGGTCAGCCTGGTCGGCACCTTCGCGGTGCTGCTGGCGCTCGGCTTCTCGGCCAACACCGTGTCGCTGCTGGCGCTGGTGCTGGCGATCGGCATCGTCGTCGACGACGCCATCGTCGTCGTGGAGAACGTCGAGCGCGTGATGGAGGAGGAGCCGGGGCTGACGCCGGCGCAGGCGGCCGAGAAGGCCATGAACGAGGTGACGGCGCCGATCATCGCGGTGACTCTGGTGCTGCTGTCGGTGTTCGTGCCGATCGGCTTCATTCCGGGCATCTCCGGCGAGCTGTTCCGGCAGTTCGCCGTCACCATCAGCGTGTCGATGGTGATTTCCGCCGTCAACGCGCTCACGCTCTCGCCCGCGCTCTGCGCCGTGCTGCTGCGGCACGGCGGGCCGCGGCGCGGCCTGATGGGCTGGATCGGCGCCCGCATCGACAACGTGCGCGACGGCTACGCGGCGCTGGTGCAGCGCCTCGTGCGTGTGGCCGCGCTCTCGCTCGTGGCGGTGGCGGCGCTCGGCTTCGGCGTCTTCTCGCTGTCGAAGGTCACGCCGACCGGCTTCCTGCCGGAAGAGGATCAGGGCGCGTTCTTCGTCAACATCCAGTTGCCCGACGGCGCATCGACCAACCGCACCCTCGCGGTGACGGAGGAGGTCGAGGCGTTTCTCGGAAAGATGCCGCAGGTCGAGCACGTCACGTCGATCATCGGCTATTCGTTCCTTGACGGTTACTCGGCGAGCAATGCCGCCTATCTCGTCGTCACCCTGAAGGATTTCGCCGACAGGCCGGCCGCGCAGGATTCCGTGCAGGCGCTGCTTCGCGAGGTTTTCGGCGCGTCGATGCACATCCGCACCGCGAGCGTGCTGCCGCTCAACCTGCCGCCCGTCGTCGGGCTGTCGACGAGCGGCGGTTTCGAATACCAGTTGCAGAACCTCGAAGGGGCCGAGCCGGTGGAGATGGCCAGCGTCGTGCAGGCGCTGGTGTCGGCCGCCAACCAGGACAAGCGCCTGTCGCGCGTGTTCTCGACCTTCCGCGCGACAACGCCGTCGATCTATCTCGATATCGACCGCGAGAAGGCGCAGGCGCTGGGCGTCAGCGTCAGCGACATCTTCTCCACGTTGCAGGCGACGTTGGGCGGGGCCTACATCAACGACTTCAACCTCTATGGCCGGACGTGGCAGGTGAACCTCCAGGGCAATGCGCCCGACCGGCGCGACGTGGATGCGCTGTGGAACATCTACGTGCGCAACAGCAAGGGCGCCATGGTGCCGCTGCGCTCCATCGCCAGCGCGCGCACGGAAGTGGGGCCGCAGGTCGTCACCCGCTACAACAACTACCGGTCGGTGACGATCAACGGCAGTCCCGCTCCCGGCGTGTCTTCCGGCGAGGCGATGGCGGCCATGGCGGAGGTGTCGGAAAAGACCCTGCCCGTGGGCTACAGCTTCGAATGGACGGGCACGGCCTATCAGGAGCAGGGCACCAGCGGCCAGACCACCGTCATCATGGCGCTGGCGATCCTGTTCGCCTACCTGTTCCTTGTCGCGCTCTACGAGAGCTGGACGATCCCGGTGCCGGTGCTGCTGTCGGTGACGGTGGGCATTCTGGGGGCGTTCGTCGGCCTGCTCGCCTTCGGTCTGACGCTCGATCTCTATGCGCAGATTGGCCTTGTGGTGCTGATCGCGCTGGCGGCGAAGAACGGCATCCTGATCATCGAGTTCGCGAAGGAGCGGCGCGAGGCGGGGCTCGGCATTTCGGAGGCGGCGGTGCTCGGCGCGAAACTGCGCTTCCGCGCGGTGATGATGACGTCGATCGCCTTCATTCTCGGTCTCGTGCCGCTGGTGCGCGCGCATGGCGCGTCCGAGATCGCCCGGCATAACGTGTCGACGCCGGTGTTCGCCGGCATGATCGCCGCGAGCCTTTTCGGCATCTTCCTCATCCCGATGCTCTACGTCACGTTCCAGACGATTCGCGAAAAGGTGAAAGCGCGCTTCGGCGCCGGAAACACGGGGCATGCCGCGCCGTGATGCCGCGATCGGCGGCGCGGTTCGGCCAGAGTGGCCGCTGCTGCGGGAATGAGAGCCTGTCGGCGCTTCATCGCGGAGCTGACAGGCTCAGGCCCTGCGTTGCGCTCAGATGGAAAACGACGTGCCGCAGCCGCAGGAGGCCGTGGCATGGGGATTGTCGATCTTGAACGACTGGCCGATGAGGTCGTCGACGAAATCGAGCACCGAACCGTCCATATATTGCAGGGAGACGGAATCGACGAGCACGACCGCGCCGTCCTTTTCCACCACCGTGTCGTCGTCGTTGCGCGTCTTCTCGATATCGAAGGCGTACTGAAAGCCGGAGCAGCCGCCGCCGTTGACGCTCACGCGCAGCATCGCGCCCTCGGGCTCCTTCGACAGCACGCGCCGGATGCGTCGCACCGCGCTGTCCGTCAGCGTGATCGGGGAAGCGAGGGTCGTGGCAACCGGAGAGGTGACGATCGTCATGGCATTGCAACCTTTATCTTGCGATATTGGCCCTTAAATTAGTGCGCGTGGCCGGCCGCTGCAACGGGCGGGAAGGAATGGCCGCTCCCGGATCGGGGAATGCGGGCGCGGGGCAGCAGAGGATTCGGTGTCTTGAACGCTTTCGATAAAGCCATATTCAGGCGGCCCTTGCATGGCGAGCGCTGGCGCGCGCCGTGGTCGAGCGATCCCGCGCGCACGCGCGGCAGGCTGTTCGCCGAAGATTCGTCGCCGACGCGCTCCGACTTCCAGCGCGACCGCGACCGCATCATCCATTCCACCGCCTTTCGCCGCCTGAAGCACAAGACGCAGGTGTTCGTCTATCACGAGGGCGATCATTATCGCACGCGCCTCACGCACACCATCGAGGTGGCGCAGATCGCCCGTGCGCTGGCGCGCGCGCTGGGGCTCGACGAGGATCTCGCGGAGGCGCTGGCGCTGTCGCACGATCTCGGCCACACGCCTTTCGGCCATACGGGCGAGGAAGCGCTCGACGCCTGCATGCGCGGCTTCGGCGGGTTCGACCACAACGCGCAGGCGCTGCGCATCGTCACGCGGCTGGAGCGCCGCTACGCCGGCTTCGACGGCCTCAACCTGACATGGGAGACGCTGGAGGGGCTCGTGAAACACAACGGGCCGTTGTGCGACGGCGAGGGCAGGCCCTTCGGCCGTTACGCGGCGACCGGCGTGCCGGGCGCGATTCTCGAATACGACGCCATCCATTGCCTCGATCTGTCGACCTATGCCAGCGCCGAGGCGCAGGCGGCGGCGCTGGCCGACGACATCGCCTATGACGCGGCCGATATCGACGACGGCCTGCGCGCCGGCCTGTTCACGCTCCCCGGCCTGCGCGCCATTCCCTTCATCGCGGACTTGCTGGACGAGATCGAGGCGCGTCATCCGGGCCTTGAGACTTCCCGCGTCGTGCATGAGCTGGGGCGGCGCATCATCACCCGTTTCGTGGAGGATGTCATTCGCGAGAGCGAGCGCCGCATCGCGGAACGCGCGCCTGCGGATGCCGACGCCGTGCGCCGCGCCTGCGCGCCCGTGGTGGCGTTCTCGCCGGCGATCGTCGCGGCGGACAGGGATATCAAGGCGTTCCTGTTCACGCACATGTACCGCCACCCGCGCGTCGTGCATGTGCGCGAGGGCGCGGACCGGGTTGTGCGCGACCTGTTCGAGCGCCTTCTCACGGAGCCGCGCCTGATGCCGCAGGAGTGGCAGCAGGGGCTCGCGGATGCGGACGAGGCCCGCGTGCGCCGGCGGGTGGCCGATTATCTCGCCGGCATGACCGACAGTTATGCGCTCGATGCGCATCGGCGACTGTTTGACGACACCCCGGAATTGCGATAGGGCGCGTAGTTTGGGCGTGGAGCGGGGCCGGCACGGAGCCGGCCGGCGGCGCATCGAGGCATTCATGAACATTTTCGACATCTATCAGCACCGGCTTGTCGCCGTCATCGGGCAACTGGCGGCGGAGGGAAAGCTTCCGCAGGGGCTTGACCTGTCGCGGGTGGTGGTGGAGCCGCCGCGCGACGGGTCCCATGGCGATCTCGCCACCAATGCCGCGATGGTGCTCGCCAAGCCCGCCGGCACCAATCCGCGCGCGCTGGCGCAGCTCATGGTGGTGGCGTTCGCGCGCGACGAGGGCGTGGAAAGCGCCGAAGTCGCCGGGCCGGGCTTCATCAACCTGCGGCTGAGGAACGACGTGTTCCACAAGGTTCTCGGCGCGGTGCTCGCGGCCGGGCCCGATTTCGGCCGCGGCGCGCCGAAGCCGGAGCGGCCGATCAACGTGGAATACGTCTCCGCCAACCCCACCGGGCCGATGCATGTGGGCCACGGGCGCGGCGCGGTGTTCGGCGATGCGCTCGCCGCGCTGCTCGCCTTCGCGGGCCATGCGGTGACACGCGAATACTACATCAACGACGCCGGCGCGCAGGTGGACGTGCTGGCGCGCTCCGTCTTCCTGCGCTATCGCGAGGCGCTGGGCGAGAAGATCGGCGCCATACCGGAGGGCCTCTATCCGGGCGATTATCTCGTGCCCGTCGGCAGGAAGCTGGCCGACGGGCACGGCCGCTCGCTGCTCGACAAGCCGGAGGAAGAGTGGCTGCCGCTGGTGCGCGACGTGGCCATCGCCGCCATGATGGACATGATCCGCGACGATCTCGCCGCGCTCGGCGTGCGCCACGACGTCTTCTTTTCGGAGCGCACGCTGCACGAAGGCGGCCGCAACGGGGCGATCAACGCCGTCATCAGTGATCTGGAGGCGCGCGGCTATGTCTACAACGGCCGTCTGCCGCCGCCCAAGGGCCAGTTGCCCGAGGATTGGGAGGACCGCGAGCAGCTCCTGTTCCGCGCCACCGAGGTGGGCGACGACATCGACCGGCCGCTGATGAAGTCCGACGGCAGCTATACCTACTTCGCCGCCGACGTCGCCTATCTGCGCGACAAATACGCGCGCGGCTTCAAGGAGCTGGTCTATGTGCTGGGGGCCGATCACGGCGGCTACGTCAAGCGCCTGCAAGCGGTCGGCCGCGCCGTCGGCGGGGATGACGTGAAGGTGATAGCGCTGCTCGCCCAGCTCGTGAAGCTGCTGCGCGACGGCGAGCCGGTGAAGATGTCGAAGCGCGCCGGCAGCTTCGTCACCCTGCGCGAGGTGATCGACGAGGTGGGGCGCGATGCGGTGCGCTTCATGATGCTCTACCGCAAGAACGACGCGCCGCTGGACTTCGATCTCGCGAAGGTGGTGGAGCAGACCAAGGACAACCCGGTCTTTTATGTGCAGTATGCGCATGCGCGTTGCGCCTCGATCTTCCGCCAGGCGCGCGAGACCTTGCCTGATCTCGACATCGCGAAAGAAAAACTCGCCCGTGCTTCCTTCGGCGTCTTGGCGGACGAGGCAGAGATCAATATATTGAAGCTGATGGCGCAATATCCGCGCGTGATCGAGGCGGGCGCCCAGAATTACGAGCCGCACCGGCTGGCGTTCTATCTGTATGAGCTGGCGGCGGCGTTCCATGGGCTGTGGAACCGGGGCAAGGATTCGCCGCAATTACGGTTTGTTAATCAAACTGACACAGAGTTGACGGCGGCGAGGCTGGCTCTCGTGGAGGCCGTCCGGTCGGTTCTTGCGTCCGGGCTGACCGTTCTGGGAGTGGCCGCGCCGGATGAAATGCGCTGAAGGATGCGGACGCGGCGCTCTTCGTGAGTGGGTGGCTGTTCGACGGTTGGCGTGAATGTGGTGGTGGACGGGCCTTGCCGCGCTTCGGCGTCGGGTTGGCTTCGTCATATTGCCCGTCTGGTATGATCCGGGCGTGTCTGAAGGATCGGACTGCACCCATGAGTAAGAACAGCAGAGCCTACGCCATGCGCGATACAGACGGCCCCGAAGAGCAGAACCGGCGCATCGCATCGCGCGCGCGCAACGAGGATCCGCTGGCGGAACTGGCGCGCATCGTCGGGCAGGGCGGCCCGGCGGCTGCGCCGCGGCCGGCGGAGCCTTATGCTCCGGCAGGCGCCGGCGGCCAGCAATTCGCCGGCGGCCAGCAACCCGCCGCCGGCTCCCAGCCCGATTGGGTGAACGAGATCGAGCGCGCCTTCGCGCACCTCGGCCCGCGCGCGGGCCAGCCCCAGCCCCAACCCCGGCCGGAACAGCAGGGGGCGGCGATGCCCGAATGGCTCCGCAGTCCGGCGGTGCCCGTGTTGCCGGTGCCTCCCGGACCGGGGCCGGAAGTCTATGCGCGGGAGTTCAGCCAGGCGCTGGACGGCGCGTCCGACGCCGCCGTGGCGGCGGGCGGCTATTATGCGCAGGATGCCTACCAGCTTGCCGCCGGCGGCCAGGACGGCGGCTATCCCGCCGACGCGCAGCGCGCGCCGGAATGGGACGAAGGCCATGATACGCCGGCGGCCTCCGTCGGCGGCGGCTACGGCGCCTATGCCGACGACGGCCGCGCGCCCGAACCCGCCGAGGCGGAATACGACGAGCAATATTATGCTGATTCCGCCTATGCCGCGCCTGTCGCGCGCCGCAGGCGCGGGCTGGTGATCGCGGCGGTCGCGCTCGGTCTCGGCGCGGTGGCGGTGGCGGGCACGCTGCTCTTCAGGGGCGGAGGCAGCGCCGTCGACGGCGAGCCGCCGGTGATCGCCGCCGACAGCGCGCCCGTGAAGGTCGAGCCCGAAACGCCGGGCGGGGCGGAGATCCCCAACACCAACAAGGCGATCTACGAACATACCAATCAGGCGCCCTCCGGCGAGGATGCGGTGGTCGTCGACAACCGCGAGCAGCCTGTCGATATCGGCCAGTTGCTGACCCAGCAGGCCGCGCCGGAGCAGCCGGCGGAAACGACGACCACGACCACCACCACGGCGCGCGGGGCGGCCGATGTCACGCTGCCGGAAGCGCCGGAGCCCACGAGCCCCGCCATCGTGGCGCTCGGCGAGCCCAAGCGCGTGCGCACCGTCTCCGTGCGGCCGGACGGCAGCATCCTGCCCTCCGGCGGGCCGGCCGCGCCGCAGGCGCCCGCCGTTGCCGCGCCGACCATCGAGCAGCTCGCGACGGCGACGCCCGAGGCCGCGTCTCCCGCCACGCCGGTCGTTTCCGCGCCTTCGGTCGCGGAGCCTGCGGCATCGGTCCCGGCTGTCGCCGCGCCGTCCGTGATGCCCGTGCCGCGTCCGGCCGGCGTCAACCGCCCGGCGACGCGCGCGCCCTTGCAGATCGCGCCGATGCAGATCTCGCCGCAGGCCGGCCCCGCCGGCCAGCAGGTCGCCGCCACGCCGCAGGAAGCCGCGCCGCAGGCCGCCGGAGGCGGCTTCACCGTGCAGCTTGCCGCGCCGGGCAGCGAGAGCGAGGCGCGCAACCTGTTCGCCAATCTCCAGCGCCAGCATGGCGAGCTTGCGGGCTATTCGCCCAATATCCTGCGGGCGCAGACCGGCGGCCGCACCATCTATCGCCTGCGCGTCGGGTCCTTCCCCTCGCGCGATGCGGCGACGGCCCTGTGCGTGCGCATCCAGGCTTCCGGCGGCCAGTGCTTCGTGGCGCGCAACTGACGGGCGCCGGGATGTCATGAGGGCGCTCGTTCTGGGCTGTTCCGGCCCGACGCTGACGGACGAGGAGCGTGCGCTTTTCGCGGATGCCGATCCGTGGGGGTTCATCCTCTTCCGCCGCAATATCGTTTCACCCGCGCAGGTGCGGGCGCTGACGGCGGCGCTGCGCGCCTGCGTCGGCCGGCCGGACGCGCCGGTTTTCGTCGATCAGGAGGGCGGGCGCGTCCAGCGTCTCGGGCCGCCGCATTGGCCGCCCTATCCGCCGGGCGCGATTTACGGCCTGATGGAGCCGCAGGAGGCGCGTCGCGGGGCGCGTCTGATCGCGGCGGACCTGCGGGCCGTGGGCATCACCGCCAATTGCGCCCCCGTGCTCGATGTGCCGGCCGAGGGAGCCAGCGACGTGATCGGCGATCGCGCTCTCGCGGCCGATCCGCAGCGCGTCGCCGTGCTCGGCCGCGCGGCGGTGGAAGGATATCTCGCCGGCGGGGTGTTGCCGGTCGTCAAGCACATTCCGGGCCACGGGCGCGGCAACGCCGACAGCCACCGGGCGCTGCCGGTGGTCGACACGGGCGAGGCGGAACTCGACGCGCGCGACTTCGCGCCGTTCCGCGCGCTGGCCGATGCACCCGTCGCGATGACGGCGCACGTCGTCTACAGCGCCATCGATCCCGACAATCCCGCCACCGTCTCGCCCGCCGTCATCGCGCGCGTCATTCGCGGCCGCATCGGTTTTCATGGGCTGCTGCTGACGGACGATCTGTCCATGAACGCCCTCTCGGGCACGATCGGCGCGCGCGCGCAGGCGGCGCTGGCCGCCGGCTGCGATATCGCGCTGCATTGCAACGGCCTGCTGTCCGAAATGCGGGAGCTTGCCGCGCTCGCTCCGCCGCTTGCCGGCGAAGCCGCCGCCCGCGCGCGTCATGCGCTCGACCTCATCCGCCGCGCGCCGGCGGCGTTCGATCCTGTGCAGGAGCCGGCGGCGTTCGATCCTGTGCAGGAGCCGGCGGCGTTCGATCCTGTGCAGGAGCCGGCGGCGTTCGATCCTGTGGATGAGCGCGCGCGGTTCGATGCGGCCGTGGCGGCCGCCCTTGCAAAGCGCGGCTTCCCGGCCGATCTTCTGGCGGATGCGCCGAAGCCGGGCGACCCCACCGAAGGGGCCGCGCCCGTCGGCGCGTGAGGCGGTGCGCGACCGGCTGCCGCCGCGACGGGAGGGCATGACGAGAGTGGCCGACGGGGCATTCCGCGCGGATATCGCGGCGGACGATTTCGACGCGGGACGGCGCGAGGCGGAGCCCGCGCTGATCGTCGATGTCGACGGCTTCGAGGGGCCGCTCGATCTGCTGCTGGAACTCGCCCGCCGCCAGAAGGTCGATCTGGCGCAGATTTCCATTCTGGCGCTGGTGGAGCAATATCTCGCCTTCATCGAGGCCGCGCGCCAGTTGCGCCTCGAACTCGCCGCCGACTATCTCGTCATGGCGGCGTGGCTCGCCTTCCTGAAATCCCGCCTGCTGCTGCCCGCGCCCGCGCCGGCGGAAGAGCCGGTGGCGGAAGATCTCGCCACGGTGCTCGCCCTGCGGCTGCGGCGTCTGGAGGCGATCCGGCGCGCGGCGCAGCAACTCGCCGACAGCCCCCGCCTCGGGCGGGATGTGCTGGCGCGCGGCGCGCCGGAGGAAATGGCCATCGTGGAGCGTCCGAAATGGGACGTCTCGCTGTTCGCCCTGCTGCGCGCCTACACCGACAACCGCCAGCGCACCGCCAACGCCCGCGTGACCTTGCAGCGGCGCACGGTATGGTCTCTCGCCGAGGCCCGCGAGGCCTTGCAACGTCTGGTCGGCGGCGCGCGGGACTGGACGGCGCTCGATCCCTGGCTCGAAAGCTTCATGGCGACGCCGGGCATGCGGGCCACGGTGCGCGCCTCCGCGCTCTCGGCGACGCTGGAAATGGTGCGCGAGGGCCGCATCGAACTGCGGCAGGACGCGCCCTTCGCGCCCCTGATGTTGCGCTGTCGGCCGAAAGAGCCCGATGTCGAGCCCGATGCCGCGCGGGAGGTCGCCTGATGGAAGGCGATGCGCCGCGGGACGTGTTCGTCGAAGGCCGTGCTTTACGCGTGATCGAGGCGATCCTGTTCGCCTCGCGCGAGCCGGTGGCGGAGGCGGACCTCGCCGCCCGTGTTCCCGCCGGGACCGATCTCGGGGCGCTTCTGATCCGTCTCCAGGCGGATTACGCCGGCCGCGGCGTCGTGCTCGTCCGGGTTGCGGGAAAATGGACGTTCCGCACCGCGCCCGATCTCGCGCCGGCGCTGGTGCGGGAGGTGGAGGCGCCGCGCAAGCTTTCCCGCGCGGCGCTCGAAGTGCTGGCGATCATCGCCTATCACCAGCCGGTGACGCGGGCGGAGGTGGAGGAAATCCGCGGCGTCGCCACCTCGCGCGGCACGCTGGACACGCTGATGGAGACCGGCTGGATCAGGCTGCGCGGCCGCCGGCGCACGCCCGGCCGGCCCGTGACCTACGGCACGACGCCCGAATTCCTGTCTCATTTCGGCCTCGCCTCCCTCGACGACCTGCCCGGCCTCGAAGACCTGAAGGGGGCCGGCTTTCTGGACGGCCGGCTGCCGCGCGGCTTCTCGATTCCCACGCCGAGAGACGGCGATGCGCTGCACGACGACGAAGAGGCGCTGTAGCATCGAGGCCCCTTCTGCGTGTTACCCCCTTGCCAAAGTCGGCAAAAGAGACGATGTTCCACTAAAGGCACTGGGGTGCCGCGCGTCGGGCGCGGCTGAGACTATACCCATCGAACCTGTCTGGGTCATGCCAGCGTAGGGAGAAGCCGTTGGTCGCGTATTCATCTGATTCATCCGTCATCATTGTCGGTGCCGGCGTCATCGGTCTGTCGATCGCGTGGCGGCTGGCGCGGCGCGGCGTCCGCGTGACGGTTTTCGACAAGGGCCGGGCCGGGAGCGGCGCGAGCCATGCGGCGGCGGGCATGCTCGCCGCCTGCACCGAGCTGGAGCCGGGCGAGGAATGGCTGCTGCCGCTCAACCGCCGCAGCCAGCAGTTATGGCCCGCCTTCGCCGCGGAACTCGAAAGCGCCGCCGGCCTCCCCGTCGATCTGCGGGAGGAAGGCACGCTGCATGTGGCGCTGAACGCCGACGAGCAGGCGCGGCTGCGCCATCATCTCGCCTTGCAGGAAAAAACCGGCCTGCCGGTGACGTGGCTGTCGGGGCGGGAGGTGCGCGACCGCGAGCCGATGCTCGCCGGTGCGACGGGCGCCGTCTGGAGCCCGCAGGACCATCAGGTCGACAACCGCAAGCTCGCCGCCGCCCTGCGCGCGGCCGCCACCGGCGCGGGCGTCGATCTGCGCGAGGAAACGCCGGTCGAGCGCATTCTGGTCGCGGACGGGCGCGCCGCCGGCGTGGAGGCCGGCGGAGAGCGGCATGAGGCGTCCGTCGTCGTGCTGGCGGCGGGCGCGTGGTCGCGCGGCATCGGCGGGCTCACGCCCGATGCCCGCCCGCCCGTGCGCCCCGTGAAGGGGCAGATGCTGGCGCTCGGCATGGATGCCGCCAACCCCTTGATCCGGCATGTCGTCTGGGCCTCCGGCGTCTATCTGGTGCCCCGCCGCGACGGGCGTCTCATCGTCGGCGCGACAGCGGAGGAGCGCGGCTTCGACGACCGGCTGACGGCGGGCGGCATCCTGTCGCTGTTGCAGAACGCCTGGCGCGCGCTGCCCGGCGTCGAGGAACTGCCGCTGATCGAGACATGGGCGGGCTTCCGCCCCGGCAGCCGCGACGACGCGCCGATCCTGGGGCCGGGGCCGGTCGACGGCCTCGTCTACGCCACCGGCCATCACCGCAACGGCATCCTGCTGACGCCGGTGACGGCCGACATCGTGTCGCGCTTCATCCTCGACGGCGCGCTCGATGCGCTGGCGCGGCCCTTCGCGCTGGAACGTTTTCGCCCCGTCGCGGCATAAACGGAAGAACAAGGACGGAAGAACAGGGACGAAGTGGATCGGGACATGAGTGAAATTCAGGTGCGCGTCAACGGCAGGAGCGAGCAGGTCGCGGATGCGACGCTGGCCTCCGTGCTCGTGCGCCATGCCATCGCCGCCGATACGCGCGGCGTCGCGGTGGCGCTCAACGGCGCGGTGCTGCCGCGCGACAGGTGGATGCGGACCATGCTGAACGCCGACGATCGCATCGAGATCGTGCAGGCGCGGCAGGGCGGGTGAGCGCGGTGGCGACGGATATCATGGTAACGGACATCACGGCGACGGATATGCAGGACGATCCGCTGGTGATCGCCGGGCGGACTTTCACATCGAGGCTCTTCCTCGGCACGGCGGGCTATCCCAGCCAAAAAGTGATGCTGGATGCCGTGAAGGCCAGCGGCACGCAGATGACCACGGCGTCCATCCGCCGCATCGATCTTTCCGGCGCGGCGGAAACGCTCGTGGATGTGCTGGCGGGTTCGGTGCATTTCCTGCCCAACACGGCGGGCTGCCAGACGGCGCGCGACGCCGTGCTGACGGCGGAACTGGCGCGCGAGGCGCTCGGCACCGACTGGGTGAAGGTGGAGGTGGTGGGCGACCGCGAGCTGCTCTATCCCGATGTCGAGGAATTGCTGCGCGCCACCGCCGAACTTGTCGACAAGGGTTTCGTGGTGCTGCCGTACTGCACCGACGACCCGATCGCCTGCCGCAAGCTCGCCGATGCCGGGGCCGCCGCCGTCATGCCGCTCGGCTCGCCGATCGGCTCGGGCCTCGGCATCTCCAATCCGCATATGATCGAGATGATCTGCGCCAGAAGCCCGGTGCCGGTGGTGCTGGACGCCGGCATCGGCACGGCCTCCGACGCCGCGCTCGCCATGGAGCTCGGCTGCGCCGCCGTGCTGCTGAACACCGCCGTTTCGAAAGCGAACGATCCGGTGCGCATGGCCGCCGCCATGAAGCATGCGGTGGCGGGCGGGCGTCTCGCGCATCTCGCGGGGCGCATTCCCAGGCGCCGCAACGCGGAAGCGTCGAGCCCGCAACTCGGCCTCATCGAATCGTGAGGCTGCCCGCGCCGCCGCTGCTCGTCGTCACCGACAGGCATCAGCTTGCCGGCAGCATGGCGACGATGGCGGAGGCGGTATTCGCGGGCGGCGGGCGCTGGATCAGCCTGCGTGAAAAAGATCTCCCCGCCGACGATCAGGTGCGGTTGGCGCGCGACCTCCGCCGGCGGGCGCAGGCTTGCGGCGCCTGCGTCACGGTGCATGGCTCGCCGGAGGTCGCACGGCAGGCGGGCGCGCGTGGCGTGCACCTGCCGGAAGCCGGCGATGCGGCGGCGGCGAGAGGAATGCTGGGCGAAGACGCGCTGATCGGCCAGTCGGTGCATACGCTCGCGCAGGCGCGCGCCGCCGATCCGGCCCATGTCGACTACATCATCGCCGGCCCGGCCTTCGCCACGGCCAGCAAGCCGGGTTATGGCCCCGTGCTCGGCGAGGCGGGGCTCGCCGCGATCGTGGCGGTGTCGCGCGTGCCGGTGATCGCCATCGGCGGCATCGACGCGGTTTCCGCTCCCCGTTGCCGGCAGGCTGGCGCGGCGGGCCTCGCCGTCATGGGCGGGGTGATGCGCGCCGGCGATCCCGCGGCCGAAGTGCGGGCGCTCATCGCGTCGCTGGGCTGAACCTGTCGCGCCACGCCGGCAGAGCGCCCGGGAAGGGAAGGGCGGTCGCCTCGAAAATGCCCCGTGCGATGGCGCGGGCGAGACAGTCGGCGGCGGCGACGCCGATGGCCGACAATTCATAGGGCGAGGGGCGGAGCGGCCGCCGGCCGGTGGCGGCGGCGAATACCGTATCGCCGTCCAGCAGCGCGTGCGAGGGGCGCAGCGCGCGCGCCATGCCGTCATGGGCGGCGAGGGCGAGGCGCTTCGCCTGCGCCTTGGTGAGCGTGGCATCGGTGGCGACGATGGCGATGGTCGTATTCTCGCCGGGCCCGCCCTTGAAGCGCGGTATCAGCGCCTGCGCCGGGATCGAGGCCGGCAGGCCGAGCCCGCCGAACTCGTCGCCCTGCTCGTAGGGCGCGGCCCAGAAATGCGGGCCGTCGCCGATCACGCCCGATCCCACCGCGTTGACGACCGCGAGAGCGCCGACCCGGTGACCCTCCGCCGTCACCGTGCCGGCGGAGCCGACGCCGCCCTTCAGGTCGACGGTGGTGGCGCCGAGGCCCGCGCCCACCGTTCCCAGCGCGAACGGGCCGGCGGAGGCGAGCGCTTCTTCCACGGCAAGTTCGGCGAGCCGCCGGTGGGGCGGTTCGCCGATGCCGGCGGCCCACGGCTTGTCGCCGCCGTTCAGGAGATCGAACACCACCGCCTGCGGCACGAGCGGCACCCGCGCGCTCGCAACGGCGAAGCCGCGCCCGTGGCGCGCCAGCGCGCTCATCGCGCCGCCCGCCGCATCGAGGCCGAAAGCCGAACCGCCGGACAGCACGATGGCGTCTATCGCCTGCACCGTCATCTCCGGCTCCAGCAGGGCGGTGTCGCGCACGCCGGGGCCGCCGCCGAGAATGGCGAGCGAGGCGACCGCCGGTTCGTCGAACACCGCGACGGTGACGCCCGTCGCCGCCGCCGCGTCGTGGGCGTGGCCGACGCGCAGGCCCGGCACGTCGGTGATCAGGTTATGCATGTCGTTCATCGGTCGTCTCCCGGAGCGCGCTCCAGCGCGAGCGCGGCGACATCAAAAAGCCGCGACGCCCTTCCCTGCGCGTTCGTGCCATCTTGCCGCAACGGCGCTTTCGCGGATAGAAGCGTTCGCATGATCGACGTCACTTATCCAGCGGCCGCCTTCGCCGGCCTCCTGAGCTTTCTGAGCCCCTGCGTGCTGCCGCTGGTGCCGCCTTATGTCACGTTCCTCACCGGCACCACGCTCGACACGCTCGCGGAGCGTCAGGATGCCGGGGTGACGCGGCGGGCCTTCTTCGCCTCGCTGCTGTTCGTGGCCGGTTTCTCGACGGTTTTCGTCCTGCTCGGCGCGACGGCATCGGCGCTGGGGCAGGCCGTGCGCCAGTATATCGACGTGCTCGGCACCCTGGCGGGCATCTTCATCATCGTCATGGGCCTGCATTTCCTGGGCGTGTTCCGCCTGAACCTGCTCTATCGCGAGGCGCGGGTGCAGGTGGACAAGCCCGCCGGGCTGTGGGGCGCCTATGTCATGGGGCTCGCCTTCGCCTTCGGCTGGACGCCCTGCATCGGCCCCATCCTCGCCGCCATTCTCACCGTGGCGGGATCGGGCGACAGCGTGGCGCGCGGGGCGAGCCTGCTCGCCGTCTATTCGCTGGGGCTCGGCATTCCCTTCGTCGCCACCGCTTTCGCCATGAAGCCGCTGGTGGCCTTCATCAAGCGCATGCGCACGCGTTTCGCGCTTGTCGAGAAGGTGATGGGCGGCATGCTCGTGCTGACCGGCGTCGCCTTCCTCACCGGGAGCATCAACCGGTTCTCGTTCTGGCTGCTGGAAACCTTTCCGGCATTGGGGCAGATCGGATGAAAAAACCCCGGCAATCGCTTGCCGGGGCCGGATGCAATCACGGGGAAGAAGCGATCATTCCACCTCGTTGCCCGAATAGCCGACATTGCCGTCGGCCGTCTTGCGCCATTCATAGACGATGTAGTCGGGGCGGGTGATGTCGCCCTTCTCGTTGAAGGTGAGATCGCCGATCACCGTCTTGAAGGCCTTGCCGGAGCGGATGGTTTCGGCCACCTTCTCGGGATCGAGCGACTTCGCTTCCTCGGCGGCCTGCGCCACCACCTGCACGGCCGCGTAGCTGTAGAGCGTGTAGGTCTCCGGGTCGAAATTCTTCGCCTTGAACTTTTCCACCACTGCCTGCGCGGCCGGGTTCTTGCGCGGATCGGGGCTGAAGGTCATCAGCGTGCCTTCCGCGCCGGGGCCGGCAATGGCCGCGTATTCCGACGAGGCGATGCCGTCGCCGCCCATCAGCGGCGCGGGCAGGCCCTGATCGCGCATCTGGCGGGTGATCAGGCCGGCTTCCGTATAAAGGCCGCCGTAGTAGACCACATTGACGTTGGCCGCCTTCAGCTTGGAGACGAGAGCGGAGTAATCCTTCTCGCCGGTGTTGATGCCCTCATAGACCACGGCCTTGAGCCCCGCCGCCGTCAGCGCCTTCACGGTCTCGTCCGCCAGGCCCTTACCGTAGGGCGTCTTGTCGTGGACGACTGCGATGTTCCTGTCCTTGTAGTGTTTGGCGAGATACGCGCCGGCCACCGCGCCCTGCTGGTCGTCGCGGCCGCAGGTGCGGAACGTGTTCCACAGGCCGCGCTCGGTGAAGACGGGATTGGTGGAGCCGGGCGAGATCTGGAGAATGCCCGATTCCTCGTACGTTTCGGAAGCGGGAATCGACACGCCGGAATTGTAGTGGCCGATCACGAACTTCACGCCCTCGCCGGCGAACTTGTTCGCCACCGAGACGCCCTGCTTGGGATCGGACACATCGTCGCCGAGGCTCGCCTCGATCTTCTGCCCGAGAATGCCGCCCGCCGCGTTGAGATCGGCGATGGCCTGTTCGGCGCCGTTCTGGAACTGGTCGCCGACGGCGGCGTTGGGGCCGGTGAGCGGCGCGCCGATGCCGAACTTCACCTGCGCCAGCGCCGCGCCGGGCAATGCAAGGCCCACGGCAAGGCTCACGCCCAGCGCCAGGGTGCCAACGATCGTCTTCTTCATTCTCAAACCCCTCCGTTGATGACAAACCCGCCGCGTCGGATTCGGTTCATGCGGGATTTCTGTCCCGCCATGTGAACGGCCCGGTGCGTTTGTAAAGCCAGGAATATTGTGTCGTCATCTGCCGCGCCCGCGTGTAGCGGAAGCCGGTCAGGCCGATGGCGATCAGGAAGATCGAATCGACCAGATAGTAATGGAGCGACAGCAGCGTGCCGTGAAACAGCGCGAAATGGATGAACCGCACCGCCGCGCCCAGCAGCAGGAAGTAGACGATGCCCTGCCACAAGGGCGCCCACGTCACCGCGAGCGCGCGCCCCGTCATCCACGCCGCCCCGCCGCCCAGCACCAGCGTGACGAACAGGAACAGCCACACGGACGATTCTTCGTAGAGAATGCCCTGCATGATCACCTTCCGCCCTCCAGATAGGCCGCCTGCACCTGCGGGTCCTCCAGCAGCTCCCGCCCGCTGCCCGACAGCGTGATCGCTCCCGTCACCATCACATAGGCGCGGTGCGCGAGCTTGAGCGCATGATAGGCGTTCTGCTCCACCAGGAACACCGTCATGCCGTCCTTGCGGTTGAGTTCCCGGATGACGTCGAAGATCTGCCGCACCACGAGCGGTGCGAGGCCGAGCGAGGGCTCGTCCAGCAGCAGCAGCCTCGGCCGGCTCATGAGCGCGCGGGCGATGGCGAGCATCTGCTGCTCGCCGCCCGAAAGCGTGCCGCCGCGCTGATGCAGGCGCTCCTTCAGGCGCGGGAACATGGTCGTCACCCGTTCCAGATCGGCGTCGAAATGCGCGAACTGGTTGATCGCCGCGCCCATTTGCAGGTTTTCATACACCGTCATGCGCGGAAAGATGCGCCGCCCCTCCGGCGATTGCGCGATGTTGAGCCGCGCGATCTCGTGGGTCGGCAGGCGCGTGATGTCGCGCCCGGCATAGGTGATGGTGCCTTCGCGGGCGCGCGGATTGCCGAAGATGGTCATCATCAGCGTGGACTTGCCCGCGCCGTTCGCCCCGATGAGGGTGACGATCTCGCCCTCGTTCACGTCGATGTCGACGCCCTTCAGCGCGATGATGTTGCCGTAATAGGTCTTGACGCCCCGCACCGCGAGGAGCGGCGCTTTCGCGGTTTCCTGCCGCACGGTTTCCCGTTGCGCGGTTTCTTGTTGTCCCGGGGCGCTCATGCTCCCACCTCCGCCTCGACGGCTTCCACCTCGTCGTCGTCGACACCCAGATAGGCGGCGATGACGCGCGGATCGTTGCGGATCTCCTCCGGCGTGCCATCCGCGATCCTGGTGCCGTAGTCCAGCACGATGACGTGATCGGATATCTGCATCACCACCGACATGTCGTGCTCGATCAGCAGCACGGCCGTGTCGTGATCGTTGCGCACGGACAGCAGCAGCGTGTTGAGCTCCTGGCTTTCGCGCGGGTTGAGGCCCGCCGCCGGCTCGTCGAGGCACAGCAGCACGGGATCGGTGCACATGGCGCGCGCGATCTCCAGCCGGCGCTGGTCGCCGTAGGGAAGATCGCCGGCGGGATCGTCCGCGCGCTCGATGAGGTTGATCTTCTCCAGCCAGTGGCGCGCCTTCTCGATGGCGGCCTTTTCCGCGTTGCGGAAACCCGGCAGCCCGACGAGGCCGGCCAGCGTGAAGCCCGACGCCCGCATCAGCGTGTTGTGCTGGGCCACCAGCAGGTTTTCCAGCACCGTCATGCCGGAGAAGAGGCGGATGTTCTGGAACGTGCGCGCCACCCGCGCATCCCGCGCGATGCTGTGGCCGGGCAGGCGCTCCAGCAGGTAGCTGTCGCCGCCGGCCTGCCGCAGCGTCAGCATGCCCTCGTTGGGTTTGTAGAAGCCGGTGATGCAGTTGAAGACGGTCGTCTTGCCCGCGCCGTTGGGGCCGATCAGCGCCGTGACATCCTTGCGCCCGACCTTGAACGAGAGATCGTTGACCGCCACGAGGCCGCCGAAGCGCATCCTGAGATGCTCCACCGTGAGAATGGGATCGTTCTCCCAGCGCATTATCCGTTCCCCTCCTTGACGAGCGATCCCGATATCGCCTTGCGCTTCTTCAGCGCCACGGACGGCTGGCGATGCGCGATCAGCCCCCGCGGGCGCCAGACCATCATCATGACCATCGCCAGGCCGAACAACAGCAGGCGATAGTCGTTCGGATCGAAATCCGCGCCGAAGATCGCCTTCGTGAATGTCAGATGCCGCAGCAGCTCCGGCCCGCCCACCATGACGACGGCGGCGATGGCGACGCCGAACTGCGAGCCCATCCCGCCCAGCACCACCACCGAGAGGATGATCGCCGATTCGAGAAAGTTGAAGCTCTCCGGGCTGACGAAACCCTGTCGCACGGCGAAGAACGCTCCCGCAAGCCCCCCGAAGCCCGCGCCGATGGAAAAGGCGGTCAATTTCGTGTTGCGCGTGTTGATGCCGAGCGAGCGGCAGGCGATCTCGTCCTCGCGCAGCGCCTCCCACGCCCGCCCGATGGGGAGCCGGCGCAGCCGCATGGTGACGGCGTTGGTGATCAGCGCCAGCACGAGGATGAGATAATAGAGGAACACGATGCGGTGCATGGCGCTGAACGGCAGGCCGAACAGCGCCGCGAAGCCGTTCTCGCCGCGCTCGAAGGGAATGCCGAAGAAAGTCGCGCGCGGAATGGAGGAAATGCCCGCGCCGCCGTTGGTCAGCTCCACCCAGTTGATCAGCACGAGCCGGATGATCTCGCCGAAAGCCAGCGTGACGATGGCCAGATAATCGCCCCGCAGCCGCAGCACCGGGAAGCCGAGCAGGATGCCCCAGAAGGCCGCGAGCACGCCCGCCAGCGGCAGGCAGATCCAGAACGAAAAGCCGAAGGTCGTCGACAGCAGCGCGTAGGTGTAGGCGCCGACGGCGTAGAACGCCACATAGCCCAGATCGAGCAGCCCCGCGAGACCCACGACGATGTTGAGCCCCCAGCCGAGCATCACATAGGTGAGGATCAGGATGCCGAGGTCGATCCAGTAGCGCGCGCCGGTGAGCCCGCCCGAGGCGAGGCTCGTCAGCAGCGGAAAGGTGACGGCGACGCCGAGGAAAAGCGGCACGCCGAAGGTCGCCACGATGCGCGCGAAACCGCCGCCCGCCGCCGGCGCCTTCGCGGCCGATTTCCGCTCGCGCCGCGCGGCGTTGAGGTGGACGAGGACGCGCGCCGCGAAAACGAGCGCGCACAGCACGGCCACCAGCCCGACGCGCGGCGTCAGCACCAGTTGCAGGTTCGCGCCCTGATCGGTGCGGAAGAGCAGGATGGGGAACGAAAGCCCCAGCATCACCAGCGCCGCCACGGCGCCCTCGCGCAGCGCCCGCGCGAGGGCCGGCGGATTCGCCCTGACGGCGGGGGAAAAAGCGCCCTGATGGTTGGTCATCGTCGTTCTCCCGCCGTCAGACCTTCTCGACCTCGGGCCGGCCCAGAATGCCGGACGGCATGAAGACGAGCACGATGGCGAGAATCGAGAATGCGGCGACGTCCTTGTATTCGATGGAGAAATAGGCCGACCACAATGTTTCGACGAGCCCGATGATCAGCCCGCCCAGCACCGCGCCGGGCAGCGAGCCGATGCCGCCGAGCACCGCGGCCGTGAACGCCTTGACGCCGGGCACGAAGCCGTCCGAGAAGCCGACGACGCCGTAGTAGAGAAAGTACATCGTGCCCGCCACGGCGGCGAGCGCCGCGCCCAGCACGAAGGTGAGCGAGATGGTGCGGTCCACGTCGATGCCGAGCAGCGCGGCCATCTTGCGGTCCTGCTCGCACGCGCGCTGCGCCCGGCCGAGCGACGTCCTGCGCACGACGAACCAGAACGCGGTCAGCAGCACGGCCGTGACGGCGATGATGATGATCTGCTTGTATGACAGCGTGACCGCATAGCCGCCGTTCTCGTAAAGCACGATGACGTCGGAAATGACCGGCGGCACCGCCTTGTTGCGCGCCCCCTGCGCCACCTGGACGAAGTTCGACAGGAAGATCGAGACGCCGATGGCCGAGATCATCGGCGCGAGCCGGAACGAGCCTCGCAACGGCCGGTACGCCAGCCGCTCCAGCGCCCAGCCCCAGAGCGCGGTCATCGCCATGGCGAGCACCAGCACGATGAGAAGCGCGACGGCGACGGAGGAGACGCCGAGCCAGGTGGTGAGCAGCAGGAAGAAGATCAGCGCGATGAAGGCGGAAACCATGAACACGTCGCCGTGGGCGAAGTTCACCATGCCGATGATGCCGAACACCATCGTGTAGCCGATGGCGATCAGGCCATAGATCGAACCGAGAGTCAGCCCGTTGATGAGCTGCTGCGCGAAGACTTCCATCGGCGTGACGCCCCCCTGAACCTTCAAAATGTTGATGGCGGCTTCCGGGCAGCCCACGCCCGGAAAACACGGCCCCGATATCCCCGCGCGGAATGCCGCCCGTCGTTCCCCGATTGCCGCGATGGCCCGCTTCCGGTGCCTGTTCCGGTCGCGTTTCCCTCCCGGATCGCGCCGATGCCCACGCCGCATGCATGCGAACAGAACCCGCAAGCCGGCCTATAGCAGTCGAATTTCCCGATATTGTCCAGCCCTCCCGATGACCATGCTGCCCGAATTCACACCGTCGATGGTGAAAAAGAGAGCATCCGGGCAGGATAAGCGGCACCGGAAGGAGGGAACCCGGCGTCGGAAGCTGCACATGAAAGATGCATGTGAAAAGGCCGCGGATCCTCGATCCGCGGCCTTCGTGTTTCGTCCTTCGTGTTTCGTCCTGCTTCATCCGTGACCGGGGGCGGATGAGTTCCGCCCATCGGCCCCGGAGCCGTTTGCGTTCAAACCGATTGATCGATTTGAACGCAAACTGCTGTAAAATATGGAATGTGGAGCGGCGTCACGATTCCACTTGAATGCACGCCGCTCTGGTCCCTGGTCGGATCAGCGCTGATCGACCGGGACGTAGTCGCGCTTGGGCGAGCCCGTGTAGAGCTGGCGCGGACGGCCGATCTTCTGGGACGGATCTTCGATCATTTCCTTCCACTGGGCGATCCAGCCCACCGTGCGCGCGAGAGCGAACAGCACGGTGAACATCGAGGTGGGGAACCCGAGCGCCTTCAGCGTGATGCCGGAGTAGAAGTCGATATTCGGATAGAGCTTCTTCTCGATGAAGTATTCGTCGTGAAGCGCGATCCGCTCCAGCTCCAGCGCGACTTCCAGCAGCGGATCGTCCTTGATGCCGAGCTCGCTCAACACCTCATGGGTGGTGCGCTGCATGATCTTGGCGCGCGGATCGTAGTTCTTGTACACGCGGTGGCCGAAGCCCATGAGACGGAACGGATCGTTCTTGTCCTTGGCCTTGGCGACGTATTGCGGGATGCGCTCGACCGAGCCGATCTCCTCCAGCATCTTCAGCGCCGCCTCGTTGGCGCCGCCGTGAGCCGGCCCCCACAGGCAGGCCACGCCCGCCGCGATGCACGCGAACGGGTTGGCGCCCGACGAGCCGGCGAGGCGCACCGTCGAGGTCGAGGCGTTCTGCTCGTGATCGGCGTGCAGGATGAAGATGCGGTCGAGGGCGCGCGACAGCACAGGATTCGGCACGTATTCCTCGCACGGCACGGAGAAGGCCATGTGGAGGAAGTTCGACGTATAGTCGAGCTCGTTCTTGGGGTACACGAACGGCTGGCCGATCGAGTACTTGTAGGCCATCGCCGCGAGCGTCGGGATCTTGGCGATCAGGCGCATCGAGGCGATCATGCGCTGCTGCGGGTCGGAGATGTCGGTCGAATCGTGGTAGAACGCCGACAATGCGCCGACTGAACCGACCATCACCGCCATGGGATGGGCGTCGCGGCGGAAACCCTGGAAGAACCGGGTCATCTGCTCATGCACCATCGTGTGGCGCGTGACGCGGTAGTCGAAATCCTGCTTCTGGGCCGGGGTCGGCAACTCGCCGTAGAGCAGCAGATAGCAGGTCTCGAGAAAGTCGCCGTGCTCGGCAAGCTGCTCGATCGGGTAGCCGCGATACAGCAGCACGCCTTCGTCACCGTCGATATACGTGATCTGCGATTCGCAGCTCGCGGTCGAGGTGAAGCCGGGGTCGTAGGTGAAATTCCCGGTGTGCTTGTAAAGCGGGGCGATATCGATGACGCTGGGGCCGATCGATCCTTCTTTTACCGGCAGTTCGATCGCCTTGCCGTCGATCGTCAACGTGCTCGTCTTCACGCTCATGGATGAATCCCTTTAGCTGAGTGATCTAGCGAAAGCCGCACAGCCGGGATTGAAATGACAATTGAAAATCCGCGACAATCTGTGGTTTTCGATCCGATCGACGTAAGACGGATGTTTGCCTAGCGCATTCATGGCTGTCGTTCAAGCGGGCGGACCGTGTTGGCTGCTTTCGCCTTGCGGGGATTGCGGACGGGAGCCGGCGCTTCCCGCCCGGTGGCGCAAACCGTTGCCGGCAAGCGGTTTCCGGCGCGGCATAACGACATTCCCCTACCGAAACCCGCGAAATTCAGGAACATATCGCGAGTTTCATTGTGTCGAAATTGTAACCGCCGGGACGGGCGTTTTCCGCCGCCCGCCGCCGTGGTCAGGCGGGCGGCAGCTGGTCGCGAATCCGGGCGAGGCTTTCCTCGCGCCCCAGCACCGCCATGACGTCGAACAGCCCCGGCGAGGTTGCGCGCCCGGTGAGCGCGGCGCGCAGCGGCTGGGCGATCTGGCCCAGCTTCACGCCCGCTTCGGTGGCGGCCTCGCGCACCACGCTCTCGGTCGCCTGCGGCGTCCATTCTCCCGCCGCGGCGAGCAGGCCGGCCACCAGCGCCAGACGTTCCCGGCCGCCGTTGCCCAGCAGGGCGGCGGCCTTGTCGTCCAGCGCGAGCGGCCGGGAGGCGAAGATGAAATAGGCGCTGTCGAGCAGTTCCAGCAACGTCTTGGCGCGTTCCTTCAATCCCGGCATGGCCGCGCGCAGCTTTTCGGCGATCGGCGCGTCGAGCGCCGCCGGCAGGCCGCGCGCCGGCCCCACCTCCGGCAAAATGCGCGCGACGGCCGCGACCAGCGCGTCGTCGCCGGCCGCGCGCATGTAGTGGCCGTTGAGGTTTTCGAGCTTGGCGAAATCGAAGCGCGCCGGGGAGCGCCCGACGTTGCCGAGGCTGAAGGCGGCGATCATTTCCTCTGTGGAAAAGATTTCCTGATCGCCGTGGCTCCAGCCCAGACGCACGAGATAATTGCGCAGGGCCTCCGGCAGATAGCCCATCGCCCGGTAGGCGTCGACGCCCAGCGCGCCGTGGCGCTTGGACAGCTTGGCGCCGTCCGGGCCGTGAATCAGCGGGATGTGCGCCATTTCCGGCACCTGCCAGCCGAGCGCCTCGTAGATATGCTTCTGCCGCGCGGCGTTCGTCAGGTGGTCGTCGCCGCGGATGATGTGCGTCACGTCCATGTCGTGGTCGTCGACGACGACGGCGAGCATGTAGGTCGGCGTGCCGTCGGAGCGCAGCAGCACGAGGTCGTCGAGATTCTCGTTCTGCCAGGCGACGCGTCCCTGCACCATGTCCTCGATGACCGTTTCGCCGGTTTGCGGCGCCTTCAGGCGCACCACGGGCGGCACGCCGGCCGGCGCCTCGGCGGGATCGCGGTCGCGCCAGCGGCCGTCGTAGCGCATCGGCCGGCCCTGCGCGCGCGCTTCCTCGCGCATCGCCTCCAGCTCCTGCGGCGTCGCGTAGCAGTAATAGGCCCGTCCCTGCGCCAGCAGCGTCTCCACCACCTCGCGGTGGCGCGCCGCGCGCGAGAACTGGCGCACGGCCTCGCCGTCCCAGTCGAGCCCGAGCCAGCGCAGCCCGTCGAAAATGGCGTCGACGGCCGCTTCCGTCGAGCGCTCGCGATCGGTGTCCTCGATGCGCAGGAGCATCTTGCCGTTGTTGTGTTTCGCGTACAGCCAGTTGAAAAGGGCGGTGCGCGCTCCGCCGATATGCAGGAAACCCGTGGGGGAGGGGGCGAAGCGCGTGACGACGGAAGCGGTCATTGCTGCGGAAATTCCGAAAATGTTGACGACCAGGATGACGTTTCGCACCCGAAAAGCTTCGCATTGACGCCGGATGTGGCGGATCGGGCTTGGCCGGAGCGATCGAAACGATGATACTGCGTGATGTAACACGACTTGCGGCTGCGGGGTAGGGAGCGCCGGACATCGATGGACCGGGAGCGCCGAGGGGCCGGTGTGCTGCCCGCCCGGTTCGCGGGATGGGCAGGGCTCGCGGGCGCCTTCGACAGGGGCGCGCGGCTGCGCCCGGCCGCGGAGCGCTGGATGCGGGCCGAGGCGGCACGCCGACGTCCTTTTCTGTGGCTCCCCGTCGCCTATGGCGCGGGTATCGCGCTTTACTTCGCGGCGGAGCGGGAGCCCGCGCCGTGGGCCGGACCGCTGCTTGCCGCGCTCGCTGTCGTCGCGGCGTTCATGCTGCGCGGGCGCTGGCGCGCCCGTCTCGCGGCGATCGCCGTGGGGGCGGTGTTTCTCGGGTTCTCGGTCGCCTCGTTGCGAACGGCGCTCGTCACCCGGCCGCTGCTGGACGCGGCCGTCGTCGGGCCGCTCGAAGGCTATGTCCGCTCGGTGGAGGAGCGCGGGCAGGGGCCGCGCGCGGTGATCGAGGTGCACGCCTTCGCCGGCCTTCCGCCCGCGCGCCGTCCGGCGACGGTGCGGGTGAGCTTTCGCAAGGGGGCCGGCATCGCGGCGGGAACGCGCATCGCGGCGGTCGCGCGGCTCGTGCCTCCGCCGCAGCCGGCGCGGCCGGGCGGTTACGATTTCGCGCGTGACGCCTTCTTCGGCGGTATCGGCGCGGTCGGCTCGGCGAACGGCGCGGTGCGCGTCATCGCGGACGACGTGGAACCCGCCGCGATTCGCGTCGGATGGGCCGCCCGCCTTTCCGCCCGGATCGACGTCGAGCGCAATGCGTTGACGCGGCGTATCCTCGAGGCGGCCGGCGGCGGCGGACCGCTGCTCCCCGACGCCGGTACGGGAGGGCCGCGGGCGCAGGAGGCCGCCTTCGTCGCGGCGCTGGTGACGGGCAAGCGCGGGATGATCGCGGACGAGACCAACGAGGCGCTGCGCGCCGCCGGCATCTATCACGTGGTTTCCATCGGCGGTTTTCACATGACGCTCGTCGCCGGCGCGCTCTTCGTCATCGTGCGCCAGTTGCTCGTGTTCGTGCCGGGCCTTGCGGTCCGCTATCCGGTGCGCAAGTTCGCCGCCGTCGCCGGCATCGTCGGCGCCAGCGGTTATTGCGTGTTCTCGGGCGCGGGAATCGACACCCAGCGCGCGCTGTTCGTGACGTTGATCGTGATGGGAGCGATTCTCGTCGACCGGCCGGCCCTGTCCATGCGCAATCTGGCGCTCGCAGCCTTCGTGTGCCTGACGTTGCAACCCGAATCCATGCTCGGGCCGAGCTTCCAGATGTCTTTCGCCGGCGTGGCGGCGCTGATCGCGCTGTTCGAGCGCTGGGAGAACGGCGATCCCGCGCGCAGCCTCCTGCCGCTGCGCGAAGGGGGCGCGCTGCGACCGCCGGACCGGCAGCGCACGGGCCGGATGCGCCGCGTGATCGCGATGAGCGCCGTCACCACCATCGTGGCGATGCTCGCGACCGGGCCGTTCAGCACCTACCACTTCCAGACCTTCAATCCGTGGGGCATTCTCGGCAACGCCTTCGGCCTGCCGATCGTGGAACTCGCGGTGATGCCGCTCTCCTTTCTCGCCGTGGCGTTTCATCCGTTGGGCCTCGACGGTCCCTTCTGGCATCTGGCCGGCCTCGCTGCGGTTCCCGTGCTGGAGGGGGCGCGGATCATGACGGATTTTCCGGGGGCGGTGGTCGTCGTGCCCGCCTTCGGCATGGGAATCCTGTTGTTGCTGGTGCTGGCCCTGCTGTGGGCCTGCCTGTGGTCCACCCCGCTGCGCTGGCTCGCGGTCCTGCCGGCCGCCGCCGGCCTCGCGCTCGCCGCCGCGCCGGCGCGTCCCGATATCCGCGTCGATCGGGAGGGGCGCGGCGCCGCGGTGCGCGGCGCGGACGGGCGATTCGTCATTCTCGGCAGTCCCTCGGCCTTCGTCGTCGAGCAATGGCTGCGCGCCGACGGCGACGGCCGCCGCGCGAACGACCCCGCGCTGCGGCACAACGTTGCCTGCGACAGGCTGGGCTGCGTCGCCCGTCTCGCTGACGGCCGCAGCGTGGCCTTCTCCCGCGAGGCAGGGGCGCTCAGGGAAGATTGCCGCCGCGCCGCCGTCCTGATCACGCCCCGCCAGGCGCCGCCGGATTGCGCCGCGCCTCATGTGATCGACCGCGACGACCTGGACCGCTTCGGCGCCATCGCCCTCACCGTGGCGGGCGACGGGCTGACGGTGGAGGGAACGCGGGAGCATCCGGCCGCGCCCGGCGCGCGGACAGGCGACGGCCGGGAAGCCCCGGAAGAACGCCCGTGGCGCAGAAGCGCGCGATAACGGCATCTCGGCCAAAAGCCGGGGAGCCGCCTGTGTCACCGCCGCACCCGGAGGTGTGGCGCAGGCCATGGCCATTGCCGTGTTCTCCCGCGACTTGCGTTCAGTAGCGGCGCACGAGGCTCACGAGCTTGCCCTGAATGCGCACACGGTCGGGGCCGAGCACGCGCGTTTCGTAGGCGGGGTTGGCGGCCTCCAGCGCGATCGAGGAGCCGCGCTTGCGCAGGCGCTTGAGGGTGGCCTCCTCATCGTCGATCAGCGCGACGATGATGTCGCCGGTTTCCGCCATGTCCTGCCGGCGCAGGATCACCGTGTCGCCGTCGAGAATGCCGGCCTCGATCATCGAATCGCCACGCACCTCGAGCGCGAAATGCTCGCCCGGCGACAGCAGCTCCGGCGGCAAGGCGAGGGTATGGCTGCTGCTCTGGATGGCGCTGATGGGGGTGCCCGCCGCGATCCGGCCCATGACCGGCACCTGAACCGATGTCTGCGCGGACAGAGGACGCGTGTTGCCCGCGCCGGACTCGCCCGAATCGAAACCGGGACGCTCGCCCCCCGCGCGGAACGCCTGACCGCCGGCGCGCCCGGAAGCAGGGTCGCGCGCAAGCCCTCCGTCCCGGCCGAATCCGGCCTCCCGGCCGGCCCCTCCGTCCCGGCCCAGCCCGCCCTCGACGACGCTGGGGCTGAAGCGCCCCCGCGGCACGGGCGCGGCCAGCGCCTCGGGAAGACGAATCACTTCGATCGCGCGCGCGCGGTTGGGCAGGCGGCGAATGAAACCACGTTCCTCAAGCGCGATGATCAGACGGTGAATGCCCGATTTGGACCGCAGATCGAGCGCGTCCTTCATCTCGTCGAACGAAGGGGGAACGCCGGATTCCCGCATGCGTTCATGAATAAACCGAAGCAGATCGTGTTGCTTGCGCGTCAACATGGTCCACAAATCCTTCCCGGAGCTTCGCCCAGCGACCCCTCATGCATGCCTGCTTACGAAACGAAACACGAACACTATACAAGTTCTTAATGTGTTCTGCAAGCGCCACTATCCGCCCGGATCGTTAAAACTTGGCTTGTAAAACCGGCTTGCAGGCGAGGATTACGGCCCGGACGGGGATCTCGGCCGATTCATGCGTCGGCGCTCC
Source organism: Pseudochelatococcus sp. (assembly GCF_050946405.1). NCBI lineage: Bacteria > Pseudomonadati > Pseudomonadota > Alphaproteobacteria > Hyphomicrobiales > Chelatococcaceae > Pseudochelatococcus > Pseudochelatococcus sp. The sequence continues at coordinate 37,979 of NZ_JBMNUS010000010.1, forward strand.
TGCGGTCAGATATCGAGATCGGTGGCGAAGGCGGCGTTTTCCTGAATGAAGGAAAAGCGCGCCTCCGGTTTGTTGCCCATCAGCCGCTCCACCGCGTCGCCGGTCTGCGGGCGCGCGTCGTCGTCGACGACGACGCGCAGCAACGTGCGCTTGCGCGGGTCCATGGTGGTTTCCTTGAGCTGGGCGGGCAGCATCTCGCCAAGGCCCTTGAAGCGGCCGATTTCCACCTTCCTGCCCCTGAAGGTCGTGCGCATCAGTTCCTGCCGGTGCGATTCGTCGCGGGCGTAGACCGTCTTGCCTCCGTGGCTCAGCCGGAACAGCGGCGGCACGGCGAGGTAGAGATGGCGTTCGTCGATGAGGCGCGGCGTCTGCCGCCAGAAGAAGGTGATGAGAAGCGAGGCGATATGCGCGCCGTCGACATCGGCGTCCGTCATGATGATGACTTTCTCGTAGCGCAGGTCGGCGCTGCGATAGGCGGACCCCGTGCCGCAGCCGAGCGCCAGCATCAGATCGGCGATCTGCTGGTTTTGCACCAGCTTGTCCCGCCCGGCGGACGCCACGTTCAGGATCTTGCCGCGCAGCGGCAGGATCGCCTGCGTCGCGCGGTCGCGCGCCTGCTTGGCGGAGCCGCCGGCCGAATCACCCTCGACGAGAAAAAGCTCGGAGCCGGCCGCGCCCGCCTTCGTGCAGTCGGCGAGCTTGCCCGGCAGCCGCAGGCGGCGCGTGGCCGTCTTGCGGGCGATGTCCTTCTCGGCGCGGCGGCGCAGGCGCTCCTCCGCCCGTTCCACCGTCCAGTCGAGAAGGCGCGACGCCTGCTGGGGAGACGCCGCGAGCCAGTGGTCGAAGGCGTCGCGCACCGCGCTCTCCACGATGCGCCCGGCCTCGACGGTCGCGAGCCTGTCCTTCGTCTGGCCCTGAAATTCGGGTTCGCGGATGAACACCGACAGCATCGCGGCGCAGGAGACCATGACGTCTTCGGCCGTGATCTGCGCCGCGCGCTTGCTCTGGTTGACGCGCTCGGCGTGGTCGCGCAGCCCGCGCAGCAGCGCCGTGCGCAGGCCCTGCTCGTGCGTGCCGCCCTCGGGCGTGGGGATGGTGTTGCAGTAGGATGCGACGTGGCCGTCGTCCTCGGCGTACCAGGCGATGGCCCATTCGAGCGTGCCGTGCCCGCCCGGCTTGCCGTCGCCGCCGGCGCGGTCGACGCGCCCGGCGAAGATGCCGTCGACCACGAGCGCGCGGCCCTCGATCTCCTGCGAGAGATAATCCCTGAGACCGCCGGGAAAGCGGAACGTCGCCTCCGGCGGCACCTTGCCGTTGCCGGCGACGAGCTCCGGCGCGCAGCGCCAGCGGATTTCGACGCCCGCGAACAGAAACGCCTTCGAGCGCGCCATGCGGAAAAGGCGCGCCGGATCGAACCGCACGCCCTCGGCGAAGATGTCGGCGTCGGGCCGGAAGCGCACCGTCGTGCCGCGCCGGTTGTGAACGCGCCCCACGACCTCCAGCGGGCCGAGCGGCAGGCCGCGCGAATAGAACTGCCGATAGAGCGTCTGCCCGCGCGCCACCTCCACCTCCAGCGTCTCCGACAGCGCGTTGACGACGGAAACGCCGACGCCGTGCAGGCCGCCGGACGTCTCGTAGGCGTCGGAATCGAACTTGCCGCCCGCGTGCAGCGTGGTCAGGATGACCTCGAGCGCCGATTTGTCGGGAAACTTCGGATGCGGATCGACCGGAATGCCGCGGCCGTTGTCGGTGACGCTCAGGAAACCGTCCGCCGCCAGTTCCACCTCGATGAAGCTGGCATGCCCGGCCACGGCCTCGTCCATGGCGTTGTCGATGACTTCGGCGAAAAGGTGATGCAGGGCCTTCTCGTCCGTGCCGCCGATATACATGCCGGGCCGCCGCCGCACGGGCTCGAGCCCCTCCAGCACCTCGATGGACGCGGCCGTGTAGGCGGCCTCCGCGGGGGCGGGAGCCGCTTCCGGCGGGCGGGCGGGCCGGCCTTCGCCTCTGGCGGCGCGCCTCGCCGCGGGCGCCGGCGATGAGGGCTTCGCCGCCGCAGGAGAGGCGGCCCTTGCCGCCGCCCCGGAAACGGCATCCCGCTTCGCCGGGCCGAAAAGATCGTCGCTGTCCGTCATCGTGTCGTCCGATTCTCCCGAATCCGCCCGCGCCGCCCCCCAAGCAGGCGAACGGACAGGAAACATGCAGGTGTCGACCGATCTGTCAAGACGCAGCCGGACAGGAAGCCGGCGCGATATGTGGACGGGAGCGCCTGCGCGGCCGCGTGGCATGGCGGAATTGGCATGGCGGAATTGGCGTGGCGGGAATAGCGGGTCGGGAATAGCAGGTCGGCTTGCGGGCGTCTTTCGCCCCGGCGCGGTGGCGTGATAGGGTTGCGCCGTTGCTGCGCGCGTTTCGCGTTTCGCACGTCGTTCCGTCGAACGGGCGATCGGCGGGACGGGGCGGCGCGGCGTGTCCCGGACGGCGCGCCTTGCGGGCCGCCACGCCAAGCAGGTGCCCGTGTCTGATTTTCCCCCGCCCGATCATCCGCGCCGCCGCCCGGTTCGCGAACCCATGGCGCGCGAACCCATGGTGAATGCGCCCGGCGTCATCGTCGCCATCATCGCCCTTCTCGTGCTGGTGCATATCGCGCGCTCGCTGCTGGCGGCCGATGTCGCGGTCGACGTCATGCTGGCGCTCGCCTTCATTCCCGCCCGGCTCACGCTGCTCGTCGATCCCTCGCGGGCGCAGGCGATGTTCGAGGCGGCGTTTTCCGCCGGCGCGCAGCAGATGGCGCTCACGCGCTACATCCTTTCCGAAGGCGGCACGGCGCCGTGGTCGCTGCTGACCTACAGCCTGCTGCATGGCTCATGGATGCATCTGGGCTTCAACGGGCTTTGGCTGCTGGCCTTCGGCACGCCGGTGGCCCGCCGGTTCGGCACGGTGCGTTTTCTCGCGCTGTTCGTCGCCGCGAGCATCGCCGGGGCGCTGTTCTACTGGGTGATGCGCCCGAACGACGTCGTGCCGATGGTCGGCGCGTCCGGCGCGATCTCCGGCGTGATGGCGGCGGCGGCGCGTTTCGTGTTCTCGGCCGGCGGTCCGGTGTTCTTCGGGCGCGCCGCCTATCGCGGCGTGCATGCGCCGGCGCAGCCGCTCGTCGCGCTGCTGGAGAACCGGCAGGCGCTCGGCTTCATCGTGGTGTGGTTCGTCATCAACCTGCTCGCGGGCTTCGCCTCGGGCGTCATGGGCGCGGACGGCGCGATCGCGTGGGAGGCGCATATCGGCGGCTTCCTCGCCGGGCTGGCGCTTTTCCTGCCGCTCGATCCTGTCTCCCGCGCGCGCGGGCCGAACTGAAAGGAAGCCTTGCGTTCACGGGGCCCGGCGGGCACAATCGGAGCATCGCGAAGCCCGCACAGACGGGCGGCAGGCTCCCTCGCCAGGAGGGGCATGAACGGAAGGGAGGTCGTCATGACCACGGTTGCTATCATCATCAACGCCAAGGGGCGTTCGGTCATCACGCTTTCGCCGCAGCGGACCTTGCGCGAGGCGGTGGATCTGCTGGCGGAGCGGCGCATCGGCGCGCTCGTGGTGACGGGCGTCGACGGCGCGGTGCTCGGCATCCTGTCGGAGCGCGACGTGGTGCGCGTTCTGGCGAGCGAGGGCGCCCGCGTGCTCGATGACAAGGTTTCGCGCATCATGACGTCGCGGGTGAAGACCTGCACGCCTTACGATACCGTCGAGGACGTGATGGAAATGATGACGGCCGGGCGCTTCCGTCACGTGCCGGTGATGGACGGCGGCAAGCTCGCGGGCATCGTTTCCATCGGCGACGTCGTGAAACATCGGCTGGCCGATTTCGAGAACGAACACAAGGCGTTGCGCGAATATATCGCGACCGCCTGACGCCCGCTCATCCGGGCTCGCCCGACAGATAGGCGACGAGGTCCGGCAGCACGCGCTCCGTTGCCTTGACGCCGAGGTCGATGATCTCGGCGGCGCTGTCGAAGTCGAACAGGCCGACATGCGCCAGCCGCGGCGCGATCGTGACGTCGGGCGGATCGCCCGCGAGGCGCGAACGGGCGATGCGGTCCTGCGTGATGTTGAACGCATCCATCAGCACCGTCGCGAGGCCGGGGCCGCGGTTGTTGCGCGCGCCGAACATGCCCGCGCCGAAGCTCGCCGCATTCGCCGGGGAAGGCAGCGCGTTCTGGAGCGAGCCCAGAAAGCCGGTGCGCGTGCGGCCGTCGTCGGCCGGGCTCTCGTCCGGCGCGGGATCGATCTCCGGTGCGACGGCGGCGCGGGCGCGCGGGTCGCCGTTGAGGTTCACGGCGACCACCGCCTCCGCGCCGAGCACGCGCGCCGCCGTCACCGGGATGGGGTTGACCAGCGCGCCGTCCATCAGCCAGCGCCCCCGGACGCGAATGGCGTCGAAGACGCCCGGCAGCGCGTAGGATGCGCGCAGCGCTTCCGCCAGCGGACCGCGCGTCAGCCACACCTCATGCCCGGAGCCGAGCTCCGTGGCCACAGCGGTGAAACGGACGGGCAATTCCTCGATCGTGATCGGGCCGAGATGCGCGCGCAGCAGCTCTTGCAGGCGCTCCCCGCCGAGAAGGCCAGAACTGTTGAGGTGAAAATCCATCAGCGACACGATGCGGCGCACGGTGAGCGAACGGGCGAAGGCCTCCAGCGCGTCGAGCTTGCCCGCCGCATAGCAGCCGCCCACGACGGCGCCGATGGAGGTGCCCGCGATCACGGAAGGATGCAGACCTTCGCGCGCCAGCACACGCAGAACGCCGATGTGCGCCCAGCCCCGCGCCGCGCCGCCGCCGAGCGCCAGCCCCAGCCGGGGAGAGGCGACAACCGGCGCTCGCCTCGCCGCCTCCTGTTGCGCCGCGCCGTTTTCCGCATTTCCCGTCGCCGTCTGTTCCCTGCCCACCGCGTTTTCCCTGCCTGTGTCGGCGATGCCTGTGAGGCGCAAAATCCGATCCGGCACGATATCATATCTCCCGGCGTGTTGCCGACACGGACGGCGCGGATCACGTTTGCGCAGCGATGGGGCGTTTTGATGGTGTTCCGGGGCGAGGGAACCATCCTCGAAGGACAGCCATCTTCCGTCTGTGCCGGGGCAATGGCCGGATTGGCCGTTTGCGCGCGCTCCCGTCAAATGGAGCTGCCTGATCGACCAGAACTGGCTCAAACGAAAGTATCGCGGAGCATTTGCCGATCGGGTCGGATCGGCAAATGCTCCGGCGTTAACCAATCGCCAAAAGAGGTTTGCTATAAGAGACGTCACATTGTGGTCGTCATTTGCCGCGTCCATGTTTTCGTCCCTATCCCCGTTCGTGCCGTCATCCGGGATGGCCCATTGACGGGACGGGCTGAAAACGGTCAGTTTGCGAGCTGACGGCTCCGGTGAACAGGGTATGCGTGCGAGGCCCGATTCCGCGTGACAGAAGAGAGAACCATAGAGACTCCCGCCCCGCCCCGCGAAGCGGCCGCATGCCCGGTTTGCGCGCGCCGGAGCGTCTCCGGGCGCGGCTCGGTCCTTCACGCGCTTTCTCTTGCCGGGATCGCCGCCATGGCGCTGTGCTGCGTGCCGGAAGGGCGCGCGCTCGCGCAGGGTGCGGCCGCGCAGGATGCGGAGGCGTCGGAGGACGCCGGGACCGGATCGCGCCGCTCGTTCCTCGGCCGTCTCTACGATCGCATCGTCGGGCGGGAGCCGGAAGAGGAAGAGGCGGATGCGCTGCCGGTGCCGGACGGCGTGACGTATGCGGTGAGCTTCGACATTCCCGACGACAGCGCGGCGACGAAGTTGCGGGAAGTCTCCGATCTGGAGCGGCTGCGGCGGCAGTTGCCTTCCGGCGCCATCGGTCTCGTCGCCCGCGCCAATGCGGACAAGGGCCGGCTGATCTCGGCGCTGGAGGCGCTCGGCTATTATAACGGTCGCGTCGACATCACGCTCGCGGGCGCGCCGCTCGACAGCCCCGATGCGGCGAGGCGCATCGAGGCCGCCCGCCCCACGGGCCCGGTGCCCGTGCGCATCGCCGTCACGCCCGGCAAGCGCTACACGTTCGGCCGCTTCGCGCTCATCGACGCCGCGACGCAGCGGCCGTTGCCCTCGCCGGACTGGGAGGCGCTGGGGCTGCGGGCCGGCGATCCCGCCGTGAGCAGCGCCGTGCTGAGCGCGGAGGCGGCCCTCGTCAGCCGGTTCCGCGACGAGGGCTACGCCCGCGCCCGCGTGCCGGGGCGCCGGGCGACGGTCGATCACGCGCGCCTTGTCATGGATCTCGTGTTCCACGTCGACACGGGACCGAAGGCGCGATTCGGGCCGGTGACGGTTTCGGGAACCGAAAGGCTCGATCCGGCGTTCATCAAGGACCGTGTGCCGTTCAACGAAGGCGACGTGTTCTCGCCGGAGCCGATCGCCCGTTTGCGGCGCGAACTCGGCGCATATGACGTGTTCGAATCCGTGCGCATCGTGGAGGCGGATTATCTGACGGCCGACAACGAACTGCCGATCGAGGTGAGGGTGAGCGAGCGACTGCCGCGTTTCGTCGGTTTCGGCGCCAAATATTCGACCACCGAAGGGCCCGCCGCCAACGTCTACTGGGGGCACCGCAACCTGTTCGGCGGGGCGGAGCGCCTGCGCCTGGAGGCGCAGGTTTCGGGCGCCGACGTCGACACCGTGAACGGCCGCAGCCGCGCGACGACGATGGACAAGCTCGGCTACAAGGTCAGCGCGAGTTTCCTGAAGCCCGGCATCTTCACCGTGAAGGACGATCTCGTCGCGGAGGTCGCCGCGCTCAAGGAAATCACGGAGACTTACACACGGCAGGGCTTCATCGGTTCCGTTGGCGTGCGGCGGAAGTTCTCCGACGAACTGACCGGGCAGATCGGCCTGGACGTCGAGCGCGCCCGATACACGGCGCCGACCAATACATCCTATACCGACAGCGGCTGGTACACGCTGGTGGGCGTGCCGGCGCAGCTCGCCTACGATAACACCGGCGACAAGCTCAACCCCACGAGGGGCGTGCGGCTCAGCGGCAAGGTCACGCCCTATCCCTCGTTTCTCGGCTCCACCGTCGGCATGACGAAGCTCGATGTGACCGCCTCCGGCTATCTGCCGCTGGACGACGCCGCGCGTTACGTGCTGGCGGGGCGCGTGCGCGTCGGCTCGACCGTCGGCGCGGAGCTTGACGAGATTCCACCACCGCATCGCTTCTTCGCCGGCGGCGGCGGGTCGGTGCGCGGCTACGACTACCAGAGCCTCGGTCCGACCGATCCCGCGGGCGTGGCGATCGGCGGGCGCAGCCTTTTCGAGGGATCGGCGGAAGTGCGCGCCAAGGTCACGGACACCATCGGCGTGGTGGTGTTCGCGGACGCGGGCATGGCGTTCCGTTCCTCGATGCCGGAGTTCGACGAGACGCTGCGCTACTCGGCGGGGCTCGGGTTGCGCTACTACACCGGCATCGGGCCGATTCGCCTCGATGTCGCGCGCGGGCTCAATCGCGAGAGGGGCGATCCGCCCTACGGACTTTACATCAGCCTGGGACAAGCATTTTGATGAGCGACGGCGGATATCGGCGCGTTCGCATAAGGCGCAGGCGGCGCGGCACAGGCGTCGGCGGGCTGCTGCTGCGCCTCGCGGGCGGTGTCGCGGTGGCGGCGGTGGCCGGTTTCTTCTTCATGACCCGCACCGACACGGGCCGCGCCGCGCTGGTCGAGATCGTCGAGGGGCTGGCGGGCGGGCCGGATCTCTCGCTGTCCATCGGCAGGCTGGAGGGCGCGGTGCCGTTCGACATGACGGTGCGCGACGTGAGGGTCGCGGACGGGCAGGGCGTGTGGCTCGACATCGACCGGGCGCGGCTGGCATGGCGGCCGCTGGCGCTGCTGTCGGGCGTTCTCGACATCGCGGTCGTCGAGGCGGACAGGGTGGCGGTGGCGCGCGCGCCGGTTTCCTCGGGCGCGGCGGAAGCCGATTCGTCCTCGGCCGGGCTGCCGCAACTGCCGTTCGGCATCCGGCTCAACGAGCTGAAGGTCGGCGAGGTGGCGCTCGGCCCGGCGCTGTTCGGGCAGGAGGCGCGTCTTGCGGTGAACGGCTCGGCGGAACTTGTCGATCTGGCGCAGGGGCTCGACGTCGATCTCGCCGTCGACCGCATCGACGGGCAGCAGGGGCGCATCACCGGCCGCTTCGGCTACGCGCCCGAAGGAGAGGTGCTGACGCTCGACGTGCTGGCGCAGGAGCCGGCGGGCGGCATCGTGTCGCAAATCGCCGGCGTAGCCGATCTGCCGCCGCTGACGTTTTCGGCGAAGGGCGGCGGCCCGCTCGACGACTGGCGCGGGCAATTGTTGCTCGACCTTGCCGGCAAGGCCGGTGCAAACGGCGAACTGGCGGTGCGGCGCCAGGATGCGCAGCGCGTGCTGACGGCATCCATCGACGCGGATATCGCGGCGCTGTTGCCCGACACCCTCGCGCCGCTCGCCGGCGGCCGCAGCGCGCTTGCGGTGGAAGCGCATTTCGGTGACGACGGCAAGGTCGCGGTGACGCATGCGCAGCTCGACGCGGCGGCGGCCACGCTGAGCGCGCAAGGCCATTTCGATCCCGCCACGCAGGCGGTTTCCGCCAGCGCGCGCGTGACGGCGGGTGCGCCGCCGGTGTTCGCGCATCTGTCGCCGGAGCCGGTTTCGTGGTCCGGCGCGACGCTCGATGTGGATGTCGGCGGCACGCTGGCCGCGCTCGAAGGCAAGGCGGAACTCTCGGCCGGCGATCTCGCTGCTGCGGGCTACCGGGCGCAGGACGTGCGCATCGCCGCTCATGTTCTGGGTAACGGGCCGGTCGCGGACGAGGCGACGAAATTCGATCTCACGGTGGACGGCGACATCGCCGGCATCGCCGCGCCGGACGCCGCGCTGACGCGGATGCTGGGCGGAACGGCGAAGCTCACGGCGCGCGCCAGCGCGGACCGGACGCTGGTCGCGCATGTCGATGCCGCGCATCTGGCGCTCGCGCCGCTGTCGCTGCGCTTCTCGGGGATTGTCGATCCGGGCGAGATCATCGGCAAGGTGGCGCTGGAGAAGGCGGACCTCGCCGCCCTGCGCCCCTTCGCCGGGCCGGACCTCGCCGGCAGCGTGCGGCTCGATGCCGATGTGGATGTCGCTTTCGACATGTCCCGCCTCTCGGTGATGCTGGACGGCGCGGCCGAAGGGCTGCGCACCGGCGTGGCGCAGGCCGACGGGCTGACGGGCGGCAGGCTCGCGCTCAGCGGCGGCGTGACGCGGGCGCAGGACGGCGGTTTCGGCTTCAAGGCGCTGAAAATCGACGGCGCCGGGGTGAGCCTCGCGGCCGATGGTTCGGCCACGCAGAGCAACGCCGATGTGGTGGCGACGCTGACGCTGCCCGATCTCGGCAAGATCGATCGGCAATTGCAGGGGCGCGGCGAGATCGCCGTGACGCTCACCGGCAATCTGGACAGGCTGGACGGCAAGGCCGCCGTCTCGGTGCCGCAGGCGCGCGCCGCGGGGCGGCCGATCGAGGCGCTGAAGCTCGACATCGTGGCCGGCGACCTGCTCGGCGCCGTCAGCGGCACGCTCGCGCTCGGCGGCGCGGTGGACGGCAGGCCCGCGCGCGGCGCAGGCCGTTTCTCGCGCGCGGCCGACGGCGCGGCGCGGATCGACGATCTCGACATCGCGCTGGGCTCGGTTTCCGTGCGGGGCGCGGTAGCGCTCGACGCGGCGCAACTCGCCACCGGCCGCCTGAACATCGCGGCCGGCAACCTCGCCGATCTCTCGCCGCTGCTGCTGACGGAACTCGGCGGGCAGGTGAACCTTCAGGCGGACCTCTCCCGCGCCAACGGCGGCCAGAATGCGCGGATCGCGGGCAACATCGACCGATTCGCGGGGTTCGGCGCCTCGTTGCGCGGCGCGCGAATCGAGGCCACCGGCCGCGATCTGCTGCGCCAGCCGGTGCTCGATGCGCGAATCGAGATCGCCGAGGCGCTCGCGGGCGGCGTGTCCGTGCCGCGCGCCGTCATAACCGCCAGAGGAACCGGGCAGGCGACCGATGTGCGCGTCGAGGGCGTGGCGCAGGGCGCGGACGTGACGGCGGCGGCGCGGGTGACGCCTGGCGCGACGACGAGCGTGGTCGTCAATCAGGCGCGGCTGTCGCGCGGGAACGAGCGCATCGAGGTGGCGCCCAACGCGCGTATCGACATCGCGGGCGGTGCGGTGCGCATCTCGGGCCTCGAGCTGCGCGCCGGCGCCGGCCGCCTGCGGGTGGCGGGCGAGGCGGGCGAACGGCTCGATGTCAATGCGGCGATCCGGAACTTTCCGCTCGGCGTATCGGAGCTTTTCGCGCCCGGCCTCGGCCTTGCGGGCACGGTGTCGGGCGAGGCGAACGTGACGGGCGCCGCGGCGCGCCCGGACGGGCGCTACCGGCTCAACGTCGCCGGGATCACGCTGCCGGCCATCGCCGACGCCGGGCTGCGGCCGCTTGCGATCACGGCCTCCGGCGCATTGGGCGGAGGGCGGGTGACGACCGACGCCACCATCCGCGCGCAGAACGACATCGCGTTGCGCGTGCAGGGTTCGGCCCCGCTGGGCGAAGGCGATCTCGATCTCACGGTCACCGGGCCGGTCGATCTGGGTATCGCCAACACGGTGCTCTCGGCCAGCGGGCAGACGCTGACCGGCCGGGCGAACGTGGACCTGCGCCTGCGCGGCACGGCCGCCGCCCCCGCCGTGGGCGGCACGGTGCGCGTCGCCGGCGGGCAGTTCGTCGATCCGGTGCAGGGGCTCTTCTTCGACAACATCCAGGCGGTGGTGACGGGCAGCGAGCGCGAGCTGGTGCTCACGAGCCTCTCCGCCCGCACCCGCAACGGCGGCGTGGTGAACGGCGCCGGGCGCGTGGCCGTCGATCCCGCGGCGGGCTTTCCCGGCAACATCACCATCCGGGCGAACCGGGCGCAGCTCGTGGCGAGCGAGATGGTCAACATGGTGTCGAATCTCGATCTGGCCATTACCGGGCCGCTCGCCCACTCGCCGCGGCTCGCCGGCGCGATCAATGTCGACAACCTGCAAATCAACATTCCGAACCGTTTCCCGCTCTCGCTCGCGCCGATAGTGGTGCAGCATGTGCATCCGCCGCCGCGCGTGCGGGCGCGCATCGAGCGCGAGGAGGCCGCGGCCGCGCAGGCGACCGCCTCGACGCCCTTCGTGCTGGGGCTGGATATCGCGATCAATGCGCCGGCCCGCGTCTTCGTGCGGGGGCAGGGCATCAACGCGGAACTGGGCGGCACGCTCAAGGTGCGCGGCGACAGCAGCGCGCCGGTGGTCGACGGCGGTTTCCAGATGCGGCGCGGCACGCTCGCCGTCGTCGGCCGCACGCTGACCTTCTCGCGCGGAGAAGTGTCGTTCGTGGGCGGCAGCCTGGACCCGATGCTCGATTTCCTCGCCGAAGCGCCCGCCTCCGACGTGACGGCGCAGATCGGCGTGACGGGCTATGCGTCCAATCCCGAACTGTCGATCTCGTCGCGGCCCGAGCTGCCGCGCGACGAGGTGTTCGCGCGGCTTCTGTTCGGAAGGCCGGTGACGCGACTCACCACCTCGCAGACCATCCGGCTGGCGCAGGCCGTGGCGCAACTGACGGGCGTGGGGGGCGGCGACGCGCTGGGCACCCTGGGGCGCTCGCTGGGCGTTGATTCGGTGGATGTCGGCGCGGACGATTCCGGCAATGTCGACGTCGGCATCGGCAAGCGGATCAACGACAACATCTATCTGGGCGTCAAGCAGGGCGCGACACCCGCCTCCAGCCGCCTGACGGTCGATGTGGATATCACCGATCACATCAAGTTGCAGGGCGAGGCGGGCGCCGACGGATCGAGCGCGGTCGGCATCGGCATGGAATGGGATTATTGACGGCCGGGCAATGCCTTCCGGCCGCCGCCGATTCCGTCCGCGCAGTCCTTCGTTTCATGATCGCGCCGGTCTGAAACGGCCCGCGTTCGGACGCGAGGCGCGTGCGTCAGGCCGCGCGGTTGGCGCGCAGCTCCCACAGCGTCGCGATGCGCGAGGGAAGAAGGGTCGTGCCGCTTTCGGTCCGTATCCAGGCGATTTCCCGGTTCGCGTTGCGATGGGTCATCGCGAAAGCGACGGCATCCTCCAGAGTCGGAAAGTCGATCGCGTTTTCCGGGCGGGCATGGCGGCCGTGCGACCAGTATTGCAGGCGGGCCGGCTCGTGCATTTCGTCATTCATGGCATACCTCCTGACACATCCTTGCAGCAGGTTGACAACGTCCCGGGGTGACAAAATGTTCCATCTGTTCGGGACACTGGTTTATTCTAGCCGAAAGTATTACATCGATCAAAAACAGGGCTGAAGGACGCTCGCGGCACTTGCGTCATGCTCAAGGCTGGGATAAGCCTTCGTCGCACATGCGAACCGGTCTAAGGCGGAGAATCTTTCAGGTTTTCCTGTAGTTTCCGCTGCGATGTATTGAAGTTACGGCTCGCGCATCCCGGCTCCGAAGCCGGGCCATCGCTCCGCCCGGCCGTCCGGGCGGCGGACGCCGTTGGAGGATCGAATGCAGGATTTGCTGTCGGATTATCTGCCGCTGGTCATATTCCTGGGAGTTTCGCTGGTGATCGGCCTGGCGCTGCTCGTGTCGCCGTTCCTCCTCGCCTACAAGAATCCCGACCCCGAAAAGCTGTCGGCCTACGAATGCGGCTTCAACGCCTTCGATGACGCGCGCATGAAGTTCGATGTCCGCTTCTACCTGGTGGCCATCCTGTTCATCATCTTCGATCTGGAAGTGGCGTTCCTGTTTCCGTGGGCGATCACGTTCGGAGAACTGGGCTGGTTCGGCTTCTGGTCGATGATGGCGTTCCTCGGCGTGCTCACCGTCGGTTTCGTCTACGAATGGAAGAAGGGAGCCCTCGAATGGGATTGATCGGCGATTCTGGGCGCGGTCTCGCCGGCCGCCCCGCCGGCGCGCTGGTGGCTCCCGCCCCGCGCGGCATCATCGATCCGAACACGGGCAAGCCCGTGGGGTCCGACGATCCGTTCTTCTCCGGCATCAACGACGAGCTCGCCGACAAGGGCTTCCTCGTCACGGCCACGGATGAGCTCATCAACTGGGCGCGCACCGGCTCGCTGATGTGGATGACCTTCGGTCTCGCCTGCTGCGCCGTGGAGATGATGCAGGTGTCCATGCCGCGCTACGACGTGGAGCGCTTCGGCTTCGCGCCGCGCGGCAGCCCGCGCCAGTCGGACGTGATGATCGTGGCCGGCACGCTGACCAACAAGATGGCGCCGGCGCTGCGCAAGGTTTACGACCAGATGCCGGAGCCGCGCTACGTCATCTCGATGGGCTCGTGCGCCAACGGCGGCGGCTACTACCATTATTCGTATTCCGTGGTGCGCGGCTGCGACCGCGTGGTGCCGGTGGACATCTACGTGCCGGGTTGCCCGCCCACGGCGGAGGCGCTGCTCTACGGCGTGCTGCTTCTGCAAAAGAAGATCCGCCGCATCGGCACGATCGAGCGCTAGGAGGCAGTGGCCATGAGCGTGGGAAACAGCCGCGTGGGAAACGAGCGCGAGGACAACGGACAGGGCGCTGCAGAGGCTGCGCCGGTGCTGTCGCCGCTGGAGCAACACGGCGCGGCTATCGCCGCGGCGCTTCCCGATGCGGTCATCGGCACCGTGGTCGCCTATGGGGAGCTGACCGTGCTGGCGCGGCGGGAGGCGATCGTCGCGGTGCTGACCCATCTGCGTGACGACGCGGATTGCCTCTACGTCAATTTCACCGATATCTGCGGCGTCGATTATCCCGATCGGGACGAGCGCTTCGATGTCGTCTACCATCTGCTGTCGCCGCGCCATAACCGGCGCATCCGGGTGAAGGTGGCGACCGACGAGTTCACGCCGGTGCCGAGCGCGGTCGGCGTGTTTCCGTCGGCCGACTGGTACGAGCGCGAGACTTACGATCTTTACGGCGTGCTGTTCGCCGACCATCCCGACCTGCGCCGCCTGCTCACGGATTACGGTTTCGAGGGGCATCCGCTGCGCAAGGATTTTCCGCTCACCGGCTATGTCGAGGTGCGTTACGACGACGAGCGCAAGCGCGTCGTCTACGAGCCCGTGAAGCTCGTGCAGGAGTTTCGCACTTTCGATTTCCTGTCGCCGTGGGAGGGCACCGAATACGTGCTGCCCGGCGATGAAAAGGCGGGAGGCAAGTGATCATGGGCCATGCTGTCATGAACGCCCGGTGCCTGTGCGGCGCGGTCGAGCTGACCGCCGCGCCGGAAAACGATGAGGCCGGCGTCTGTCATTGTACGATGTGCCAGCGGTGGGCCGGCGGCATCTCGATCACCCGCGCCTGCGCCGATCTCACGGTGGTGAAGGGCGATGCCCTCGGCGTCTACGATTCGTCACAGTGGGGCGAGCGCGGTTTCTGCCGCGAATGCGGCTCGTCGCTGTTCTGGCGGGCGAAGGACGGCACGCACAGCGTGGTGGCGGTCGCCGCTTTCGACGGTCATGACGGCGTGCGGCTGACGAGCGAGATCTTCTACGATTGCAAGCCCGGCTACTACGCTCTCGCCAACGATACGAAGAAGATGACGGAGGCGGAAACGATCGCCTTCTTCACCGGCGCTCAGGACGGCAATCATGGCTGAAGCGGACGTTCGCACCTTCAACATCAACTTCGGCCCCCAGCATCCGGCCGCGCACGGCGTGTTGCGTCTCGTGCTGGAGCTTGACGGCGAGGTCGTGGAGCGGGTCGATCCGCACATCGGCCTGCTGCACCGCGGCACCGAGAAGCTGATCGAATACAAGACCTATCTTCAGGCGACGCCGTATTTCGACCGGCTCGACTACGTGGCGCCGATGAACCAGGAGCACGCTTTCGTGCTCGCGATCGAGAAACTTCTCGGCATCGACGTGCCGCGTCGCGGGCAACTCATCCGGGTGCTGTATTCGGAGATCGGCCGCATTCTGGCGCATTTGCTGAACTTCACCACGCAGGCGATGGACGTCGGCGCGCTCACCCCGCCGCTGTGGGGCTTCGAGGAGCGCGAGAAGCTGATGATCTTCTACGAGCGGGCCTGCGGGGCGCGGCTTCACGCCAATTACTTCCGTCCCGGCGGCGTGCATCAGGATCTGCCCCCCGATCTCGTCGACGACATCGAGGCTTTCTGCGATCCGTTCCTGAAGGTCTGCGACGATCTGGAAGATCTCGTGTTGACCAACCGCATCTTCAAGCAGCGCAACGTCGATATCGGCGTCGTGTCGCTGGAGGATTGCTGGGCGTGGGGGTTTTCGGGCGCGATGGTGCGCGGTTCGGGTGCGGCATGGGACCTGCGCCGGGCGCAGCCCTACGAGTGCTACGACGAGATGGAATTCGACATTCCCGTCGGCAAGAACGGCGACTGCTACGACCGGCAGGTGATTCGCATGGAGGAGATGCGCCAGTCCGTGCGCATCATGCGCCAATGCATCGCCAAGCTGCGCGAGCCGGCGGGGCAGGGGCCGGTGTCGAGCGCGGATCACAAGGTGGTGGCGCCCAGGCGCGGCGACATGAAGCGTTCGATGGAAGCGCTCATCCATCACTTCAAGCTGTTTACGGAAGGCTTCCATGTGCCGGCGGGCGAGGTTTACGCGGCCGTGGAGGCGCCGAAGGGCGAGTTCGGCGTCTATCTCGTGGCGGACGGCACCAACAAGCCCTACCGCTGCAAGATCCGCGCGCCGGGCTTCGCCCATCTTCAGGCCATGGATTTTCTGTGCCGCGGCCACATGCTGGCCGACGTGTCGGCCATTCTCGGCTCGATCGATATCGTGTTCGGTGAGGTGGATCGCTGAACTTCTCACGCGATCAAGGAAGTGGGTGACGGTATGTCCGTTCGCAGGCTAGCGCCAAAGGAAATTCAGCCGGAAGGTTTCGCCTTCACGCCGGAGAACACGGCTTGGGCTGAGCGGATCATCGCCAAATACCCGGAGGGGCGGCAAGCCTCGGCCGTGATCTCGCTGCTGTGGAAGGCGCAGGAGCAGGGCGGCGGCTGGGTGTCGGAACCGGCGATCCGCACCATCGCCGAGCTGTTGAAGATGCCCTACATCCGGGTGCTGGAGGTCGCGACCTTCTACACCATGTTCAACCTGCAACCGGTGGGGCGCTACTTCATCCAGTTCTGCGGCACGACGCCGTGCCGGCTGCGCGGGGCGCAGGAAATCCAGGACGTGCTGGAGGAACGCATCGGCCATCAGGGCCATATAACCGAGGACGGCCTGTTCTCGTGGCTCGAGGTGGAATGTCTCGGCGCCTGCTGCAACGCGCCCATGGTGCAGATCAACGATGATTATTACGAGGATCTGACGCCCGAGAACTTCAACAGGCTGCTCGATGATCTTGCCGCCGGCCGGCCGGTGAAGCCCGGCCCGCAGAACGGGCGCGTGGCCTCGGAGCCGCAGGATGCGGTCAATACGCTCCTCGATCCCGCGCTGTACGACGGCTCGGTGATCGGGAGCTGGCGCAAGCGCTTCGAGGAAGAGGAGGCGCGCGCCAGGGCGGAAGCGGAGACGAAGGCCGCTGCGGAGAAGGCGCAGGCTGCGCGCGACGCGGTATTGCCCGATCCGGCAAAGCCCGCGACGACCCGTCCGGGCGAGCAGGCCGCGCAGGCGCCCGCCCAGCGGGTCGCCGAAGGCAAGGATCCGATCAAGCCCGAGCACAAGGAAGCGGCCTCGCCCGCCACCGCGCCCGAGGCGGAGGCTCGCAAGGCCGATCAGAAGTTGGCCGACGAAAAATTGGCCGACAGCAAGGCGAAGGAGTGATCGCGATGTTGCACGACAGGGATCGCATCTTCACCAATCTCTACGGCCTGCGCAGCCCCGGCCTCCAGGAAGCGCTCAAGCGCGGCAACTGGGACGGCACGAAGTTCCTGCTGGAGAAGGGCCGCGACTGGATCATCAACGAGATGAAGGCGTCGGGCCTGCGCGGGCGCGGCGGCGCGGGCTTCTCGACCGGCCTCAAGTGGTCGTTCATGCCGAAGAAGTCGGATGGCCGGCCGCATTATCTGGTGGTCAACGCCGACGAATCGGAGCCCGGCACCTGCAAGGACCGCGAGATCCTGCGCCACGACCCGCATCTGCTGGTCGAGGGCTGCATGCTCGCTTCCTTCGCCATGGGGGCGCACGCGGCTTATGTCTATCTGCGCGGCGAGTACATCGCCGAGCGCATCGCGCTGCAAAAGGCTGTCGACGAGGCCTACGAGGCGAAGCTCGTGGGCAAGGACAACGTGCACGGCTATCCCTTCGATATTTACGTGCATCACGGCGCCGGCGCCTATATCTGCGGCGAGGAAACGGCGCTGCTCGAAAGCCTCGAAGGCAAGAAGGGCATGCCGCGCCTCAAGCCGCCGTTTCCGGCCAACATGGGCCTCTACGGCTGCCCGACGACGGTGAACAACGTGGAATCGATCGCGGTCGCGGGCACGATCCTGCGGCGCGGCGCCGCGTGGTTCTCGGGGATCGGCCGGCCGAACAACGTCGGCACGAAACTGTTCTGCATCTCGGGGCACGTCAACAAGCCCTGCAATGTGGAAGAGGCCATGGGCCTGACCTTCCGCGAGTTGATCGACCGCCATTGCGGCGGCGTGCGCGGCGGCTGGGACAACCTGCTCGCGGTCATTCCCGGCGGCGTGTCGGTGCCGGTGGTGCCGGCCGAGCAGATCATCGATGCACCGATGGATTTCGACACCCTGCGCGGGCTGCGTTCGGGCCTCGGCACGGCGGCGGTGATGGTGATGGACAAGTCCACCGATATCGTGCGGGCGATCGCGCGCATCTCGGCTTTCTACAAACACGAGAGCTGCGGCCAGTGCACGCCCTGCCGCGAGGGCACCGGCTGGATGTGGCGCGTCATGACGCGCATGGCCGAGGGCAGGGCGCAGAAGCGCGAGATCGACCTGCTGCTCGACGTGACGACGCGTGTGGAAGGCCACACGATCTGCGCGCTGGGCGACGCGGCGGCCTGGCCGATTCAGGGCTTGATCCGGCATTTCCGTCACGAGATCGAGAAGCGCATCGACGATTATGCGGCCAATCCGCATAGCGACCCGGTGCAAGGTCATCCGGCACTTGTGGCGGCGGAGTGAGGGAAAGGTCGATGGCAAAGCTCATCGTAGACGGCAACGAGATCGACGTCCCGGCGGAATACACGCTGTTGCAGGCGTGCGAGGCGGCGGGCGCGGAAGTGCCGCGCTTCTGCTTCCACGAGCGGCTGTCGATTGCCGGCAATTGCCGCATGTGCCTCGTCGAGGTGAAGGGCGGCCCGCCCAAGCCCACCGCTTCCTGCGCCATGAACGTGCGCGACCTGCGTCCCGGTCCCAACGGCGAGCCGCCGGTGGTGCTCACCCGCTCGCCGATGGTCAAGAAGGCGCGTGAAGGGGTGATGGAGTTCCTGCTCATCAACCATCCGCTCGACTGCCCGATCTGCGACCAGGGCGGCGAGTGCGACTTGCAGGATCAGGCCATGGCTTACGGCGTCGATACGAGCCGTTACGCCGAGAACAAGCGCGCGGTCGAGAACAAGTACATCGGCCCGCTGGTGCGCACTTCCATGAACCGCTGCATCCATTGCACGCGCTGCATCCGCTTCGTCACCGAGGTGGCCGGCGTGCCGGATCTCGGCGCCATCGGCCGCGGCGAGGACATGGAGATCACCACCTATCTCGAGAGCGCCATGCGCTCGGAGCTGCAAGGCAACGTCATCGACCTCTGCCCCGTCGGCGCGCTGACCTCGAAGCCCTACATGTTCAAGGCGCGCCCGTGGGAGTTGCTCAAGACCGAATCCGTCGATGTGATGGATGCGCTGGGCTCCGCCATCCGGGTGGATGCGCGCGGGCGCGAGGTGATGCGCGTGCTGCCGCGCACCAACGAGGCGATCAACGAGGAATGGATTTCCGACAAGACGCGCTTCATCTGGGACGGGCTGAAGACGCAGCGCCTCGACCGCCCCTATGTGCGTGACGACGGCCGGCTGCGTCCCGCCTCCTGGCAGGAAGCGTTCGCGCGGATCGCGGACAAGGTGAAGGCGACGGCCGCGGACCGGATCGGCGCCATCGTCGGCGATCTGGCGGCGGTCGAGGAGAGCTTCGCGATCAAGTCGCTGCTCGCCCGGCTCGGCTCCCCCAATATCGACGGGCGGCAGGACGGCACGGTGCTCGATCCCATCCTCGGGCGCGCGAGCTATGTCTTCAACGCGACGATCGCGGGTGTGCACGAGGCGGATGCGGTGTTGCTCGTCGGCGCCAATCCGCGCCGCGAGGCGGCGGTGTTGAACGCCCGCATCCGCGAGCGCTGGCGGGCCGGCAACCTGCCGGTCGGCGTGATCGGCGAGCCGGTCGATCTGACCTATACGCACGAATATCTCGGCGCCGGTCCCGAGACGCTGGCCGCGATCACCGACGGCACGCATTCCTTCGCGGAAGTGCTGAAGCAGGCCGAAAGGCCGCTGATCGTCATCGGTCAGGGCGCATTGACGCGGGCGGACGGTCTTGCCGTGCTGTCGCTGGCGGCGCGGGCGGCGCTCGCCGTGGGCGCCGTCAAAGAGGGCTGGAACGGTTTCTCCGTGCTGCACACGGCGGCCGCGCGCGTGGGGTCGCTCGATCTCGGCCTCGTGCCGGGCGAGGGCGGCATCGATGCCGCCCGTCAGGCGGCCGGCGGCGTCGACGTACTGTTCCTGCTCGGCGCGGACGAGATCAAGGTCGCGCCGGGGCCGTTCGTGGTCTATATCGGGACCCATGGCGATCAGGGCGCGCATCGCGCCGACGTGATCCTGCCGGGCGCCGCCTACACCGAAAAGTCCGGCATTTACGTGAATACGGAAGGTCGCGCGCAGATCGCCAACCGGGCGGTGTTTCCGCCGGGGCAGGCGCGTGAGGACTGGGCGATCATCCGCGCGCTGTCGGATGTGCTCGGCCACCGGCTGCCGTTCGACAATATCGCGCAATTGCGCCAGTCGCTTTTCGTGTCGCATCCGCATCTGGCGAAGATCGACACGGTGGAGCCGGCCGATCCGGCGACCGTCGAGCGCCTCGCGGCTCTCGGCGGCGCGGTTGAACGGGCGGGCTTCGAATCGCCCGTGACGGATTTTTACCTGACCAACCCGATCGCCCGCGCATCGGCGATCATGGCGGAATGCTCGGCGCTGGCGCTGGGCGTGACCCGCCAGGCCGCGGAATAGGAGCCGGTCGATGGAAACGCTGCTGACAGTGCTGCTCATCCTCGGCAAGAGCCTGCTGCTGCTCGTCGCCCTGCTGGTGTTCATCGCCTATATCCTGCTCGCCGACCGCAAGATCTGGGCCGCGGTGCAGTTGCGGCGCGGGCCGAACGTCGTCGGGCCTTACGGGCTGTTCCAGTCCTTCGCGGACTTGCTGAAGTTCGTGTTCAAGGAGCCGACGGTTCCCGACAGCTCGAACAAGTTCCTGTTCCTGCTCGCGCCCCTGCTTACGTGCGTGCTGGCGCTCTCCGCATGGGCGGTGATTCCGGTGGCGGACGGCTGGGCCATCGCCGATATCAATGTCGGGGTGCTTTACATTCTGGCGATTTCGTCACTGGGCGTCTACGGCATCATCATCGGCGGCTGGGCGTCGAACTCGAAGTATCCCTTTCTTTCCGCGCTGCGCTCGGCGGCGCAGATGGTCAGCTACGAGGTGTCGATCGGCTTCGTCATCGTCACGGTGCTGATGTGCGCCGGGTCGCTCAATCTCAACGAGATCGTGCGCGCGCAGCAGGATTACGGGCTGGCGAGCGCGCTCGGCCTGCCGTGGCTGACGTTCCTGAACTGGTACTGGCTGCCGCTGTTCCCGATGCTGGTGATCTTCTTCATCTCGGCGCTGGCCGAGACGAACCGCCCGCCCTTCGATCTGGCGGAAGCCGAATCGGAACTCGTGGCCGGCTTCATGGTTGAATACGGCTCGACGCCATACCTGCTGTTCATGCTCGGCGAATATGTGTCGATCATGCTGATGTGCGCGATGACCACGATCCTGTTCCTGGGGGGCTGGACATCGCCGATCGGCTTCGCGCCGTTCACCTGGGTGCCGGGCGTGGTGTGGTTCACGATCAAGGTGTCGCTGGTGTTCTTCATGTTCGCCATGACCAAGGCCTTCGTGCCGCGCTATCGCTATGACCAGTTGATGCGGCTCGGCTGGAAGGTGTTTCTGCCGATCTCGCTCGTCATGGTGATCGCGGTTGCGTTCGTGCTGCAACTGACGGGCTGGGCGCAGGCGGGGTGAGTCTGCCGGCATTCCTGCCGCAGGCGGCGGTTGTCGGCGGGCTTCTGGGCCTGTCGATGGGGTTGATCGGGCACGGGCTCGTGTCCCGTGTCATCGGAGCCTGGCTCGACGCGGCGGAGCGCGACGAGGAGGAGCCGGTGAGCATGACGCGGGCGGAGCTTGAGCGCTGGGCCACCGGTTTTCGCCGGATGGTCTGGGCCGGCACGGTGATCCTGTTTCCGGTGGCGGGCTTTCTGATCGGCCTCGCCATCGGCGGTTGAGTTCGTGCGGTTGCGCGGTGTTCAGGACATTTCGGCCTTTCGCGGAAATGTTCTATCCTGTTGTGTGAGCATAATCTTTTCCGAAAGGCGGTTTCCGCTTTTCGGGATCATGCGAGAGAGCGAGGCGGGCGATGAGGCTCGATCAGGCTGCTAAGGCGCTGTTCCTGAAGGAGTTCGTATCGGCATTTTTGCTGTCGATGCGGTATTTCTTCAAGCCCAAGGCGACATTGAACTACCCTTATGAAAAAGGGCAGCTCAGCCCGCGGTTTCGCGGCGAACACGCCTTGCGCCGCTATCCCAACGGGGAAGAACGCTGCATCGCCTGCAAGTTGTGCGAGGCGATCTGTCCGGCGCAGGCCATCACCATCGAGGCGGGTCCGCGCCGCAACGACGGCACGCGCCGCACGACGCGTTACGATATCGACATGGTGAAGTGCATCTATTGCGGCTTCTGCCAGGAGGCTTGCCCCGTCGACGCGATCGTCGAGGGGCCGAACTTCGAGTTCGCGACGGAAACGCGCGAGGAGCTCTACTACGACAAGGAGCGGCTGCTCGCCAACGGTGCGCGCTGGGAGCGGGAAATCGCCCGCAACATCGCGGCGGATGCGCCTTACAGGTGATTCTGGAACCCGGCAAGAAAACGTGAACCTGCCGGGTTCGGTGTTTCGAGATCAATCGGCTGCATCGTCACGACATCGACGACACGGCCATCAAAGGCGGGAACGGGCATGGCGGCAGCGGCCTTCTTCTATCTGTTTGCGGGTATCTGCATCGCGTCGGCGTTCATGGTGATCGCCGGGCGCAACCCTGTGACGTCGGTGCTGTTCCTGATCCTCGCGTTTTTCAACGCAGCGGGCCTGTTCGTCCTGATCGGGGCGGAATTCCTGGCAATGATGCTCGTCGTCGTCTACGTGGGCGCGGTGGCGGTGCTGTTCCTGTTCGTCGTGATGATGATCGACGTGGACTTTGCCGAGCTGAAGGCGGGCTTCCTGCAATATCTGCCGGTCGGCGCGCTGGTGGCGATCGTGTTCCTCATCGAGCTCGTCATGGTGGTGGGCACGCTGTTCGCCGATCCCGCCAGCCTTCAGGTGGCGGCGGGCGCTGCGGCCGATGCGCCGGCAGCGGGGCTGACGAACACGGAAGCCATCGGCCATGTGCTCTATACGCAGTATCTGTTCGCCTTCCAGGCGGCCGCCTTCGTGCTGCTGGTCGCGATGGTGGGGGCGATCGTGCTCACCCTGCGCCACAAGCCGGGCGTGAAGCGCCAGGACATCGCCGTGCAGGTGGCGCGCTCGCACAAGGATGTCGTCGAGTTGAAGAAAGTGCCGTCCCGGCAAGGCGTTTGAGGGGGCTGAGGGAAAATGGAAATCGGGCTCGTTCATTACCTCACGGTGGCGGCGGTGCTGTTTACGCTGGGCGTGTTCGGCATCTTCATCAACCGCAAGAACGTGATCGTCATCCTGATGTCGGTCGAACTGATCCTGCTGGCGGTGAACATCAACCTCGTCGCTTTCTCGATCTTCACCAACACCATCGCGGGGCAGATCTTCGCGCTTTTGGTGTTGACGGTGGCGGCGGCCGAGACATCCATCGGCCTCGCCATCATGGTGGTCTACTTCCGCAACCGCGGCACCATCGCGGTTGAGGACATCAATCTGATGAAGGGCTGAGGGCCAAGCCGAATGTATCAGGCAATCGTCTTTCTGCCGCTTGTCGGCTTTCTTGTCGCGGGCCTTTTCGGCCGCTTCATCGGCGCGCGCGCCAGCGAGATCGTCACGACCTCGTTGCTCGGGGTCTCGGCCCTGCTGTCGTGGGTGGCCTTCATCTCGGTCGGCTTCGGGGCGGAAACGTTCACGGTTCCGGTCGCGCGCTGGATCACGTCCGGCACCCTCGTGGTCGACTGGGCGTTGCGCATCGACACGCTGACGGTGGTGATGCTCGTCGTCGTCAACACGGTGTCGGCGCTGGTGCATCTCTACTCCATCGGCTACATGCACGAGGACCCCGACAGGCCGCGCTTCTTCGCCTACCTGTCGCTGTTCACCTTCGCCATGCTGATGCTGGTGACGGGTGACAATCTGGTGCAGATGTTCTTCGGCTGGGAGGGCGTGGGTCTCGCGAGCTACCTGCTGATCGGCTTCTGGTATTCGAAGCCGTCCGCCTGCGCGGCGGCGATGAAAGCCTTCATCGTCAACCGCGTCGGCGACTTCGGCTTCATGCTCGGCATGCTGCTGATCTTCGTGCTGTTCGGCTCGGTTGGCTTCACCGACATCTTCTCCCGCACGGAAGAATTCAAGGACGCGACCTTCCATTTCATCGGCTTCGACTGGCATGCGCTGACTTTGGTGTCGCTGCTGCTGTTCGTGGGTGCGATGGGCAAGTCGGCGCAGTTCCTGCTGCACACCTGGCTGCCGGATGCGATGGAGGGGCCGACGCCGGTCTCCGCGCTCATTCATGCCGCCACCATGGTGACGGCCGGCGTGTTCATGGTGACGCGCATGTCGCCGGTGTTCGAATATGCGCCGGACGCATCCTCCGTGGTCATCGTGGTCGGCGCGACGACGGCATTTTTCGCCGCGACCATCGGGCTCGTCCAGAACGACATCAAGCGCGTCATCGCCTATTCGACGTGTTCGCAGCTCGGCTACATGTTCGTGGCGCTGGGCGTCGGGGCCTATAGCGCGGGTGTGTTCCACCTGTTCACGCATGCCTTCTTCAAGGCGCTGCTGTTCCTTGGCGCGGGCTCGGTCATCCACGCGATGCATCACGAGCAGGACATGCGCAAGATGGGGGGCCTGCGCAAGCATATTCCCCTCACGGCGATCGCGATGACCATCGGCACGCTGGCGCTGACGGGTTTTCCCTTCACGGCGGGCTTCTACTCCAAGGATGCGATCATCGAGGCCGCCTATGCCTCGCATGCGCCGGGCGCCACCTTCGCCTTCATCTCGACGGTGCTCGCCGCGCTGATGACATCGTTCTACTCATGGCGGTTGTATTTCCTCACCTTCGAGGGCAAGCCGCGCTGGGGGCATGACGCGCACGACGATCATGCGCACGACGACCATGCCCATGCCGCCCACACGCACGACGATCACGCGCATGACGATCACGCGCATGACGATCATCACGGCCACGATCACACGCCGCATGAGAGCCCCTGGGTGATGCTCGGTCCGCTGGTCGTGCTCTCCGCGGGGGCGATCCTTGCCGGCCTGGCATTCTATGGCGCCTTCATCGGCGAAGGCTATGACGCCTTCTGGAAGGGGGCGATCTTCACGGGTGAGCACAACCACATCCTGCACGACATGCATGACGTGCCCTTGTGGGTGAAGCTCGCGCCGTTCGTGATGATGATCTCCGGCTTCCTGCTCGCGCTGTGGTTCTACGTGCTCGATCCGGCAAAGCCGCGTCAGCTCGCGGCCGCCAACCCGCTGCTTTACCGCTTCCTGCTGAACAAGTGGTACTTCGACGAGCTGTACGAGCGGCTGTTCGTGCGTCCGGCGAAGTGGCTCGGCAAGTTCTTCTGGAAGCAGGGCGACGGCTGGCTGATCGACGGTTTCGGGCCTGACGGCGTCTCGGCCCGTGTGCTCGACGTCACCGGACGCGTCGTGAGGCTGCAATCGGGCTATGTCTATCATTACGCCTTCGCGATGCTCGTCGGTGTCGCGGCCTTTGTGACCTGGTACATTTTCGGGGGCGCGATCTGATGTTTGGGCTTGGCATCCTCTCAGGCCTGCTGTTGCTGCCGCTGGTCGGCGCGGCGGTCATCCTGACGCTGCGCGGCGACGATGCCGCCGTCCGCTCCAACGCGCGGTCCATCGCGCTGGCGACGACCCTCGTCACCTTCGTTCTGTCGCTGGTGGCGTGGGGCCGGTTCGATGCGGCCGATCCCGCCTTCCAGCTCGTCGAGACGCATCCGTGGCTGGCGGAAACGGTGGCGTTCAAGCTCGGCGTGGACGGGTTCTCGTTTCCGCTGGTGCTGCTGACCACCTTCCTGATGCCGTTCTGCATCGCCGCCTCGTGGAATTCCATCGACACGCGCGTGCGCGCCTATTACGTCGCGTTCCTCGTGCTGGAGACGACGCTGCTCGGCGTGTTCGTGGCGCTCGACCTCGTGCTGTTCTACGTATTCTTCGAGGCCGGCCTCATTCCGATGTTCCTCATCATCGGCATCTGGGGCGGGAAGCGGCGTATCTACGCCAGTTTCAAGTTCTTTCTCTACACGCTGCTCGGCTCGCTGCTGATGTTCCTCGCCATCCTCGCCATGTACTGGCAGGCAGGCACCACGGACATTCCCACCTTGCAGACGTTCAAGTTCGGATCGTCCCTCCAGATCTGGCTGTGGCTGGCGTTCTTCGCCTCGTTCGCGGTGAAGATGCCGATGTGGCCGGTGCATACATGGCTGCCGGACGCGCACGTCGAGGCGCCGACGGCGGGATCGGTGATCCTGGCCGGCATCATGCTGAAGATGGGCGGCTACGGCTTCATCCGCTTCTCGATCCCCATGTTTCCTGAAGCCTCGCTCTACTTCCAGCCGCTCGTCTTCGCGCTGTCGGTGGTGGCGATCATCTACACCTCGCTCGTGGCGCTGGCCCAGCAGGACATCAAGAAGCTGATCGCCTATTCCTCCATCGCGCACATGGGCTTCGTGACGATGGGCCTGTTCACGCTCACCGAGCAAGGCATTCAGGGCGCGATGTTCCAGATGATCTCGCACGGGATCGTCTCGGGCGCGCTGTTCTTCGGCGTCGGCATCATCTATGACCGCATGCACACGCGCGACATCGCCGCCTACGGCGGGCTGGTGCACCGCATGCCGCATTATGCGGTGGCCTTCATGGTGTTCACGATGGCGAACATCGGCCTGCCGGGGACCTCGGGCTTCATCGGCGAGTTCCTGACGCTGGCCGGCGCTTTCCGAGCCAATCCGTGGGTGGCCTTCTTCGCGGCGACGGGCCTCATTCTTTCCGCGCCCTACGCGCTGTGGCTCTATCGCCGCGTGATCTTCGGACCGCTGGAGAAGGAGAGCCTGAAGCTCATTCCCGATCTGGACCGGCGGGAGATCGCCGCCGTGGTGCCGCTGATCCTGCTCATCATCTGGTATGGCGTGCAGCCCGACGACATCCTGAACGTGTTCGCTCCGGCGACGGAGCAATTGCTGAAATCCACAGAAGCGGCGCTGGCGCTCGTCAAGACCGCCGCCGTAAGCGTGCAGTGAGGCCAGAGCGATGACATCCGAGACACTTCCTGCGATCGGCGTGGTCCTGCCTGAGCTGCTGCTGGCGGTCGGCTCGCTTTTTCTGCTGCTGATCGGCGCGATCCGGGGGGATCGCTCGAGCGGCCTCGTCAACGCGCTGGCGCTTGTCCTTCTGGTGCTGGCGGGCGCGGCGGTCGCCCTGCAAGGCGGCGAGACAGTCGTGACCCTCAGCGGTTCCTTCATCGTCGACGGCTTCGCCCGCTTCTGGAAGATACTGGCGCTGATCGGCTCGGCGGTAGCGATCGCCCTGTCGCGCGAGTTCTTCGCACGCGAAGGGCTCGACAAGTTCGAGTTTCCGGTGCTCGTCCTGCTGTCGACGCTCGGCATGCTGATGATGATCTCCGCCAACAGCCTGCTCATCCTGTATGTCGGGCTGGAGTTGCAGAGCCTGGCGATCTACGTCATCGCCGCCTTCGATCGCGACAACGCGCGCTCCACCGAGGCCGGGCTGAAGTATTTCGTGCTGGGCGCGCTGTCGTCGGGCATGTTGCTCTACGGTTCCTCGCTGGTCTACGGCATGACGGGCAGCATCGTGTTCCAGGACATCGCCGCCTCGCTCGCCGGCGGGCACGGCGTCGTGTTCATCTTCGGGCTGGTGTTCATCATCGCCGGGCTCGCGTTCAAGATTTCGGCGGTTCCGTTCCATATGTGGACGCCCGACGTGTATGAGGGCGCGCCCACGCCCGTCACCGCGTTTCTCGCGGCCGCGCCCAAGATGGCGGCCATGGCGCTGACCGTGCGCGTGCTGGCGGGCGTGTTCCCCGCCATTGTCGATCAATGGCAGCAGATCCTCGTGGTCGTGGCTTTCGCCTCGATGGCGCTCGGCTCGTTCGCGGCCATCGGGCAGCGCAGCATCAAGCGGCTGATGGCCTATTCGTCCATCGGTCATATGGGTTATGCGCTGGTCGGGCTCGCGGCGGGCACGCCGCAGGGCGTCGAGGCGGTGCTGATCTACATGGCGATCTATCTCGCCACCACGCTCGGCGCCTTTGCCGGTATCCTGGCGCTGCGCAACGGCAATGTCTATGTGGACCGCATCGACGATCTCGCCGGCCTGTCGCGGACGCAGCCGGCGATGGCGTTCTTCTTCGCCATGATCTTCTTTTCCTTCGCGGGTATCCCGCCGTGGGCCGGCTTCTTCGGCAAGCTTTATGTATTCGGGGCGGCGATCGAGGCGGGGCTCTATACGCTGGCTGTGATCGGCGTGCTGACGAGCGTCGTCGGCGCCTATTACTATCTGCGCGTCGTCAAGATCATCTATTTCGATGAGGCGACGACGCCCTATGAGCCGATGACGCCGGTGCTCAAGGCGGTGCTCGGCGCATCCAGCATCGTCGTGCTGCTGTTCTGGGTGGTGCCCGCGCCTCTCGTCGGCGCAGCCGCGACGGCCGCAAAGTCCCTGTTCTGATGGTGTCGGACGGCGGTTTTTCCCTGTCGCCCGAAGTCGAGGCCGCCGGTTTCAGACTGGCGGCTTTTGACGTGTTGAGCGGTTCCACCAATACCGAGGCGATGGGGCGCGGCCGTGCGGGCGATCCCGGCCCGCTGTGGGTCGTGACCGGCCATCAGCTCGGCGGGCGCGGGCGCCGGAACAGGGCATGGACCTCCCCACAGGGCAATCTCGCCGCAAGTCTGCTGATGACCACGGATGTGACGGTGGCCGCGGCCGCGACCCTCGGCTTCGTGGCCGGCGTCGCGGTGGAGCGGGCGATCGTGCGGGCCGCGCCTTTTCTGCGCGGGCGCATCAGTCTCAAATGGCCCAACGACGTGCTGGCGGACGGAGCGAAGCTCTCCGGTATCCTGCTTGAAAGCGAGCCGCTCGAGTCTGGAAAGCGGCTGGTGGTGGTGGGCATCGGCGTCAACGCCGTGGCGGCGCCGCCCGGTCTGCCCTATCCGGCGGCCTCGCTTCTATCCCTGGGGGCGGCGATTTCGGCGCAAACGCTGTTCATGGCGCTTGCCGAGGAGTGGCATCGCTGTATAGGACTTTGGGATGACGGGCGCGGCATGGCGGTCATCCGGGATCTGTGGCTCGAGCGCGCATCGGGGCTCGGTGCGCCGGTGAACGTGCAGACGGCCGGAGGCGCTCTGAAGGGCGTGTTCGAAACAATAGACGATTCAGGTCGTCTGATCATGCAGCGGGCGGATGGGCAGGTCGTGGCGATCGCTGCGGGTGAGGTTCATTTCGGCTCGGCTGCGACGGTACGGAAGGATTGACAGCCTATGGCGCGTCGCGCGGACGATCTGGTATTCGTCGCCCTCGGGGGGCTTGGCGAGATCGGCATGAATCTCGGGCTTTACGGCTTCGGCCCCGAGGATCGCCGCAAATGGATCATGGTCGATTGCGGCATCAGCTTTGCCGGGGAGGAGGCGCCTGGCGTCGATCTGGTGTTCCCCGATATCCGTTTCATCTCGGAGGAGCGGCGCGATCTCATCGGCATCGTCATCACCCATGCGCATGAGGATCATATCGGCGCGCTGGCGAAGCTGTGGCCGCATCTCGATGCGCCGGTCCATTGCACGCCTTTTGCTGCGGGACTGCTGGAAACGCGGCGGCTCTCGGAGCCCGGCGCGCCGCGTATCCCGCTCAAGACGGTGAAACCGGGCGCGCGGATCGCGTTGCCGCCGTTCGACATCGAGTTCGTGCCCGTCGCGCATTCGATCCCGGAGGCGACGGCGCTGGCGATTCGCACGCCGTTGGGCACGGTGCTCCATACGGGCGACTGGCGGATCGACCCAACGCCTTTCGTCGGCGTTCCGACAGACGGCGCGCGCCTGTCGGCGATCGGCGACGAGGGCGTTCTGGCGATGGTGTGCGATTCCACCAACGCCACGAGCGACGGCGCCAGCGAAAGCGAGACTGCTGTCGCAGCGTCGCTGGTCAAGCTGATCGCCGAAGCGCCGGCGCGGGTGGCGGTGACGACTTTCGCCTCCAACGTGGCGCGCATCCGTGCCGTGGCCGAGGCCGCGGCGAAGGCTGGACGCGAGGTGGTGGTCGTGGGGCGCGCGATGGACCGCGTGATCGGCGTTGCGGGGGAACTCGGCTATTTCGATGGCCTGCCGCCGTTCAGATCATCGGAAACCTGGGACCAGTTGCCGCGCGACAAGGTGGTGGCGCTGCTCACCGGCAGCCAGGGCGAGCCGCGGGCGGCGATGGCGCGAGTCGCCGTCGACAACCACCCCGATATCTCGCTGGCGTCGGGCGACCGCGTGATTTTCTCGTCGCGCGCCATTCCGGGCAATGAGAAAGCCATCAGCGGCATCATCAACAATCTGGTGCGGCGCGGCGTCGAGGTGATCACGGATCGCGATGCGCTCGTGCATGTTTCCGGCCACCCGCGCCGGGGCGAACTGGAGCAGATGTATCGCTGGGTGCGGCCGAAGATCGTGCTGCCCGTGCATGGCGAGCCGCTGCATCTGGCGGCGCATCGCGATTTCGCGCGCAAGCAGGGCGTCGGTACCGTGCTCAACGCGGAAGACGGGGATGTGGTGCGTTTCGCGCCCGGCGATGCCGCCGTCATCGACGAGGTGCCGGTCGGGCGCGTGTATCAGGATGGCGATCTGCTCATCAGCGCCGCCGAGCGCGCCGTGCCCGAGCGGCGCAGGCTGGGTTTCTCCGGTGTCATTTCGATTGCCGTGGCGCTTTCCGACAAGGGGGAACTGGCGGGCGATATTTCCGTGGGCAGCTCCGGGCTGCCGGCTGCGACGCCCGACGGCCAGAACTTCGATGAGATCATCGGGGAAACCGTCGTCGAATTGCTGGAATCGCTGCCGCGCGCGCGCCGGCGCGATCCCGATTCCGTGGTGAATGCGCTGGAACGCGCCGTGCGCGCTGAAATGCAACGCAGGTGGGGCAAGAAGCCCACCTGTCATGTGCATGTCGTGACGGTCTGATGCGCCGCAATCCGGCTCCGGAGCGACGGAGATTCAAACGGGGACATGCCGCCGCTCCATCCATTTGTTTACGCGCTGAGTTTTCCTGCAAGGCGCATACACTTCCCGGCTTGATGCCATAGCCAGAGGCGATCATGGATAGCCCCGCGGGCATGATAGCCCTCTATTTCATCATCTGGTGGATCACGCTGTTTGCCGTGCTGCCTTTCGGCGTGCGCGGCCAGTGGGAAGAAGAGGTGCAGCCCGGCACGGAACCGGGCGCGCCGCAGCGCCCCCGTCTGTGGCGCAAGGCCGCCGTCACCACGGTGCTGGCGGCGGCGATCTTCGCCGGGGTACAGGTGCTGATCCGCACCGTCTCGCTGTGATGCGACAGGCGGGCGCCGACAAAAAAGCAAGGCCGAAGCCTTGCCGTGAAGTGTCAGCCAAATTCTCAACCTACCGCTACGCAAAGGGCCTTTTGCGGCCATTGACCTGCCGCTTGTTGGTGGCGTTGACCGCGCGCGGCTGATTTCCTCCCGAGACTTGGACCGCTGCATCGATACCGCCTTTCGGGCAGCCGACCGCCAGCCGGGGCGATTCATACGACATCCGCGGCAAGTTGTCACCTTTTTGTGCACACGGGCGGATGGTCGCCGGGCGGTGTCCGCGTCGGGCCCGCTTCGCGGCAGCGCCTTGCGGAAACCTGTGTGCAGATGGCGCTACAGATGCTATGGCCTTTGATCCAGAGGTTTTTGCGATTCCATCTGTCTTATCGATCAGGGTTCCCATGCGTCTCAGCCGCTATTTTCTTCCCAGCCTCCGCGAAACCCCCAAGGAAGCGGAAATCGTCTCGCATCGGTTGATGCTGCGCGCCGGGATGATCCGGCAGCAGTCGGCGGGCATCTACGCCTGGCTGCCGCTCGGGCTCAAGGTGCTGAACAGGATCTGCGCCATCATCCGCGAGGAGCAGGCGCGCGCCGGGGCGCAGGAAATCCTGATGCCGACCGTCCAGTCGGCGGATCTGTGGCGCGAATCGGGGCGCTACGAGGCCTATGGCAAGGAGATGCTGCGTATCCGCGACCGTCACGACCGCGAGATGCTCTACGGCCCCACCAACGAGGAGATGGTGACGGATATCGTGCGCTCCTTCGTGCGCTCCTACAAGGATCTGCCGCTCAACCTCTATCATATCCAGTGGAAGTTCCGCGACGAGATCAGGCCGCGTTTCGGCACCATGCGCTCGCGCGAATTCCTGATGAAGGACGCCTATTCCTTCGATATCGACGCCGCCGGCGCCCGCCATTCCTATAACCGCATGTTCGTGGCCTATCTGCGCACCTTCGCGCGCATGGGACTCAAGGCCATCCCGATGCAGGCCGACACCGGGCCGATCGGCGGCGATCTCAGCCACGAATTCATCATTCTCGCCGATACCGGCGAGAGCGAGGTTTTCTGCCATCGGGATTTTCTGGAGTTCGTGGCGCCGCCCGCCGATACCGATTTCGACGACGCGGAAGGGTTGCAGGCCATCTTCGACCGCTGGACGGCGCTCTACGCGGCGACATCGGAAAAGCACGATCCCGCGACCTTCGACGCCATCGCGCCCGCCAAGCAGGTGTCGGCGCGCGGCATCGAGGTGGGGCATATCTTCTACTTCGGCACCAAGTATTCCGATCCCTTCAAGGCGTCCGTGACCGGGCCGGACGGGCAGGAACACACCCTGCACATGGGCTCCTACGGCATCGGCCCCTCGCGGCTGGTCGCGGCGATCATCGAGGCGAGCCACGATGACGCCGGAATCATCTGGCCTGATCCGGTCGCGCCTTTCCATGTCAGCCTTCTCAACCTGAAGGTGGGCGATTCGGCCACCGACGCCGCGGCCTTCCGGCTGGAGAAGGCGTTTGCCGCGCGCGGTTTCGACGTGCTGCATGACGATCGCGACGAGCGCCCCGGCGCGAAGTTCGCGACCGCCGACCTGATCGGTTCGCCCTGGCAGGTGCTGGTCGGACCGAAGTCGCTGGCCGAGGGCAAGGTCGAGGTCAAGCGCCGGGCGACCGGCGAGCGCGAGTTGTTGTCGGTGGAGGATGCCGTCGAGCGCATCGCCGCGGGCGCGTCCTGAAGCGGCGCGGCGGCGGACCGGAGGGCGCTCGCGCTTTCCGGGGCGCGTGATGCGTCAACGAATGGATGGAGCGTCGCCTTGGCGTTCGCGAAGGCGCGATGCTCCGGGGAGAAGAGGTTCGAGGACGATGGCGAGAGGCGGCGATGCATCGCAAGCCGGCGCGACGAGGCCGTTCGCGCCCTTCGAATGGTTGCTGGCGTGGCGTTATCTGCGCGCGCGCCGGCGCGAGGGCTTCATTTCGATCATCGCCGGCTTCTCCTTCGCCGGGGTCATGCTGGGCGTCGCGACGCTGATCGTCGTGATGTCCGTGATGAACGGCTTTCGCGCCGAGCTTCTGAGCAAGATCATCGGCGTCAACGGCCATATCTTCGTCGCTCCCATCGATTCGCCCCTGCGCGATTATGTCGAGGTATCGGAGCGCATCGCCGCCGTGCCCGGCGTGACGCGCGCCGTGCCGATGGTGGAAGGGCAGGCGCTCGCTTCCTCGCCCTACAACGCCGGCGGCGTGCTGGTGCGCGGGGTGCGCGAACAGGATCTCGCCGCCACGCCCTTCATCGCCGATACGGTCCGCGAGGGCACGCTCGCCGGCTTCGACGAGAAGGGCGGGGTGGCCATCGGCCGCCGGCTCGCCGAGCAACTGAGCCTGCGGGCGGGCGACACGCTCACCGTCGTGTCGCCCAAGGGGGCGGCGACGCCCTTCGGCACCGCGCCGCGCATCAAGTCATACCCCATCGTGGCGATCTTCGAGATCGGCATGTCGGAGTTCGACGCCGCCTTCGTCTACATGCCGCTGGAGGAAGCGCAGAACTACTTCAACCGCGACGGCGACGTCAGCGTCATAGAGGTGTTCGTCGCCGACGCCGACCGGGTGGACGAGGCGCGCGCGGCCATCGATCAGGCGGCGGGGCGCCAGATCATGATGACGGACTGGCGCCAGCGCAACCGCACGTTCTTCAGCGCGCTGGAGGTCGAGCGCAACGTCATGTTCCTGATCTTGCTGCTGATCGTGCTCGTGGCGGCGCTCAACATCGTCTCCGGCCTCATCATGCTGGTGAAGGACAAGAGCGCCGATATCGCCACCCTGCGCACCATCGGCGCGACGCGCGGCGCCATCATGCGCGTGTTCCTGATCACGGGCGCGTCCATCGGCATTTCCGGCACGCTGGCCGGCTTTCTCCTCGGGCTCGTGATCACGCTGAACGTGGAATCCATCCGCTCCTTCCTGTCGTCGCTGACCAGCACGGAGCTGTTCTCGGCGGAAATCTACTTCCTGAGCCGCCTGCCGGCGGTGATCGAGCCGGGGGAGGTGGCGACCGTGGTGTTCACCGCCATGCTGCTGTCGCTGCTGGCGACCCTTTACCCAAGCTGGCGGGCGGCGCGGCTCGATCCCGTCGAAGCCCTGCGCTACGGTTGACAGAGATGGTTCACACGAATCCGCCGCCGACACCCGCCCTGTTCCTGTCGCAGGTGGTGCGCCACTACCCGCAGGGAGAAGGATCGCTGGAAATCCTGCGCGGCGCGGATGTCGCCGTGTGGCCCGGCGAGATCGTCGCGCTGGTGGCGCCGTCGGGGTCGGGCAAGTCGACGCTGCTGCATTGCGCCGGCCTGCTGGAGCGGCCCGATTCCGGCGAGGTCTATATCGGCGAGCAGGCGACGGTGGGGCTGGACGACGGCGGTCGCACGCGCCTGCGCCGTCTGGAGATCGGTTTCGTCTATCAGTTCCACCACCTCCTGCCGGAGTTTTCAGCCCTCGAGAACGTCTGCCTGCCCCAGCTCATCCGCGGCCTCGACAGGCGGACGGCGGTGCAGAGGGCGCAGGAGCTGCTGTCCTTTCTCGGGCTCGGCGAGCGCCTGCATCACCGGCCCGCGGAGCTGTCCGGCGGCGAGCAGCAGCGCGTCGCCATCGCGCGCGCGGTGGCCAACGCGCCCCGGCTGCTGCTGGCGGATGAACCCACCGGCAACCTGGACCCCAAAACCGCCGATCACGTTTTCGCGACACTGGTCGCGCTGGTTCGCGCCTCGCGGCTCGGCGCGCTGATCGCCACCCACAATCTCGATCTCGCGGCCCGGATGGATCGCCGCGTGACCATCCGCGACGGTCTCGTGCTGCCCGCGTAGGGTGCGTGGTCAGGCGCAAGCCGCATGCGCGTCAAAACGCCTTCGGCGTGAATCGAAAAATCGCCCCGAGCCGTTTTCCGGCGGCGCTTTTTGCGAAATGTCGGTCTTCTTTCCGTTTCGATGCAGTAGAATGCACAGCAGAGCAACTTGCGTTCAAGCCGATCCATCGGCTTGAACGCAAGTTGCGGTAAAATATGGAATTTAGAGCGGGATGGCGATTCAACCTGATCGCATCCCGGTCTAAAGCGTTTTCAAGCAAAGCGGATACCGCTTTGCGTGAAGAAAACGCGTCAAGTCAATAAGATAGAGCCTTGAGCGGAAAAGCGCGCGCTTTTCGCCGGGCGGCTGTTTGCGCCGGAAAAACGCGACGCATCAATGCATTGACAGAGCCTCCGAGCGCCTCGACCGGGACGTCCGCCGCTTCGGATCTCCATGGCGCGTGGTCGCCCGTTGCCGCCGC
Organism: Pseudochelatococcus sp.; assembly: GCF_050946405.1. Lineage (NCBI taxonomy): Bacteria > Pseudomonadati > Pseudomonadota > Alphaproteobacteria > Hyphomicrobiales > Chelatococcaceae > Pseudochelatococcus > Pseudochelatococcus sp. The sequence continues at coordinate 73,348 of NZ_JBMNUS010000010.1, forward strand.
CGCGACAGTCAGCCGCACGCCGGTTCCAATATAAAATCGTAAAATCATCGATTTTCCGCCGGGCGGTCAGTTCTTCCAGGTGCTTCGGGGGCGTAGCGTCCGCTTGCCGACGAAGAGTTCGCGAAAAGCGGAAGCTATGGTGCCAGAATGCTATTTGTTATTCATTATCAACTTCTTATGCTGTCTCTGAAATGTTGTTTTATCCTGATATCGTTCTCTCATGCGGTGATTCAGGTGATTGTAGACGCGTCATCCGCAGCCGGCCTCGCAAGGGGCCGGGCAAGACGACCGGCGGGATGTCATGACGCCGCCGGTTCATCGGGATCTTCGCATCCTCCGCCTGCTTCTCCAGAGCAATTCTACTTTTCGTTGAAATGCAGAATTGCTCTATCTTTTTGTTCGAGCATCATCTTTTCCAAAAAGTGGCATCTGCTTTTGGGGATCATGCTCCAGATACGGAAGAGAGATCATGAAGAACGCACTCAAGGCGAGCGTCGCCGCTCTTGCCATTATCGGGGCATTCGCCACCACCGGAGCTTTCGCCCAGAGCCGGGACACCATCCAGATCGCCGGATCTTCGACCGTTCTGCCTTTCGCCTCGATCGTCGCCGAGGAATTCAGCGCAGCCAACCCCGAGTTCAAGACCCCCGTGGTGGGTTCGGGCGGCACGGGCGGCGGCCTGCGCCAGTTCTGCGAGGGCGTGGGCACCTCCACCATCGACATCGCCAATGCCTCGCGCCGCATTCGCGCCGGTGAGATCGAGACCTGCAACAAGAACGGTGTGAAGGACATCCGCGAAGTCCAGATCGGCTATGACGGCATCGTCTTCGCCGTCTCGATCGGCAAGGAAGATTTCAAGCTCGAGCCGGTGCATGTCTACAAGGCGATCGCTGCGCAGCTCTTCATCGACGGCAAGTGGGTGGCCAACCCCAACAAGAGCTGGAAGGACGTGGACGCCTCGCTTCCCGACCAGCCCATCGCCCTCGCCATTCCCGCTTCCAACCACGGCACGCGCGAAGTGTTCGAGGAGCGCGTGATCGCCGCCGGCTTCAAGGCGTCCAACCCGCCGGCGGACGCCCCCAAGGAAGCCCAGTCCGCGTTCCGTCAGGACGTGGTGATCGAGATCGCCGGCGATTACACCGAGACTCTCGCGCGCCTTCAGTCCAACCCGAACACCGTCGGCGTCTTCGGCCTGTCGTTCTATGACCAGAACCGCGACACGCTGAAGGTGGCCACCGTGTCGGGCGTGGAGCCCACGCTGGAGACGATCGCCGCCGGCCGGTATCCGGTGTCGCGTCCGCTGTTCTTCTATGTGAAGGGCGAGCATATCGGCGTCGTTCCGGGCATCGCGGAATATGTCGCGTTCTTCCTCTCGCCGGACATCGCCGGTGTGGGCGGGCGTCTCGAATCCGCCGGCCTGATCCCGGCCCCGGCCGATGAGACGGCGAAGTTCCTGGCCGCCTTCAACGAGGGCAAGAGCCTTTCGGCCGCGGACGTCAAGTAAGCCCCGCGCGGGCGAATGCGGGAGGCGGGCGTTTGATCGACGGCAATTCGCCTTCCGCACGAATCGCGGATCATCCGCAGACCGGAGCGTTTCTCCTTTTCATTGAAACGCGGAAGCGTTCCATCTGGTTGTTCTGACGCAGTTCCGGGGCAGGCGCGATATTCGCTTGCGCCGGAATGGCGTTATCCGTTCCGACAGACGATTATCGTGATTTCATTCCTCACCGCCGCGCTCATTCTCGTTCTTCTCGGCTTCGCCTATACGCAGGGCGTGTCGCGCAGCCTTGCGGTGGCGGGCGGAGGGCGCCTGCATTCGCGCCCCGGCTATCACGGCACGCTGGTGGCCATCTGGTGTCTCGTGCCCATGCTGCTCGTGCTGGGGTTGTGGGCGCTTTTCGGGGCGGGGGTGACGCGCGGGTTCGTCATCGCGCAACTGCCCGCCGAGGTGGCGGCGCTCGACGCCTATCCGCTCGACGCCGCCATCCGGCGCATCGAGGCCATCGCTTCCGGCTTCGGCGTCGCCGGGCAGGCGCAGCCCTATGAGATCGCCGCCGGCGCGGCGCTGCGCGCGTTCCGCACCTTCGCCTTCCTGATCGTGCTGGCCGCCGCCGCCGGGCTCGGCATTCTGGGGCTTCTGGCGGCGCGCCGGCGCATCTCGCCCGCCTTCAGGGCGCGCAACCGGGTGGAGACCGTGATCCGGGCGCTGCTGCTCGCGTGCTCCGCCATCGCCGTGCTGACGACGGCCGGCATCGTGGTGTCGCTTTTCAACGAGGCGTTCCGTTTCTTCGCCTTCGTTCATCCGCTGGATTTCTTCTTCGGCACGGTCTGGAATCCGGGCTTCGCCACCACCGGCACGCAGGCCATCGGGCAGTACGGGCTGCTGCCCTTGCTGTGGGGCACGATCATGGTGGCGCTCATCGCCATGCTCGTCGCGCTGCCCGTCGGCCTGCTGACGGCGATCTATCTCTCGCAATACGCCTCGGAGCGCCTGCGCGACGTGGCCAAACCGGTGATCGAGGTGCTCGCGGGCATCCCCACCATCGTCTACGGCTTCTTCGCGCTGGTGACGGTGGGGCCGTTCCTGTCGAATGCGGGGGCGGCGATCGGCCTCGACATCCGCGCCACCAGCGCGCTCACCGCCGGGCTGGTGATGGGCGTCATGATCATTCCCTTCGTGTCCTCGCTGTCCGACGACATCATGCGGCAGGTGCCGCTCTCGCTGCGCGACGGCTCGCTGGGGCTTGGCGCGACGCCGTCGGAAACCATCCGCCGGGTGACGTTGCCGGCCGCCCTGCCGGGCATCGTGGGCGCGCTGCTGCTGGCGGTGAGCCGCGCCGTCGGCGAAACCATGATCGTGGTGCTCGCGGCCGGCAACAGCCCGGTGCTGCGCTTCAACCCGTTCGAGCCGGTTTCCACCATCACCGTGACCATCGTCAACCAGCTCACCGGGGATTCCGACTTCGCCGGTCCGCAATCGCTGGTGGCCTTCGCGCTCGGCCTCACCCTCTTCGTGCTGACGCTGCTGCTCAACATGGTCGCCCTCTACATCGTCCGCCGCTTCCGGGAGCAATACGAATAGCATGGTCGATATCGCCGCCAGCTTCGACGAACTGGCCGCCCGCCGGCAGGCGCGGGTGCGGGCCGGCCTCGCGCGCCGCCATCTGGTCGAGCGCCTGTTCCGCGGCGCGGGGCTCGCCGCCATCGTCATCGCGCTCGGCCTCGTGGTCACGCTGTTCTGGATGATGGTGTCCAAGGGCGCGCCCGCCTTCATGCAGGCCACGCTGTCGCTCGATGCGACCTTCGATCCGGCCGTCGTCAAGGTCGGTCCCGCGCCCGTGCGCGCCGTCGGACAGTCCGACGCCGATTTTCGCGCCGCCATGCTGGCGTGGCGGCGTCAGGTCGCGGCGGTGAACTGGGGCGCGCTGGTGGAGCAGGCGGTGCGCGAAGGCGCGCCGGAGGGGTTCGCCATCGACCGGCGCAGCGCGATGGCGCTGGTCGAGACCAACGAGCGCCATCGCCTGCGCGACATGTTCGTCGCCGACCCCGGCCTGCTCGGGCAAACCGTGCGGGTCGACATGCTCGCCTCCGCCAATACCGACAACTGGCTCAAGGGCACGATCAACCGCGACCTGCCCGATGCGCGCCAGCAATTGTCGCGGCAGACGCGCGACCTGGCCGACGCCATGCTCGCGGACGGCACGATCCGCTTCGCCTTCGCATGGCACATCTTCACCAACACCGACTCGCGCTCGGCGCCCGCCGCCGCCGGTCTGGCCGGGGCCTTCGTCGGTTCGCTCTACATGATGCTCATCGTCATCGTGCTCGCCGTGCCCATCGGGGTGGCGAGCGCCATCTACCTTGAGGAATTCGCGCCGCGCAACCGCGTGACCGATCTCATCGAGGTCAACATCAACAATCTCGCCGCGGTTCCCTCCATCGTCTTCGGTCTTCTGGGCGCGGCCGTGTTCATCCGCTATTTCCGGCTGCCGATGTCCGCGCCCCTCGTCGGCGGCCTGGTGCTGACGCTGATGACGCTGCCCACCGTCATCATCGCCACCCGCTCGGCGCTGCGGGCGGTGCCGCTGTCGCTGCGCCAGGCGGTGCTGGGGGTGGGCGCGTCGCAGACGCAGATGGTGTTCCATCATGTGCTGCCGATCACCTTTCCGGCGATCCTGACCTCCGCCATCATCGGGGTGGCGCAGGCGCTGGGCGAAACCGCGCCGCTGCTGCTCATCGGCATGAACGCCTTCGTCGCCTCCATCCCGGCGACGCCGTTCGATCAGTCGAGCGCCCTGCCGGCGCAGATCTATCTGTGGCAGGGCAACGAGAACCGCAATTTCTTCGAGGCGCGCACCTCGGCGGCCATCATGGTGCTGCTCGGCCTGATGATCGTCCTGAACGGCCTCGACATCTTCCTGCGTAAAAGACTGGAGCGCCGCCAATGACCGCCCTCGACCCGACGACCGGCGCCCGGCTGGCGCCGCCGGATGCCGCAAGCGCGGTCGCCCCCGTCGAGACCGTGCGCACGCCGGACCCGCAGCCGCGCGGCATCCGGCTCAAGGCGCGGCATGTCGGCGTCTTCTACGGCGAGAAGCAGGCGCTGTTCGACGTATCGCTCGATGTGCCCGAAAAGGCGGTGACGTCGCTCATCGGCCCGTCCGGCTGCGGCAAGACGACCTTTCTGCGCTGCATCAACCGCATGAACGATACCATCGAGGGGTGCCGCGTCGTCGGTGACATCACGCTGGACGGACAGGACATCTACGATCCCTCCCTCGACGTGGTGGAATTGCGCGCGCGCGTGGGCATGGTGTTCCAGAAGCCCAATCCGTTCCCGAAATCGGTTTTCGAGAACGTCGCCTACGGCCCGCGCATTCACGGGCTGGCGCGCTCGAAGGCCGATCTGGAGGAGATCGTCGTCGCCAGTCTCAAGCGGGCGGGGCTGTTCGAGGAAGTCAAGGACCGTCTGCGCGAGCCGGGCACCGGGCTGTCGGGCGGGCAGCAGCAGCGCCTGTGCATCGCGCGCGCCATCGCCGTGAGCCCCGAGGTGATCCTGATGGACGAGCCCTGCTCGGCGCTCGATCCCATCGCCACCGCCGTGATCGAGGAACTGATCGACGAATTGCGCGAGCACTTCACCATCGTCATCGTCACGCATTCCATGCAGCAGGCGGCGCGCGTCAGCCAGAAGACGGCGTTCTTTCATCTGGGATGGCTGATTGAGGAAGGCCCGACCGAGGTGATCCTCACCCATCCGCGGCACAAGAAGACGCAGGACTACATCACCGGGCGCATCGGATAGCACCACCGGCGCGGCGTTTACCGGGCGGGGGCTTGCAGGCGCAGCAGCCGCATGATCGCGATGAACATGAAGACCGACGCGCCTCCGACGGCCGCCGAGGCGGCCAGTGTCCAGGCGACGCCGGCCCGCTCCATCAGCAGCGAGAAGATCAGCGGCGAGGCGGAAGAGACGATGAGCTTCGCCGAGGTGATCTGTCCCGCCCGCGCCGCATAGCCCGTGCTGCCGAAGAGAACCAGCGGCAGCGTGCCCTGCACGATGCTGCTCAGGCCCGCGCCGAGCCCGAACACGACGGCGAAGGCGACAGCGCCGCCGATGTGGGGCATGAGGGCGAGCAGGATCAGCAGCGAGCCCGACATCAGCCCCGCCGAGACGATCGCCAGCGTGGACTGCGACAGCCGGCCGCCGAGAACCATGCTCCCCGTGCGGCTCAGAAGCTGCGCGGGACCCACGAGCATGCCGATGGCGACCGCCGACGACTGGAGGCCGATGGCGTAAAGCAGCGGCAGCATGTGGATCAGCAGCGCCGACAGCACGAAGCTCTGAAAGGCGAAGCCGGCGATCATCAGGGCGGACGCCGTCGCCCTGTGCTCCGGCGCGAGTTGCCCGTCGATCCTGTCGGGGCCGGGCTCCGGCCGGGTTTCGCGCGGCGCTTCCGCGCAGCCGCCGCCCGCGCGGAAACGCCGCGCCCAGGCGAGAAGCCAGATGTAGAGCGGCAGGCAGATGACGAGATGCGATGCGGCGAACACGAGATACACCTGCCGCCACGACAGGACGGCGTGCAGGGATGTCGTGATGGGCCAGAAGATCGTCGAGGCAAGGCCGGCGAACAGGGTCAGATAGGTGATGTTGCGCTGCGCCGAGCGGGGATCGAGTTGCACCAGGAACGAAAACGACGTGTTGTATTGTATCAGGATCGCCGCGATCTCGATGGCGGTGACGGTGGCGACGAATGCGGCGCGGCCCGGCAGCAGCGCGCATGACGTCAGCGCCGCCGCCGAAGCGAGCGTGCCGATCGCCATCACCCGTCCCGCGCCGATGCTGTCCGCCCAGCGGCCCGCGCGCGGCGCCAGCAGCCCGCTGGCCAGCAGCGCCGCCGAAAGAACGCCGAACACCCCCTCGACGGGCCACCCGAGCCCTTGCGCCATCGCCGGGGCAAGCAGCGCGAAGCTGTGATACAGCGTGCCGTAACCGATCACCTGGGCGATGCCGAGGGCGGTGATCATGGTGAGGGAATTCATGTCGGATCGCCCCGGATGCCATGCGCGCGGCCGTGAAGCGCGCCTCGCGGAAACATGTCTCCCGGAAGTGCAGATTCCTGCCATGGCAGGCAGTTTCCGGCCGATTGCTTAACGGTCTGGAAACGAACGTCTGTTTGCCGCGCAAGGCTGATGCGCCATCCGGGCGGGGTACGGGAATCGTCCGCTCATAAAAAGATATCCATGCGCGCCGTTTTCTGCTTCAAGGTCCATGGGCGATAGACATAATTGTCGGTTTTCTTCGCTTGTTCAGGCGATAGTGGCGTATGATCAGATGTTTTCGTCATTCAGAGGCCCGAGGTTTTCGGGAAGCGCCGCCGGAATGCGGAACCGGGATGCGGCGGAAGGCGATGCGGCGGAAGGCTTGGGCTTCGCACGCCGGATGACGGCGTTTCCTCTTGCGGCCGCGCTTCTGCTGGTCGTTTCCTCCGCGCGGGGAGACGACGCGACCGATCTTCTGTTCCTCTACGCCGATGAAACGCCGGGCGGCGGATACGGCGGCGCCGGCTGGCTTCACGCTCCCGGCGGTCTCGACCGCACCGGGCCGGTTTTCTCGGCCGAAGCCGGCCGCTCGTTCGAGTATGAGGCGCGCGTCGCGGCCATGGCCGGGTGGCGTCTCGCATGGGGCCGGACCATCACCACCGTGCTCGGCGGTCTTGAGGCGGGTTCGACCATCCGGCCCGTGGCCTCCGTCGATGTATGGCTGGACGACGCCGGATGGATGGCGACGGCGCGGGCGCAGGTGACGCCGGATTACATGTCATGGCGCGCGGCTGTCGGCTGGAAGGCGGGCGACGGCCTGCCCTGGTTCGGCCCCGAGCTTTCCTCGACGGGCGACGAGCGGACGCGCTTCGGCGCGCACGCCACCGGCGTCCGGCTGCCGTGGCGCTTCGAGGCGCGCGCTTCCGCCGGGTGGTCGGCGGGCGGCACCTACGGCGAGCTGTCGCTCTGGCGACGGTTCTGAACCCGCCTGTCCGAACATTCTCACCTGCCTCTGAATCGCGAAAAACCTCCGGAACCTTCGTTACGGGAGGGGCTCGACAAGCGGGTGCGGATCGCCTAGAAATGAAACGTTATTACATTATGCCTTGCGCTGCGATGAAGCGCTCGCGTCAGAGCGTTTTCCGATCGGATGGAACCATCCGATCGACGGGAACGCGCGCGGGACAGATGCTCAAGGTGCGTCGTCCGGCCCGCAGGCCGGAGAGCGAAGCGAAGGATGACCGGCGGATGAACGGGTTCAGGAAACTGGGGGCGGCGCTGGGCGTCGCGGTCGCGCTGTCCGCCATGTCGTCGGCGGCGATGGCGGAAAAACTGCGCGTCGTCGCGAGCTTTTCCATCATCGGCGATTTCGCGGCGCGGATCGGCGGCGAGAGGATCGAACTGCGCACGCTCGTCGGCCCGGACGGCGACGCCCATATGTACGAGCCTCGCCCGTCCGACGCCATCGCGGCGGCGCACGCCGACGTCATTCTGATCAACGGGCTTCAGCTCGAGGGCTTCATGACGCGCCTCATCGCCGCGAGCGGCGCCAGCGCGCCCGTCGTCGAGGTCACGGCGGGCATCGACGTGCTGCGCGATCCGGCGGGCGGCCATTATCATTATGTGGGCGGCAAGGCCGTTTTTCACGCGGCGCCCTTCGATCCCCACGCATGGCAGTCCGTCGCCAACGCCCGCGTCTACGTCGGGAACATCGCGCAGGCCCTTTGCGCCGCCGACACGGCCGGCTGCGACATTTACCGCGCCAACGCCCGCGCCTATCTCGGCGAACTCGACGCGCTGGAGGGCGACATTCACAAGGCCATCGCCGCCATCCCGGCGGAAAAGCGCATCGTCGTCGTGGCGCACAATGCGTTCCGCTATTTCGAGCGGGCCTATGGCGTCAGGTTCCTGTCGCCGCAGGGCGTCTCCACGGAAGCGGAGGCTTCCGCCGCCGATGTGGCCGGCATCGTGCGCGAAATCCGGGAAAAGCGCGTCGCGGCCGTTCTGGCGGAAAACATCTCCGACGCCCGGCTCGTGAAGCGGATCGCCGCCGAGGCCGGCATGCGCGTGGGCGGCGTCCTCTATTCGGACGCACTGTCCGGGCCCGAGGGGCCGGCCCGCTCCTACCTTGCGATGATGCGGCACAACGTCGACACGATCCGCGCCGCCGCAGCGCCCGATGCTTCGCGCCGGGTCACGGAACATCCGGTTTCGACCGGCATCAACATGCAATAGAATAACGTAGTGGAGACAGATATGCCGAGAATGTCTATGCCGAGAACGTCTATGCCAAGAACGTCGTTATCCGTTCCCGCCCTTGCCCTGGCGCTCGGCCTTGCCGGCGGGGCCTTCGCGGGCAACGCCCTTGCCGATGAAAGCGTCACCGCCTGGCGGCTGTTCGTTTCCGATCACGAGAAGCCCGTGGTCCATGTCATCGATGCGCTCGACGGCGACAGGCTCGGCACGTTCACGGTCGACGGGCCGGCGACGCTGCATCGGACGGGGAGCGGCGAGACGGTTTTCGCGGTGCAGGGCGCAGCGGGCAAGGTATCGGCGATCGCCACGGGCATCGCCTTCCATGACCATGGCGACCATGCCGATATCGATGTCGACGAGCCGAAGTTGCTTGATACCGTGTTCTCGGGCCAGAAGCCGGCACATTTCGTGGAGCGGCAGGGCATCGTCGCGCAATGGTTCGACGGTGAGAAGGCCGCGCGCGTCTTTTCGGAGAAAGCGGTTCTCGACGGCAAGGCGGAGGTTCGCACCGTCGATGTGACAGCCGCGCATCACGGTGTCGCCGTGCCTTACGACAACCACGCCGTCGTGACGATTCCCAATCCCGAAGATGCCTCGAAGCGTCCGGTCGGGGCGCGCATCGTCGGCTTCGACGGGAAGCAGGCGGGCGGAGATGCAGCTTGCCCCGGCCTGCACGGTTCCGCCGGATCGGGCGATATCTACGCGCTTGCGTGCGGCACGGGTCTTCTGCTGATCACCCGGAAGGGCGACGCGCCGGAAATCCGCCATCTGCCGTATGCGAAATCGTTGCCGGAGGGCAGCGTGTCGACCCTGATCGGCGGCAAGGGCCTGCAATATTTCGTCGGCAATTTCGGCGCCGACCGTATCGTGCTTGTCGATCCGTCCGAGGCCGAGGCGTTCCGGCTGGTGCAACTGCCGACGCGCCGGGTTCATTTCGTCGTCGATCCCGTGCGGCCGCAATACGTCTATGTCTTCACCGAGGACGGCAAGCTGCATCGCGTCGATGTGGTGAAGGGCGAAATCGCCGGTTCGCTGACGCTGACCGGTCCCTACTCGATGGATGGGCACTGGAGCGATCCGCGCCCGCGTGTCGCCGTCGCCGGCGACAAGGTGGTCGTCACCGATCCGCTCGCCGGCAAACTGCATGTGGTCGACGCCGGGAACTTCGGCAAGACGGGCGAGATCGCCGTCGAGGGCAAGCCCTTCAACATCGTCGCCGTCGGCGGCACGGGGCAGGTTCACGACCATGCCGAAGGTGAGGGGCACGCGCACGCCCATTGACGGGATCGTGCGGGCCTGCGCGCCTCGTCGACGGCCGGCGCTTCGCGCGCCGGCCGTTCGGCGTCATACCGTGCCGGCGCGCAGCAGGTGGAGGATATGCACGATGCCGACCGGCCGCCCCGCGGCGTCGGCGACGACGAGCGCGCTGATGCGCGTGTGCTCCATGATCCGCACCGCCTCGCCGGCGAGCGTGTCGGGCGCGATGACCTTGGGGGAGCGCGTCATCACCTCGTCGACGAGACGCGCGGGCAGGTCGTTGTTCATGTGGCGGCGCAGGTCGCCGTCGGTGACGATGCCGGCCAGCCGGCCGTCGGCGTTCTCCACCAGCACGCAGCCGTAGCCTTTCGCGCTCATCTCGACCAGCGCCTCGGCCATGCGCGCGCCGGTGCGCACCAGCGGCAGCCTCTCGCCGCCATGCATGATGTCGCGCACGAAGCGCAATTGCGCGCCGAGACGTCCGCCGGGATGAAAGACCTTGAAATCCTGCGCGGAAAAGCCGCGCGCCTCGATCAGCGCCACGGCGAGGGCATCGCCGATGACGAGCTGCATCGTTGTGGAGGTGGTGGGCGCGAGCCCGTTCGGGCACGCTTCGGAGGCTTTGGGCAGGATCAGCCCGATATCGGCCGCGCGCCCCAGTTCCGATTCGGCGTTGGCGGTGATGGCGACGAGCGCGATGCTGAACCGCTTGGCGTAGGTGAGGATCGCCCCCAGCTCCGCCGTGTCGCCCGACCACGAGAGGGCGAGCACGATGTCGTCCGCCTGGATCTGCCCGAGATCGCCGTGGCTCGCCTCAGACGGATGCACGAAATAGGCGGGCGTGCCCGTCGACGACAGCGTCGCGGCGATCTTGCGCCCCACATGGCCGGATTTGCCCATGCCGGTGACGATCACGCGGCCGCTCGCCTCCCGGATGCGCGCCACCGCCTGCCGGAAAGGCTCGCCGAGCCCGTTGCGCAGCGCTTGCGCGAGCTGGTCGAGTCCCTGCCGTTCGGTCTCGATGGTTTCAAGGGCGGAAGTGAGGGCGTTGAAAGGCGCGCCAGGCGCTCCGGGCATGATGGTGGATTCTCCGATGTGAAAGGAATGGGCCGCGGGCGGTCAGAGTTTTTCCCGTTCTGATTGAATCGCCATCCTGCTCCAAGTTCCATATTTTACCGCAACTTGCGTTCAATTCGATGGATCGATTTGAACGCGAACTGCTCTAGAGATCGACCCAGCCGCGCAGTTCCCGCCGCACAACATGGTCGATGACGGCCATGCCCTCGGGCGTGTCGTTGAGGCAGGGAATGGCGGCGAAGCGCTCGCCGCCGTTCTCCAGAAAGATGTCGCGGTTCTCGACGCCGATTTCCTCCAGCGTTTCCAGGCAATCCGCCGAGAAGCCGGGCGTGATGACGGCGAGCCGCTTCACGCCGGCTTGCGCCAGCCCCTTCACCGTCTCGTCGGTATAGGGAGTGAGCCATTCCTCGTTGCCGAAGCGCGACTGGAAGGTGAGCATGAGCCGCTCCGGCGAGAAACCCGTCGCCTCGCACAGCAGCGCATGGGTGCGCACGCAATGGCTGCGGTAGGGATCGCCCTTCAGGATATAGCTCCTGGGCACGCCGTGAAAGGAAGCGAGGATCTTTTCCGGCTCGAAGTCGAGCGCGGCCAGCGATTGCTTCAGGCTCGCCGCCAGCGCCTCGATATAGACGGGATCGTCGAAATAGGGCGGGGAGACGCGCACCGTCGGCTGCCAGCGCATGGCCATCAGCGCCTCGAAAGCCTTGTCGCAGGCGGTGGCGGAGGTCGCCGCCGCGTATTGCGGATAGAGCGGCACCAGCAGGATGCGGTCGCAGCCGGCCGCCTGCAAGGCCCGCAGGCGATCCGCCACGGCGGGCCGGCCATAGCGCATCGCCCAGTCGACCGTGACGCGCGCCGCCGCTTCCGGCGCCTGCCGCGCGAGTTTCTCGCCAAGTTTCTCGCCAAGTTTCTCGCCAAGTTTCTCGCTTTGCGCGCGGGTGATGGTCTTGAGCGGCGATTCGTTGCGCTCCCGGTTCCAGATGCTGTCGTAATCCTTGCCCTTGGGGCCGGGGCGCTTCGTCAGGATGATCAGGTTGAGCACCGGCCACCAGATCAGGCGGGAGGTCTCGATCACGCGCCTGTCGGAGAGGAATTCCTTCAGATAACGGCGCATGGACCAGTAATCGGTCGCTTCCGGCGTACCCAGATTGAGCAGCAGGACGCCGATACGCCCGCTTTCGAAGACGGGGAAATCGTCGGCTGTCGCGGTCGGCGCGGCGGCTGGCGGCATGCGGAAATCCCTTCATCGGTTCGCCCGGCCCGGCGCGGGGCCGCCAACATGTAATGCGATTTGCGCGCCGATCCAACCTCACAAGTGCGTGGCGAAACGGACGCAATGCGAAACGGGGGGCGCGTAACTGGTTTTGAACATGGCGCTTTTTCGGCTGTTTTTGCTGCTTCTAAAGTGTTAAGGTGCTGAAATTATTTGATTATTCCGCTTGATTCTCTCGCCGGGGAAAGCTACTTGTTGCGCGACTTTACGGAATGTTAATGCGCCATGCGCCCCTTCCGGGCCTGCGTGTGGCGGGGTGAGTGCTGGTTTCCCTGAGTTGTGGCGCGATGAGTTCAGTAACCTTTCACTATGACGACGGTCGCGAGCCGAATGGCGTGCCGCGCTGGATACTCGCGGCTGTGGTGGCGATCGCCGCGCACGGCGGCCTTGTCGCGCTGGTGAACGCGTGGGGGACGAGCGAGCCGCCTGCCGGCGAACCGCCGGCCGCGCTGATGATCGACATGGAGCCGATGGCCGCAGCGCCGGAAGCCGCGTCTTCGGAGGCGGCCGATCCCGGCCCGCTGGCCGAGGAAGCGCCGCCGATGGAGGATCTGCCGCCTGTCGAGGAGGTGCCGCCGATCGAGGAGCCGGAGCCTGAACCGGAGGTGATTCCCGAGCCGGAGCCTATCCCGGAGCCGGAGCCGATCGAGGAGCCGCCGCCCGAGCCCCTTCCTCCCGATCCGGTTCCCGAACTGGTCGAGACGCCGCCCGTGCCGGAGCCGGCGGTGTCCCTGCCTCCGCCTCCGCCGCCGCGTCCGGTGGTCGAGAAGAAGCCGGAGCCGAAGCCCGAGCCGCGCAAGCGGGCCGAGCCCAAGCCGAAACCCAAGCCGGCGCCGGCGAAGGTCAGCGAGAAGCCGCCGGCGCAGCGCACATCCGCGCCGCCGAGTTCGCGCGGCGCCCCCGGTTCGCGCTCGGCGGCGCCGTCGCAGGGCGGAGCGGTCAATCCCTCCGCCACGCCGGCGTCCTGGCGCAGCCGCATGCTCTCGCATCTCAACCGCCACAAGCGCTATCCCGCCATGGCGCGCCAGCGGGGCGAAACCGGCGTCGCCCGGCTGCAATTCACGATGGACCGTTCCGGCAGGGTGCTGTCGTACCGCCTGCTGGGCACCGCCGGCAGCCCCCTGCTCGACCAGGAGACGCTGGCCATGATACAGCGCGCCTCGCCGCTGCCGCCGGTTCCGCCGGAGGTGCCGGGCGGCACGCTGACCCTGACCGTGCCGGTCCGGTTCAATCTGCGGTAGAGCGCTTTCCGTCGGGGGAATCGTCCGAACGACGGGGGTTCTCTCGAAATCAGTAAGTGAGAGCCCGCCGGCGTTTTATTGTAACGCCGGCGGGCTCCGGGGCATGAGCCACAGGCCGAAGGTGCGGATGACGATTGCGCGGGAAGAGACGGTGCCGGCGGGCGCTGGCGGCGGCGATATGAACGGCGGTCATGCGGGCCTGTCGCGGCAATACGCGCGTTTCATCGCCGTGCGGATCACCGTGCTGGCGGCGCTCTGCGCGCTGCTGGTGGCGTCCTTTCTGGCCGATGTGGCGACGGGCACGTCGAACCTCGCGGTCGGCGACATCCTGCGCGGCCTTGTCGATCCCGCCGCGTTGAGCCGGGCGCAGGCCGTCATCCTGTGGGACGTGCGCCTGCCCTATGCGGTGATGGCGGTGCTCGTGGGGGCGGCGCTCGGCCTTGCGGGCGCGGAAATGCAGACCGTGCTCAACAACCCGCTGGCGAGCCCCTTCACGCTGGGCGTATCGGCGGCGGCGATGCTCGGGGCTTCCGTCGTCATCGTCTTCGATGTGCTGCCGGCCTGGCTGGACCAGAATTACGGCGTGGCGCTCGGCGCCTTCGTGTTCGCCGTGGGCTCCACCATGCTGATTCAGGCGCTGTCGCGCCTCTACGGTGCGACGGTGGATACCGTCGTGCTGTTCGGCATCGCCATGGTGTTCGTGCTGAACGCCCTCGTCGCCCTGATCCAGTTCGTGGCGGACGCCGACGCGCTCCAGCAGGTCGTGTTCTGGAACATGGGCAGCCTGACGCGCGCCACCTGGGGCAAGATCGCCATCGTCGCCGGCGTGCTGGCCCTGTGCCTGCCGCTGTCGATGATCCATGTCTGGGCGATGACGGCGCTGCGCGGCGGCGAGGATCACGCGCGCAGCTTCGGCATTCCGGTGGAGCGCCTGCGGCTGCTCGTCATGCTGCGGGTGAGCCTGCTCGCCGCCGCCGCCGTGTGCTTCGTTGGCACCATCGGCTTCATCGGCCTTGTCGGCCCGCACATCGCGCGCCTCGCGCTGGGCGAGGATCACCGCTTCTACCTGCCCGGCGCGGCGCTGGCCGGGGCGCTGGTGCTGTCGCTCGCGTCCATCGCCAGCAAGACGCTGGTGCCGGGGCTCATCCTGCCGGTGGGCATCGTCACCTCGCTCGTCGGCATCCCGCTGTTCATGGCGCTCATCCTCACCCGCCGGAGGGGCGCATGAACGATGCGGTTGCGGGCGGCGCGCTGCGGCTTGCGGACGTCAGCGTCGGCTACGGCCGCGTGCCGGTGCTCTCCCATCTCGATATTGGCCCCCTCGCGCCCGGTTCGCTGGTGGCGGTGGTGGGGTCGAACGCGGTCGGCAAATCCACGCTGCTGAAGGCGATCGCGGGCTTGCGGGCGTCATCCGGCCGTATTGCGCTCGGCGATACGGATCTTTCCCGTCTGCCGCTGACGAAGCGCGTGCGGCTGGTGGGCTATCTGTCGCAGGCGCTGCCGCAGTCCACCTCGCTCGTCGCCTATGAGGCGGTGACGAGCGCGCTGCGCGCCGTGCGCGGCGATCTTTCCGCCGCCGAGGTGGAGAGCACCGTGGAGGCGGTTTTTTCCGCGCTCGACCTGCGGGAACTCGCGTTGCGGCGGTTGTCCGAGATGTCGGGCGGCCAGCGCCAGATGGTCGGGCTGGCGCAGGTGCTCGTGCGCAAGCCGCCGCTGCTGCTGCTCGACGAGCCGACGAGCGCGCTCGATCTGCGCTGGCAGCTCAACGTGCTTGAGACGGTGCGCGCCATCACCCGCGACGAGGCGGCGATCTGCCTGATCGCCATCCACGACATCAACCTGGCGCTGCGCTTCTGCGACGCCATCGTCGTGCTCGGCGGCGGCGGCGTGCTGGCGGCGGGAGCGCCGGGCGAGGTGATGACGCCCGACCTGCTGCGCCGCGCCTATGGCATCGAGGGGCGGGTGGAGCGGTGCTCGCGCGGCTTCCCCATCGTGCTGACCGACCGCGCCGTCGCGCCCTGAGCGCCTTGAGTGCCGTGCACCGGCCCGGAACGCGCGCGTTCCGGGCCGGTGCACGGACGTATGGTTTACCGCTCCAGCGCTTCAAGCTCCGTGATAAACCCGTCGATGACGTTGAGGCCGTATTGCCAGAAGGCCGGATCGCTCGCGTCGAGGCCGAAGGGGGCGAGCAGTTCCCGGTAGTTCTTCGAGCCGCCCGCCGACAGCAGCGCGAAATATTTTTCCACGAAGCCGTCGCTCGCCTTCTCGTAGACGCCGTAAAGCGAGTTCACGAGGCAATCGCCGTAGGCGTACGCATAGACGTAGAACGGCGAATGAATGAAGTGGGGGATGTAGGACCAGAAAGTCTCGTAGCCCGGATTGAGCCGGATGGCCGGGCCAAGGCTCTCGCCCTGCACCGAAAGCCACAGATCGTTGATCTGCCCGCTGGTCAGTTCGCCCTCGCGCCGCGCCGTGTGCACCTTGCGCTCGAACTGGTAAAAGGCGATCTGGCGCACGACCGTGTTGATCATGTCCTCGACCTTGCCGGCGAGCAGCACCTTGCGCTGCACGGGGTCGGAGGTGGCGGCGAGCAGCTTGCGGAAGGTCAGCATCTCGCCGAACACCGAGGCCGTTTCGGCCAGCGTCAGCGGCGTTGGCGCGAGCAGCGCGCCCTGCGGCGCGGCGAGCACCTGATGGACGCCGTGCCCCAGTTCGTGCGCCAGCGTCATCACGTCGCGCGGCTTGCCGAGATAGTTGAGCAGCACATAAGGGTGCGCGGACGGCACCGTCGGATGCGCGAAGGCGCCCGGCGCCTTGCCGGGGCGGGCGGGCGCGTCGATCCAGCGCTTGTCGAAGAAGTCGCGCGCGATGTCGGCCATGCGCGGCGAGAAACCGGCATAGGCGTCGAGCACCGTGGCGCGCGCCTCGTCCCAGCCGATGACGCGGTTGTCGGTTTCCGGCAGCGGGGCGTTGCGGTCCCAGTTCTCCAGCACGTCCTTGCCCAGCCAGCGCGCCTTGAGCCGGTAATAGCGGTGCGACAGGCGCGGGTAGGCGGCGCGCACGGCTTCCGTGAGCGCCGCGACGACCTCCGGCTCCACGCGATTGGAGAGATGGCGGGAATCGGCGATGTCCCGGAAACCGCGCCAGCGGTCGGAGATTTCCTTGTCCTTGGCCAGCGTGTTGGTGATCAGCGTGAACACGCGCGCGTTGTCGGCGAACACCTTCGCGAGCGCCTCGCTGGCGTCCCGCCGCAGATCGGCTTCGGGCTCCTGCAACTTGTTGAGCGTTTCCTCCAGCGTCAGCTTCTCGCCGCGCACCTCGAAGCGCAGGGCGGCGAGCGTCTCGTCGTAGAGGCGGTTCCAGGCGCCACGCCCGGTCACGGATTTTTCGACGAAGAGTTTTTCGATCGCATCGTCAAGCTGATAGGGCTTGTCCCTGGCGAGATCGTCGAGCCACGGCTTCCAGCGCGCCAGCGGCTCCTGCGCGGCCGCCTGCGCCAGCAGCGCATCGTCCAGCCGGTTGAGTTCGAGCGCGAAGAACAGCAGATCGGTCGCGACCGCGGTGAGCTTGTCCTGCGTGTCGCCGTAGAACTTGGCCCGCGCCGGGTCCGTGGTGTCGCCGGCGTAGACGAGGCCGGCGTAGGAGGCGAGACGGCCCGTCAGGTCGTCGATGGCTTCATATCGGCGCACCGCCTCGCCGAGATCGGCGCTGGCGCTCGCGCCGCGCAGCAGGCCGTCCAGCTTGCCCGCGTAGGTCTGCGAGAAGGCCGCCGCGAGGGCGCCGGCCCGCTCCAGATCGGCCGCGAAGACGGGAGAGTCGATCGCCGGATAGAGGTCCGACAGGTCCCATTCCGGCAGGTCGCCGAGGGAGGCGGGGGTCGATGAAACGGCGCTGGTGGGCATGAGGCGCTGACTCCAGAATCGCGGCATTGGCATGACATGTGATCGGGACGGACGTTGAACTTAATGAATGCCTTCTTCCCGCGCAACGGACGGCTTGCGCCGCGTGGATGTAATATCAACGTTAACGGATGCTTAACCGTCGCCGTTGCAACCTGCGCCGGCGGGGAACCGGTATATGGTTTCCCCGGTTTCACGCCCGTTTTCCGGCGGGTATCGTATCGGGCAGTCAACTTTCCGGCGGCGATGGCGACCATTCTTATTGTCGATTGCGATGCGGTCCAGCGCGGGCGGATGGCGCGGGTCGCCGAGGAACTGGGGCATCGGGCCGTCGTGGCCGAGTCGCTCGCGCGCGCGCGTTCCCTGCTCGCGGTCGCCGCGCCGCGCCAGCCGCATCCGCCTTCCGGGCCGGCGATCGATGTCGTCATTGCGGATGCGGCGATGCAGGGCGGGGAGGGCGCGGTGGCGGGCCTTGCCGCCCGGCACGGCGCGCCGCCGGTGATCGCGGCCGTGGCGCCGGGCGCGGCCGACGCGGTGGCGCGGCTGATGCGGGCGGGGGCGGCCGATTTTCTCGTCAAGCCCGTGAGCCCGGAGCGTCTCGCCGTGTCGATCGCCAACGCCTTGCGCATGCAGGCGCTGCGCTTGCAGGTCATGCGCATGGACGTCCTGCGCGCGCAGGCGCCGGTGCAGGGCGCCGGCGGCCGTCATGCCTCGCTCGCCGGCTTCGTCGCCGACGATCCCGCGATGGAGAGGGCGCTGTCCGTCGCGGCGCGGGCGGCGCGCGCGCCCGGCCTGCCGGTGCTGATCGAGGGCGAGGCGGGCAGCGGCCGCGAGACGATCGCCCGGCTGATTCACGCCGGTGTCGCCGGCGCGGAGGAGCGCCGGGCGCGTCCGTTCACGGTCTTGCGCTGCGCCGTGGCGACGCCGGCCAGCCTGGAACAGGGATTGTTCGCGGCGCGCGTGCGCGAGGCCCAGGGCGGCACGCTTTATCTGGATGATGTGGATGCGCTGCCCGCGTCGTTGCAGGCGGAGGCGATGCGGCTCGTCAACGATGTCGAGGAGCGGCCGCGGCGCGGGTCGCGCGCGGAGGCGCGCGCCGACGTGCGGGTGATCGCCGCCGCGCGCGCGAGCCTGCTGGACGCCGTGCGCCGGAGCGCCTTCCGCGAGGATCTTTTCTACCGCTTCAGCGTACTGCCCATCACGCTGCCGCCGCTGCGCGCCCGGCACGGCGACATCGGCGCGCTGGCGCTGGTCTTTCTCGCCCGTTTCGCGGCGGCCGAAGGCAAGGCCGTGCACGACATCGCGCCGGACGCGCTGGCGCTGCTGCGCGGCTATGCGTGGCCGGGCAACGTGGCGGAGCTTGAGAATGCGATGTTCCGCGCCGTCGTCCTCGCCGAGGGCGAGCGGATCACGGTCGCCGATCTGCCGCAGATCGCGGCCCGCATGACGGCCGGCCATGCGCCGCCGGTGCGGGCGGAGGTTTTCGCCGGCGCGGCGTTCGACGACGCCGGGATGCGGGCGATCGATCCCGACGCGGTGACGCTCGTCGACGGTGACGGCGACATGCGTTCGCTCGAATCGCTCGAAGCCGATATCATACGCTTCGCGGTCCGCCGTTATCGCGGACGCATGTCGGAGGTGTCGCGCCGTCTCGGTATCGGGCGCTCGACGCTTTATCGCAAACTCAAGAGCGTTGGTCTTGAGGGCGCGGTCGATGGCGGGACCGAGGAGGATTTCGTGATGTCCGGCCGGCAGCCGGGCGTCGATGCCGATCGAGAGGATTCGCAGATCGCGGTCTGAACGGGTTTCCTGCGCCGGAGACGGCCGGGGAGGCGCCTGACGCGGGGAGAAGTGGGCGATGGACGGGCTTCATATCGGCGGATCGGCGCGGGACAGCGCGGGAGCGGGCTCCTCATGGCGCGCCGGCCTCGCGCGGACGGCCGCGACGGCGGGTTTCGCGATCGCATGCGCCCTCGCGGCGCCGTCCGCTCGCGCGCAATCGTTTGCCGAAGCGCCGCTTCCGGGTGAGGCGGCTCCCGCGCGGCCAGCAGCCGATCCCCTGATCACGGGGTCCATCGGCTCCGCCGGCGGCGATTCGGCCGGCGACTTCCTGTTTCCCCCGGTCGCCCGTTTCCGCGCCGGTGCGGCGGGAGCGCCGGACGAACTCGGCCTGCCGCCGCCGGAAGCGCCGCTGCCCGTGACCGTTTCCGCGCCGGATCTGCCGACGATGATCGGCGTGCGCCTGCGGGAAGAGGGGAGTGCGCCGGGCATCGGGCTGCCGCGCGACGTGCGCGAGGCCATCGCCGGCATCTATGAGGCGCGGGGCTTCGCGCCCTTCTGGCTGCGGGACGGCGCATGGAACGCGGCGGCGCGCGGCGCGCGCGCCGTGCTGGCGGATGCCGGCTCTCACGGCCTGGCGCCGGAAAGCTACCGCGTGCCCGAAGCCGGCGGGGGAAGGCCCGGCGCGGGAAGGCCGGATGCGGAAAGGCTCGACGTGCTTGCCGAGGCGGAGATCGCGCTGTCGATGGCGATCGTCTCCTACGCGCGCGATGCGCGCGGCGCGCGCCTCAACCGCCGCCGCATCGGCACGCTCGTCATGCCCGCGCTCGACCTGCCGCCCGCCGACGCCGTGCTCTCCGCCGTGGCCGGCGGGGCGGCGGGAGCGGGCGCGATCCTCGAAGCCTACCAGCCGCGCGCGCCGCAATATGCGGCGCTGCGCGACCGCTTTCTCGCGCTGAAGGGGCGGGACGGCCGCGCCGGCGCGCCGATGGCGCGCTTGCAGCACGGCCCCACGCTGAAGATCGGCATGCGGGATGCGCGCGTGCCGCTCATCCGCGCGCGTCTCGGCCTCAGTCCCGTGGACGACGGCGAGAGCGCGAGCCTCTACGATCAGGCGCTGGCCGATGCCGTAGCCGCCTTCCAGAAGGAACGCGGGCTGCCGGGCGACGGTGCGTTCAATCGCCGCACCGTGGTGGCGCTGGCCGGCGGCGGCGACATGCCCGCGGTGAGCGGGGGCGATCCCGAACGGCTGCTGATGGCGCTGCGGATCAACATGGAGCGCTGGCGCTGGTTCCCGCACGA
The DNA here is from genome assembly GCF_050946405.1 of Pseudochelatococcus sp. NCBI lineage: Bacteria > Pseudomonadati > Pseudomonadota > Alphaproteobacteria > Hyphomicrobiales > Chelatococcaceae > Pseudochelatococcus > Pseudochelatococcus sp. The sequence continues at coordinate 93,975 of NZ_JBMNUS010000010.1, forward strand.
TCTCGGCGACAGGCACGCCCTCGTGAACGTTCCCGAGCAGAACGTGAAGATCGTGGAAGGCGGCAAGGTCGTCCATACGACCGCCGGCATCATCGGCAAGCCGGAGAGTCCGACGCCGGTATTCTCGGACACCATGCGCTACATCGTCGTCAACCCGTCGTGGTACGTTCCTCCCTCGATCGTGAAGAACGAAATCCTGCCGGCTCTCGCGCGCGATCCCGGCTATGCCGCGCGGCGCGGCTACGAGATCATCCGCGAGGGGAAGACGGTGCGCGTGCGCCAGCCGCCGGGAGAGAGCAACGCCCTCGGCAGGGTCAAGTTCATGTTTCCGAACGACCTTGCGATCTACCTGCACGATACGCCCAACCGCAGCCTGTTCCGGCAGAGCAAGCGGGCTTTGAGCCACGGTTGCGTGCGTGTCGACAATCCACTGTTACTTGCCGAAAAAGTGCTTGGGAATGGCTGGACGCAGGCGCGTCTCGAACGGCTGATGGGCGGCAAGGAGCGCAGCATCCGGCTGGAGGAACCGCTGCCGATCCATCTCACCTATTTTACGCTGCGCGTCGAAGAGAACGGAAAAATCGTGACCTCGCCTGACGTCTACGGCTATGACGCGCGCTTGAAGACGGCGCTCGAAGCCCTCGATCGCGCGGCGTCCGCGCGCTGAGGGGCCATTCCGCATCGGCCGGCGCGATTTTGCCGTGTTTCTTGCGGGCCACAGGTTGATGATTTTTTCGCGTACAGCTAACTTCTCGTTAAGGCATCTGGGCAAGAGTTGGACGGGCGGGGCTGTGCGGTTCCGCCGAGTCTGTCAAACGTAGCGATGGTCGCCGGGAAGTTCGGGGACGGTCGTGCAACGGGCGAGATTTTTTGTGCATTTCACGCGCGCATGGCTGACACCGCCACTTCCGATCCTGAAACCCGGCGCCGCTCGCGGGCGGGCGTTGCGACGGGCGTTCTGCGGCCTGCTCGGCGCGGCAAGCGTCACCGTGACGCTCGTCGCGGGCACGGAAGGGCTCCAGGATGCCGTCGCCAACGGCGATACGCGCACCCTGTCGTTCTATCATGCCCACACGCGCGAATCGCTTACCGTCACGTTCCGCCGCAACGGTCGCTACGACCGGGCGGAGCTTCAGAAACTCAACTGGTTCCTGCGCGACTGGCGCAACGACGAAACCACCTCGATGGACCCGAAGCTGTTCGATATCGTGTGGGCCGTGCAGCGCGAGGCTGGATCGCGGGGAGAGGTGAAGGTGCTGTCCGCCTATCGCTCGCCCAAGACCAACGCCATGCTTCGCCGCCGCTCCAGCGCGGTGGCGAAGAACAGCCAGCACATGCAGGGCAGGGCGCTCGATTTCGCGCTGCCGGATGCGAACATGGCGACGGTGCGCGCCATCGGCATGCGGTTGCAGCGGGGTGGCGTCGGCTATTATCCCAACGTGCCCTTCGTCCATCTCGATTCGGGCTCCGTTCGCTCTTGGCCGCGCATGCCGCGCAACCAGCTCGCCCGGCTGTTCCCCGACGGCAAGACGGTGCATCTGCCCGCCGACGGCCGGGCGCTCGACGGGTATGAAGACGCGAAGCGGATGATCATCGCGCGCGGCGATCTCGTGCCGGGCGTCACGGGGCCGGTGGCCTCGGCGGTCGCCTCCGCGCTGCCCGAGCGGCGTCGCAGCCTGTGGGCCGCGCTGTTCGGCGGTGCCGACGAGGAAGAGGATACGCAGATGGCGGAGAGCACCTCGCGCCGTCAGGTGGTCGCCTCCGCATCGCGTGGTTCCCCCGGCGCCTACGATGACGAGGGCGGAGACACCCGTCGCTTCTTCGTCACCAACCAGGCCCGCAGCCCGGCCGCGCAGGAAGCGCGGACACGGCCTGCGCCTGCTCCCGCGCCTACGCCGGTGCGCCAGCCCCCGCCGGCTCCCGTCCCGGTTGCGCCGCCGGTGCCCGTTCCCGCGCCTTCGCTGCCCACGACGCCGCTGGTCATCGCGCGCCAGCCCGTGCCGGTTGAGTCCGCCGTGCGGGAGGCGCCGGCCGTGGCCGCCTTCGACGGGCCGCTGCCGGTCGCGCGCCCCGACGCCCCGGCGCCGGAAGCGCCTGCGGCGCTGCCCGTTTCCGCGCCCGTCACCACCTTCGCCATGCTGCCGCTGCCGCCGCGCCGTCCGGGAGAAGCGCCGGCCGTGGAGCCGCCCGCGCAGGCGGTTCTCGCCGCGGCGCTTCCCGTATCCTCCGTGCCGTTGCCGCCGGTGCGGCCCGGCGAGCTGGGGCCGGACCAGCCGGCGGCCGCCGGCGATTATCCGGCGAAAAGCGCCCTTGCCGCCATCGCCGCCGCGTCAGTGGGCGCGTCCATATCCGCGCCCGCACCGGCCGGCGTCGACACCACCATCCAGACCGCCGCCCTTGCCTATGCGCCGCCGACCGCGCCGGTCGCGCCGCCTCTTCCGCCCGCGCGCCCCGTCCTGGCCGCGCCGTCGCTTGCCGCGCCGCCGTCGAGTGCGTCTTCCTCCGGCCCATCTTCGTCGCCGGCCCGCGCCCGCATGACGCCGCCGCTGCCAGCCGGGGCGGCGACGGTCGCCAACGACGAGCGCAACGCGCTGCGGCAGCTTTTCGCCATGGCGGTGACTGACGCCGAACCCTCGCCGCGTGCCAGGGTGAGCACGGCGAAAGTCGTTGCCGCCGCACCCGCCGCGCGCATGCCCGCGCCCGTGCGGGCGGCCGCGCCGACTGTCGTGGTTCGTATGGGCTTCTCGAAGGATGGAGATGCGGCGGAACTGTCGACGAACAGCTTCACCGGCCCCGCCGTCAAGCCGCTTCCCGTCGCCCGCTTCGGCCAATAAGGCGGCTTCCCGGCGGGCGGACATCGCTTTTCGGGAAAAGATCGCACGCGAACAAGGGAATACGGCGTTTCCGCGTTTCAGTGGAACGCGGAAACGCCGCAGGTCGTTCCGGCGTCAGGCTTGCATTCCCAGTGCCTGTAGATAGAGGTCGAGGATGGCGTCTTCCTCGGCGCGTTCCTCTGCCGGCTTCTTGCGCAACTGCACGATCTTGCGAATCGCCTTGGCGTCGAAGCCACGGCCCTTCAGTTCCGCGTACACTTCCTTGATGTCGCCGGCGATAGCCGTTTTCTCTTCCTCAAGGCGTTCTATCCGTTCGATGAATTGCTTCAGTTCGTCGGCGGCGACGCCGCTGTCGGCTACGTCTGTGACCATGTATCCTTGCTCGTGACTGTCGGGCCGAAGCCCTGAAATCCGTTGTGGGTGCAGACTAGAGGTTGATGGCGGGCTTCGCCAGCGCGGCTTCCGCGCCGCCCCCCGTTTCGTGCGAAATTATGCACCGGAACATGCGGGACCCGCCCCGCGATATGGAAATCCGGCTGGCGGCGACGGTGCCGGTGAGGCAAAATCAGCACGCGCGGTCTGCGCCGCTTCCGCCGCCGAAAAGGAGAGCCTTGCCATCATGCGTCGTCCGTCCGTTCCGCAACCTGTCCGCCGTCTTTCGCCCGCCGTCGCGCTCGTGCTGGCGGGGCTGGGGTTCGTCCTGCTCGGGACGGGCGAGGCGCAGGCCGACCTGCGGATCTGCAACATGACGACAAGCCGCGTCGGCGTGGCGCTGGGATATCGCGACGGCCGGGGCTGGCAGACGGAAGGATGGTGGAACCTCGGCGTGCGCGACTGCGAGACGCTCGTGACCGGCGCGCTCGCCGCGCGCTACTACTACATTCATGCCGTCGATTACGATCGCGGCGGCGAATGGTCCGGCAAGTCGCTGATGTGCACGCGCGAGACGGAGTTCGCCATTCGCGGCATCGAGGATTGCCTGGCGCGCGGCTATGACAGGACCGGCTTTTTCGAGGTCGATACCGGCCAGCAGAAAAGCTGGACCATCCAGCTCACGGAGCAGAACCAGCAGGGCGCGGCGGGGCGGTGAGGCGCCGCGCCGTCAATCGTGCGCGCAGAAAAGCTGGTGGACGGTCGCCATGAAGGTGCGCGCGCGCGGATCGGCAAGCCGGTAGAAGACCTCCCGGCCCTCCTTGCGGCCTTCGATCAGTCCGGCGGAGCGCAGTTCCGCCAGTTGCTGCGACAATCCCGGCTGACGGATGCCGAGCTGATCCTCAAGCTGGCGCACCGACAGCTCGTTGTCCACCAACGCGCAGACGACGAGCAGGCGGTCGGGGTTCGACAGCTTCTTCAGGAATTGCGACGCCTCCCCCACGCTCGCACGCAACGCCGCGGTCGCGGGAGAAAGCCTGTCGGATAAATCGGATGCGTTGCCAGCCAAAGGCTTGTCCAATCAGTTGCGCCGCCCCTTCAGCGGGCAGCTCGAAAATCCGAACAAAGAATAGAGCGGGCAGAAGCTGAAAAGCCCCGTCGCCAGCGGCACCAGCCCCACCAGACCCCACCAGCGCATGTCGCCCTCCAGAACGAACACGAGCGACAGGACGACAAGGCCCGCGACGATGCGCAGGATGCGATCAATACCACCAACATTGCCGGTCATGAAACCCTCCATTGAATACCCGCCCGCCAACCGCGCCGCAGGCGAACGCGGAATACGCGCGGCTCATATTATTTCGTATTTTTTATATAATGAAAATGCAATCGAAAATTTATAGCTCATGCCGTGACAACCTGTGGTTCCGGTCGTCGTATGAAAGCGCCGTGGCGGGGCGCTTGCGCACCCCGCCACGGCTTGATTCAGGCGCGTTCCGGCTGCGGCCGCGCGAATGTCACGCCACGAGATCGTAAGTAACGACCTGGCCGAGATTGCGGATGGCGTCGCCGCCCACGAGATCGAGTTCGACGACGTTTCCGATCGCAAGATGCTCCGCCGCCGCGTTGCCGATCTGCGCCAGCGCGCCGGGGTTCATCAGCGACCACATGTTGATGAAACCGCCGATATCGTCCGCACGCTCGCCCGTCTGCACCACGTACCAGTTGTCGTCGAACTTGAAGCCGGCGACGCTGTTCTCGCTCATCAGGCCGGCGACGACGCTCGTCGCCAGCGCCGCATCGTTCGTCACCAGGCTGATCAGGCTCGAGATCGTGTTGCTCAGCACGCCGTCCTTGAACAGCGAAGCGAAGAAGAACGACTTGTCGGCCTGCTGCTGCACGCCCAGATCGGCGAACACGACCCTGTCGCCCTCCGCGGCGTTGAAGTCGGTCACGGTGTCGATCTGGCGGGCGCCGGACTGGCCGGCGGCGTCGAACACGAAGAGATCGGCTCCCGCCCCGCCCGTCAGGATGTCGCGGCCCGCGCCACCCTTCAGGACGTTGGCCGCGCCGTTGCCCGTCAGCACGTTGTCGAGCGCGTTGCCGATGAGGCTGCTGTCCTGCGCCTCGTCGAGCAGCGTGCCTTGCTCGATGGTTTCCGGCAGCGTCAGCACCGCCTTGTCGCCATCGTAGAACACGCGGTCGAGCTTGTCGGTGCCGAGTTCCGGCACGAGCGCGCCTGCGACGTGCAGGAAGATGTCGCGCCCGCCGAGGTCGTTGTCCACGATTTCATAAGGCGCGGCAGGCGTCTCGACCTGATGCGCGCCCGACACGGCCGACCAGGCCAGCGCGTTGCCGGCGGCGTCGGCGATGGACACGGCCGGCGCCAGCCCCAGCGCGAGCGAGCCCTTGCCGGCCACGCCGGTGACGGTGACGGTCCAGACGGCGCCGTTGCCCTCGACCTTGTCGATGGCGTAGCCGTCGGCAAGACCCTCGGCTTCGAGCGCGAAATCGGCGGCGTCGACATGCGTCACCGCCTCGTCGAACACGACCTTGAACACCACCGTGCCCGCCGTTGCGTCTTCCGTGAGCGATGTGATGCCGGCGACCGTCGGCGCGGTCGTGTCGTCGGGCGGCGTGCCGCCGTCGCGCAGGCTCACGACGCGCACGTCGTCATAGGACAGTCCGGCGCCCGCGCCCCAGTTGTAGAGGGCGATGGTGCCGTGGTCGAGGGAGCGGTCCTCGATCACGTTGGCGAAGATTTTCTCGCCGTCGATGGACGCCGTGATGACGTGATCCTTGATGTCGACCCGCACGAGGGCATCGTCGTGTCGCGAGAGCTGGCCGCCCGTGCGGCCCAGCACGGTCTCGACGCCGTCGACCATGCGGATGAGCTGGACGATCTGGTTTTCCTTGTTGAGGTCGAGCTTGTAGTAGTTGTTTGCGTCCTGATAGTAGAACAGCAGGCCGGTCGAGCGGCCTTCGCCGATGTCGAGGCGCGCCTCGACGGAGTAGTCCTGCCACGCCGCCGCGCCTTCGCCTTCGAAGAGCGCATAGGTGCCCTTGCGCAGCACGTAGTCGCCGTCGCCGAGCGGGCTCCAGCCGCGATCCCAGATGTCGGCGGAGCTTGCGTCCCAGCCGCTGGTGAGCTGGCGGGAATAGACGTTGGCTTCCTGCACCAGCGCGCCGTTCTCGATGCGCCAGTCGGCCTTCTCCTCGTACTCGCCTTCGTCGACGAAGCGCCAGCCGGCGATGTCGCCGCCGAAGGTCTCGTCGAGCAGGAGAGCGCTCTTTTCGGCGATGTCGAGAACGATCCTGTCCGTGGCCCAGTCGCCGTTGACGTCGAGAACCTCGAGCGTGATGTCCTTCGCGTCGACGGGCAGCGTGACCGTGGCGTCCCGGCCGGTGGCGACGATGCGGTCGTCATGCACCCAGCGGTATTCCACGATCTCGGCCGGACCGAAGCTCGCGGCGGCCGAAAGCGACACCTGCACCGTGCCGTCGCCGTCCGTGTCCGTGACGCGCGCGCCGGTTTCGCCGTGCGCGGTCAGGGCGATCCGGTTGACGAGAACGTTGTCGAAGGAGGCGGTGTCCTGGGTGGCGGAATAGACGCCGACCGTGCCGTGCGCGATCGGGGCCTCGTCCGTCACCGGGCCGCCGAAGACGTCGCGGCCGTCCAGCAGCACGCGGATCTCGCCGCCGGTGACGGCCACGCGCAGCTCGACGTCGGCATCCATGACGATGCCCTTGTCGGCCGCGGCGAGAACCGTTTCCTGCCCGCCCTGCACCTTGACCAGCGTGCGGGCGTTGCCGTTGACGTCGAAGGTGAGGCGGTAGTGGTTGTTCTCGTCCAGATAGCGGAACACGACGCCGATCTGGCCGGAATTGTCGGTGGTGCGCAGCGTGGCGTCATACACGTAATCGCCCCACGCGCGGGCTTCGGCCGCATCCCACACCAGCAGGTTGGTGCCGGTGTTGGTGAGGTCCTTGAGCGTGCCTTCGCCGTTTTCGTCGCCCGACCGGACCGTGCCGACGACCTTGAGCGGCGAGGCGCCGGCGGCGGAAACGTCCAGCGTGCCGGTGCCGAAGGTCGCATCGAGCGCGCCGCCGGTGAAATCGAACTGCGTCGCGCCCGCGACCGGCGCGGAGGCGATGCCGCCGGCGGAAGCCTTGCCGAAGCTTCCGATTTCCTGCGCGTCCAGAACGCGGTCGGCGAAGAGGAAGCTGTTGATGTAGCCGCCGGAGGTGTCCGCGCCGTCATCGGTGAACAGCAGCACGCCCTTCGCCGGATCGATGTCGAAGCGCGCGCCGCTGTCGATCTGCTCGCCGACGAACGCGCCCTCGATGTACTTCCTGATCAGGAAGGAGCCGTCCGCCTGCTTGTCGACCGTGATGGCGATGCGCTGCCATTCGTTATACTTGAAATCGCCCTGATAGACGCCGCTGATGCCGAGGCTGCCCGTGCCGTCGCCGTCGTTGCGCAGGTAGAATTCGGCGTCGCCGCCGTTGGTGACGTCGGTCTGGAACAGCGCCCACCAGCTTTCGGTCGGCTGCAACAGGGCGTCGAAGACGAAGGTGTACGAGGAGACCAGACCGCCTTCCGGCGCTTCGGCGAGCTCCGGCTTGAACAGCAGGTGCTGCTGGGCGGTGTATTTGGGAAACCCGATGATGTCGGCCTCGCCGCCGGCGATTTCCGGCAGGCCAAAATCGGCGGGAGAGCCCGGTTCCACGAGCTTGATGTCGCCGGGGATCGCCCAGCCGGCCGTGTCGCCGTCGTTGAAGTTGTCCGCGAGCAGCGTGTTTTCACCCGTCACGGTCACGCGCACGGTGTCGGTGGCCGTGAAGCCGTCAGCGCCGGCGACTTCGAGCGTGAGGACGCGCGCGCCCGCCTGCTGGAAGACATAGGCGCTGCGCCCGGTGGCGACGACGGCGCCTTCCGCGTCCTTCCAGGTATAGGTGACGTCCGCGTCGTCGGATACGATCGTCTGCGAGGCGTCGAGCCTGATCAGCGCGATGTCGCCGCCCTTCGCCGCGACGAACAGATCCTTGCCGGCCTTGGCCACCGGCACGTCGTCCGGCGTGGAAAGGTCGATGTCGGTGAAGGTTTCCTGATGGCCGCGGTAATAGCCGGTGAGGCCGTCGCGGTCGAGCTCCGTCTTGCCGCGGTAGCCGTCGAGATAATCGTTGAATGCGGTGAAATAGGTTTCGGTGTAGACGGCGTTGTTGTCGGGATCGATGGTGAGCAGGCGGATGGCGCCGTTGCCGCCGTTGCTGCCGAGCGCTTCGTCGCCGTTGCCGGTCGATTCCCGCGCCACCCCGTTCTGGTAGTTCATGATCATTTGCAGCACGGGCTGGCCGCCGGCGCCGTAGTTGATCTGGGTCTGGGCGCCGTCGATGAAGTTGTGGCCGGAGAAGACGAAGGCGATGTTGGGATACTGGCTGACGAGCTTCTGCCACATGCCGTCGCCGTCCGACGAGCCGCGCTCGTCATTGCCCACGCCGTAGCCCGGCCCCGCGTTCTCGCCGGTGAGCTGGGGCGTCAGCGGGCCGACGCGCTCGTCGCCCGCCATGTAGCCGTGCGTGGTGATCATGACGCGGTGGTCGAGATGCTGCTCGATGACGTCGCCCGCCCAGCGCAGCACGTCGTCGCGCGCGCCGAATTCGAGCGAGAGGTTGAGCCACTTCGTGCCGTCCGGGGCGGTGAAGGTGGAATAGTTGTTGTTGAAGCTCTCGGGCTCCCGGTCATAGACGCCGCCGAAGCCGGGCAGCTTCGACTGCTCTTCCACGGAGAAATACTTGCTGAGATTGTCCTGCGTGCGCGAGGCGGCGCTGCCGCCGGCGGCGAGATCGTGGTTGCCCGGCAGCAGCGAATAGGGGAGCTTGCCGTCGAGGATGCGCAGCGAGGCTTCCGCGTTGGTCCATTCGGCGTCGGTGTTGTGATAGGTCACGTCGCCGACATGCGCGACGAACTGGATGCCGAGGCTGTCCTTGTTGTCGACCAGCCATTGCGTCATCTGGCTGAAGATTTCCTTCGGCGCGTATTCCGCCGTGTAATCCTGCGTGTCGGGCAGCACGGCGATGGTGTAGGCGTTCTCGCCCGCCACGCGGACGCGGAAGTTGTCGGCGATCACGGTGCCGTCGGCGGCGGTCGCCGTGATGCGGATGTCCGAATGGCCTTGGTCGCCGAAGGACAGCGTGAGCTTGCCGTCGGCGTCGACGGCGGTCGTCACGCTGTCGCCGTTCGAGGTTTCGACGGAAAAGCTGTAACCGTCTCCGAACTTCTGTTTAAGATCGATGATTTGCGGTTCGCCGCCTTTCTTGACAAGGAAGGCGTTCAGGGACGTCGTTGCCATGATTGAACACTCCGGCAGGGGGGATTTCAAAAAATCGGTTAAGATATTGATTTTTATATGTTATATGATTGTGGACTAGTCCACTTTCCAATTTATAGTCCCGCAGTTTGAATTCGGGATGACAAGTTGTCAGTTTTCGTTTGGGGTCGATAATGAGTAATGCTGGTGTCGGTTCAGAATCTCGTGGGCGTCTGAGGGCGGTTCAGCTTGAAATTCGCAAGCGCGTTCGGGGCAAGGATTATGCCGCGGGTGCGCGTCTGCCGTCCGAGCGGGACCTGAGCAAGGAGTTCGGCATGCCGCGCGTGTCGGTGCACGAATGTCTCGTGCAACTGGAGGCGGAAGGGCTGATCTACCGCGAGACGAACCGCGGATGGTATGTGTCGCCGCCGCGCTTTCTCTACAATCCGCAATCGAAAGGGCATTTCACCCTGTCGGCCGAGCAGCAGGGGCGGCATCCGCACACGCGGGTCATCGACAAGCGGGTGGTTGCGGCGCCGGAGCAGGTGGCGGAACTGCTGAAGTTGCCCGCCGGCACCGAAATGGCGCGCATCCGCCGCGTGCGGTCGATCGACGGGCGGCCGGTGCTCTACGTGGAGCACTATTACATGCCGTGCGTGTTTCCGAACCTGTTCGAGCACGATCTGTCCGTGTCGCTGACGGAGCTGTATCGGGACAAGTACGATTTTCACTATGGGCGCATGCGCTACCAGATCATTCCCACGGCGGTGCGGGAGGCGGCCGCGCGGGTGCTGCGTCTGGCGGTGGGCAGCCCGGCGTTGCTCGTGCGCCGGGTCAACCATGAAAGGAACGGCGCGGTCAGCGATTGCGATCTCGAATACTGGCGTCATGACGCCGTTCTGGTCGAGGTCGAGGTCGACGACTGACGGGTTTGACGAGGCGATGCGGGAGCGCGGTGCGCGCCCCCGCGCCGCGGGTCAGGCGAGGTCCTGCCACAGGTCGGCGGGCGGCGTCAGCAGCGCGACCTTGCCTTGCGCCTCGGCGCTCTGCGTGAAGGCGAGGGCGATGTCGGCGTGCGAGGCGTCGGCGGCGTCGAGCCGGCCGACCCAGTAGTCGCGGCCGGCGGTATCGGCGGCGCGCGCCAGAACCGTCGTATAGAGCGCATCGACGAAAGCCGCGCTGTCGAGCGTCTCGCTGCGCTGCCGGAACTCGTCGGAATCGGCGAAGCGGGCGGCGAGCGCCCACACGTCCTGCCCGGCCAGCCCCTGATTCAGCCAGAAGTCGAAACCGGCGTCGTCGGCGTCGCGTCCGAGGAAGGCGTGGTAAAGCCCCTGAACATCGCTCTGTCCGGCCGCGAAGAGCGAGACGGTCTCATCGGCATAGGCCAGCGTCTCGATATCGCTCACGCGGTGCACCGAGCCGGTCGCGGTGTTGGTGACATGCGCGAGCCCGTCGCGGATTTCCACGGTATAGCCGGCCCTTGCACCGGACAGCGCCAGGGTGTCGTGGCCCGCGCCGCCGTCGATGCGGTCGTTGCCCGCGCTCTCGATGAAGCGGTTGTCGCCGGCGTTGCCGAGCAGGACGTTGCCGAGCGCGTTGCCCGCGATCTCCACGTCATCGGCTCCGTTGAGGCGCAGCGCCTCCACGTTGTCCGCCAGCGCGATCCGGCCCGCGCCGTAGTACACGGCGAGGTCGTAGCCGTCGGTGCCCTTCTCCGTGGTGAGCGCGTCGGCGTCGCGCACCAGAATGTCGTTGCCGCCCCGGGCGTTGGGCGCCGCGATCGCGCCGTCTCCCGCCGCGTACTGGTCCACGATGATGCGGCCGAGGTCGGGGAAGTCGGTGAAGAGGCCGTCGATTCCGAAATCGAGCAGCTTCACGAATTCCTCCACCGGCAGTTGCAAGGTGCCGTCGGGGTTGAGCGACAGATAGCCCTCGTCGGCGCGCACCGTCCAGAGGATGGTTTCGAGTCCCGCCGCGCGCGCCACCTGCGCGAGGTCGAGGATGCCGGTGACGATCTTGCCGACCTCCGCCTTGCCGTCGCCATTGGCGTCTACCGGGTTGAGCAGGCGGGAGGTTTGCAGCAGCGCATCCTTTGCCGGCGCAAAGGCGTCGGCGTAGAGCGCAGCCATCGCCTTGGCCGCGTCGAGCGTGTAGAGGTCGGTGTTCAGCGCGCTTTCCCTGGTCAGCGGAAAGTCGAAATTCTCATAGAGATCGGGATTGGCCCCGAGCTCCGCGAATTCCGGGCTGAAGTGGAAGTAGATGTCGGCCGCCCCGCCGAGGAGCTGGACCAGTTTGAAATCGACGCCGGCTTCCGGCATGATTTCCGTCTTGAGCTGGATCAGGTTCAGCACGTCGAACGACTGGATGTAAACGCGGTCGCGCTCCGTGAAGCCGAGCTCGACCAGTTTTTCGACGAGAAGGGCGCTCGTGTCGACGCGGATGAACCCGCCGTCGACATACTGGCCGGTGTAGGCGAAATGCGTGGGGTGCTTGGTTTCCGGCGCGATGGCGATCTTCTTGCCGGTCTCCTGCTCCACCTCGTTGACGAGCGCGATGATTTCCTCGATCGTCGGGATGGCGAACCGGTCGTTGTATTCCGCGCTGTCCGGGCGCATCTCCGGCAGGCGCTCGCGGGCCTTCAGCGTCTTGATCTCGGCGAGGGTGAAGTCCTCGGCGAACCAGCCCGAGACGATCTGTCCGTCGAGATTCTTCGTCGTGTAGAGATGCGCGAACTCGGAATGATCCGAGACGTCGGTGGTGTCGTTGAGAAGGTTTTCGTGGCGCGCGATGAGGTGCCCGTCCTTCGTCACGACGATATCGGGCTCGATGACTTCCGCGCCCTGCTCGATCGCCAGCTTGTACGCTTCGAGCGTGTGTTCGGGGCGGTAGGCGCTGGCGCCGCGATGACCGATAACGAGAGGGGCCTTGACGGCATCCTGGGTCTGTTCAGACATATGATCGTCCTCGCATGAAAATGAATACGGCTGATCATGAGAGCGTCGCGGTCAAATTCCAGATGACATGCGAGGCTTTGATGGGATGATTGTTTATATTCGATAGGCAGTGACTTGATGATGACGCCGGCTTCCATCGCCCGGCGGGGCGCAGCGTCAGCGTGGCGGCGTGTGGAGGGAGCGGTCCCGGCGGGACGTCTCTCGCGCGGCGGAATTTTGCGCTGCGATATACTTTGTCCGATCTGTCGGCGTTATGATGTTCGACGACAGGTTATCCCGCTGATAACCGGTCACGCCTCATGGCGATTGAAAGATGTGCTATTTCCGAGGAGACGATATCATGTCTGAGACCGAGAAGAATGTTTCGGCCGAGGAAGCTGGCAAGGGCGCTCCCGCTCTCCATCAGGCCGATCTGCCGAGCCCGTTCGAGTTCATCCGCCGTCAGATCGATCAGGTATTCGACGATTTCGGCTTCGGTAAATTCCGGCAGTCGTTCGCCGGACCGACCGCGATCCAGACCATCCCCGCGGCGCGCTACTTCACCTGGGCGCTGGAGCCGGCGGTCGATCTGGTGGAGAAGGACGAGGCTTACGAAATCGCCGCCGAACTGCCGGGGCTGGACGAGAAGGACGTCGAGGTTTCCTTGTCGGGCGGTATCCTGACCATCAGGGGCGAGAAAAGCGCGGAGAGCGACGAGAAGCGCAAGGGCTATCACCTTTCGGAGCGCCGTTACGGCGCGTTCACGCGCTCGTTCCGCGTGCCGGACGGGATCGACGCCGAGAAGATCGAGGCATCCTTCGCCAAGGGCGTCCTGACGGTGCGGCTGCCCAAATCCGCCACGGCCACGCGTGAGAGCCGGGCCATCGAGGTCAAGGCGGGCTGACCGCCGGGACCGTGATCCGGGGCGATCGGAAACGTTTCATGGCGACGGCCGGCGGATTGCTCCGCCGGCCGTCCGTTATCGTGCGGTCCCCGTGGCGGGATGTCAGTCCAGCTTGATCTTGCCCAGCCGGATGAACTGCGTCTCGCCGGACGAGCCGTCGATGCCGTCGTTATCGGTGATGAAGATGGCCTCGCCGTCCTTGTCCACGGCGAAGCTTTCCACCTTGTCGAGAACCGTGCCGCGCGGCGCCTTGAGGTCCGGCAGCAGGTCGCGCACCAGCGTCTTCTTGACGACGGGGATCTCCTTGGCGCCGATGGCCGCCGGCGTCAGGCCCGCGACCGAGAAGCGATAGAGCTTCTTGATGACGGCGTTCTCGCCCACCTGGTTGTCGCGCTCGATGACGATGAAGCCGTCGTTGCCGACCGAGGTGATCTCGGACAGGCCGATCCAGCCCTTTTCCACCGCGTCGAGCGGGTAGTGCAGCGCGCCCCACGTCTTCGTCGCGGGCTTGTAGGTCAGGATCTTGGCGTGCCCCTTGGGGTCATCCTTCCACTCGCGCTGAACGGCGACCCAGACGGTCTCGTTCTCGCCCTCGCCCGTCACGGCGGCGCCCTCGAAGCCGAAGCGCGTGGCGTGCGCCTTCAGCTCTTCCGGCAGCTCGACGATCTCCTGCACCGCGCCCTTGTCGTCGACGCGGACGAGACGGGAGTGGGTCGGGGTCTTCTTGTGCGCCGGATCGCCTTCGGAAGCCAGCCAGAAACCGCCGGCGGGACGGGCGGCGATGCCTTCGAGGTCGAGATTGGCGGCGGGCGCGCCGTCCTGCGTGACGACGCGCTTCTCGATGATGCGGGCCGGGGTCTGCGTGGCGTCGACGACGTAGATCGCGCCCTGCGCGTAGAAGCTGTCGCTGACGACATAGAAGCGGCCGGCGGTCGACGGATCGGCGGCAGCGCCGGACAGGGCACCCCAGCCGATGGGCCGGCCGGCGTCATCGTTGCCGGAGACGATGGTCGGATAGTTCGCCGGTGCCTGCTCGCGCTTGAAGATGGCGACGGTCGTGCCCTGGCCGCCATCCTCGCGCAGGTCGGTTTCGTTGGCGATCACGAAAAGATCGCGCTGCGGAATGGCCAGCAGGCCCTCGGGGCCGATGCCGCCGCCCGGCAGGAGCTGGAGAAACGCCGGCTCCTTGCCCGCGCCCTGATCGCGGTACACGCCGACGACCGAACCGCGCTCCGAACCGACGAAGAGGATGTTGTCGTCGCCGTACTTTCCAAAGGCGATGCCTTCAGGCTCGACGCCCTTCTTGTTGCGCTTTTCCGGGTAGTGGCCGGCGCGCAGCACCTCGTGCTCGAAGGAGGCGTGGCTCTCGTAGTCCACCTTGCCGCTCTTGTTGAAGATCGTGAAGCCGCGCGCGCCGCCCTTGTAATCGCCCTCGTTGGCGATCGCGAAACGCTCGCTGTCGAGCCAGCGCACCGCGTCCGGTTCGCGCAGGGCGTTCTCGATCGTGTCGGTGGGGCTGATGATGCCGTCGCGCTTCGTGTCGACGTTCTCCAGCTTCACGCCGCCGGCGGAGAAATGGGAAACGACCTTGCCCGAAGCCGCGTCGACGACCACGATGTGGTTGTTTTCCTGCAGGGTGACGACGACTTCGTTGTTCTCGTTGAAGTCGACGAATTCCGGCTCCGGGTCCTCGGGCGCGATTTCCGTGAGGCCGGTGAGCTCGATGCGGCGCAGGGAAGCCTCGTCCACGGTGCCGTCCGCGTTCACGGCGGCGAGCGAGAGATAGCCGGCGGGGAGCTGCGGCAGCTCGCCTTCGTTATGCTCCTCGTTGCGCTCGTTCTCGATGGCGATGGCGACGGACTTCTTGTCGCGGCTCAGCGCGACGGAATCCGGCTGGCCGCCGAGGTCGATCTTCTTCTCCAGCGTCTTGGTGGTGAGGTTGACCACGCCGAGGAAGCCCGACGGCTCCGTGTAGCTCTTCGAGGTGTTGACGGCGACGAGCGCCCTGTCGCCCACGACGACGACCGAGGTCGGCTCGCCCTCGACCGCGACGACACCGCCGGCCTTCGGAGCCGCGGGATCGGTGATGTCGACCAGACCGACGCGATTGCCGGGCGAATCGGTGTAGACCAGCAGCGTGCCTTCGGCATTCGCCGAGATGATCTCGGACACCGTTTCCTTCGCCGGATCGGCGTCTTGCGGCAGGTTATTGATCACCGGAAAAACCGCGATCCGGTTGAAGTTCAACGCTTCCGCGGCCGTCAGGGCGGTGCCGGACAGCAGGCTGAAGCAGGTCGCCAGCAGAATTGAGCGTTTCATGTCGTTGGGTCTCCAGAGATCCGCGCGGGATACATGGGTTGCGGAGCCCTATGTCATTGGCGGGCGATGACAATGGCGTGACATGACGCGTCATCATTGGCGGAAAAGAGACAATATGAACGACAAGAAACAGTCCGGGCGGGCGCTTCCGTTCACCATGACATCCGGGCCGGTGAGGCCGGCGTGAGACACCGCCGCCGATGCCGGCGGCCGCTTCCGCGACAATGCGCGCCAGGCGCCGGGCGCGATTCTCACGATGCCGCAAGCGGCGCGGGTCGCGCATGGATGCGCGCTCCTGAAGACAGGGAGTCGTTCCCGAACGGCAGTTAATCAGTTGTCACTGACGGGTGATATTGAGTCGAAATCCCGTATCCCAACGACAATTCGCAACAAAGTTCTCAGAAGGAAGGTGATATGTCGCTTTTTTCGTTTATTTCGGCTCTTCCGTCGTTCCACCTCGGCAAGATCGGCGACGATACCATCAAGGGCAGCAATCGGCCCGATCTCATCGTCGACCTGTGGGGCAATGACGTCATCGAGGGCCTCGGCGGCGACGACACGATTTTCGCCGGCGCGGGCGATGACATCATCGACGGCGGCGCGGGCAACGACACCATCGACGGCGGCAGCGGTTTCGACATCGCCTTTTATGCCGGCAAAGTATCGGATTACACCTTCGGCCGTCAGTCCTTGTGGTTCCTGAACTGGGTTTCGGTGACGGACAACGCCACCGGCGACCGGGACAAGCTCTTCAACATCGAGGCGCTGCGCTTCAACGGGGACGACTACACGCTCTATCTCGACGGCCGCAATAACGCAGCGCTCGCCCGCGACGACGCGGCGTCGGTGCTAGAGGGTGAGAAGCTGACCATCCGGGCGGTCGACCTGCTCGCCAACGACTGGGACTACGAGGGCGATCCGCTGTCGATCGCCCATGTTTCGGCGACGAGCGCCAGCGGCGCGTCGGTGTCGATCGTCGACGGCGCCGTCACTTACGACGCGGGCGATCTGTTCGCCTATCTCAAGGCGGGCGAGACCGCGACCGATACCTTCACCTACACCGTCGATGACGGCAAGGGCGGTTTCGACACCGCCACCGTGACGGTGACGATCGACGGCGTCGACGCGCCCGAGCCCGCCGTCGCCCCGCGCATCAACGAGATCCACTACGACAACACCGGCACGGATGCCGGCGAGTTCGTCGAGATCCGCGTCAAGGCGGGCGAGGATGCGGCCGGCCTCAAGGTCGAGCTTTACAACGGCAACGACGGCAAGACCTACAACGCCGCGGACGTGTCCGCCCTCGCCAAAACCACGGACGGCGATTACGACTATTACGTCTGGAGCCTGCCCGCCAACGGCATCCAGAACGGCTCGCCGGACGGCGTCGCCCTGTCGCGCGACGGCGAGGTGATCGAGTTCCTCTCCTACGAAGGCGTCTTCACGGCCGCGAACGGCGTCGCGCAGGGCAAGACCTCCATCGACATCGGCGTCGCGGAAGGCGGCGACACGCCGATCGGGCAATCGCTGCAACGCGTCGGCGACGGCCCCACCGACTGGACCGGGCCGCGGGAGCACACCCAGGGCGCGGCCAATGAAGGCGGCGGCGAGCCCGGCCCCGGCGAACCGCAGGCGCTGCTGATCTCGCAGATTCAGGGCACGGCGACGGCCAGCACCTATGTCGGTAATTACGTCCTCGTCTCCGCCATCGTCACCTACACCACGGCCGACGGCTTCTTCCTGCAAGAAGAGGATGCCGACGCCGATGGCGACGTGCGCACCTCGGAAGGCATCTTCGTCTACACGCGCAACGCCCCCGCCGTCGCGGCCGGCGATCATGTCGAGGTTTCCGGCACGGTCGACGAATACTTCAACCTCACGCAGATCAAGGATGTCACGGACATCGTGACGCTGTCGGCGAACAACGCCCAGCCGACGCCGGCGACCATCGCGCTGTCTCCCGATTTCATCGACGATCTGGAGCAGTACGAAGGCATGGCGGTCACGCTGACGACCGGCACGGCGGAACCGCTGACCATCATCGAGAACTACAATTTCGATCGCTACGGCGAGATCGTCGTTTCGGCCGGCGAGCAGGTGACGCCGACGCAGATCTACGATCCCAACACGCAGCTCGATGAAATCAAGGCGCTGCAACAGGCCAACGCCAACAACCGCTTCAAGATCGACGACGGCAATTCCGCCCAGAACCCGGACGCCTTCCCCTACGCGCCCGCCGCCGCCGGCGACAACGGCAACGGCTATCTGGACGCCGGCGACACGTTCTCCGAAGCCGGCCCCACGCTGCGCCTGGGCGCGCAGATCACCGAGCCCGTCACCGGCGTCCTGACCTACAATTTCGACGAATACAAGCTGCTGGTGAATGGCGTGCTGGCGATCGACGAGGCCACCAACGGCGGCGCGCGCGAGCCGGCGCCCGAGGATGTCGGCGGCCGCCTCACGGTCTCCAGCTTCAACCTGCTGAACTATTTCACCACGCTCAACGACGGTTCCGGCGCCGGCTCCGGCCCCGACAACCTGACGCCGCGCGGCGCCACCACCGCCGGCGACCTCGAACGCCAGACCGACAAGATCGTCGAGGCGATGCTGACGATCGACGCCAGCGTCTTCGGCTTGCAGGAGCTGGAGAACAACGGTTTCGGCGATAGCTCCGCCATCGTGGCGCTGGTCGACGCCCTCAACGCCGGGGCGAGCGACGGCACCACCTATGCCTTCGTCAACCCGAACGGGGAGGGTGTCGACGGCTTCATCGGCACGGACGCCATCACCACGGGCCTGATCTACAAGAGCAACGAGGTCAGCCTCGTGGCGAGCGACGTTCTTGTGTTCGACGAGGGCGGCGAGCAGAGCACCCGCCCGGCCATCGCCGCGACCTTCGCGGAAATCACCACCGGCGAGCGCTTCAGCGTCGCGGTCAATCACTTCAAATCCAAGAGCGGCACCGGTACGGGCGACGACGCCGATCAGGGCGACGGCCAGGGCGCGTTCAACGCCATCCGCACCGAAACCGCCCGCCAGCTCGCCGCGTGGCTCGACGCCGCCAATCCCGACGGCTATCTCGCCACGAACGGCATCGACGACACGGATGTGCTGATCATCGGCGATCTCAATTCCTACGCCAAGGAAGATCCTGTCACGGCGCTTCTCGATGCGGGCTTCGTCGACCTGATCGACGCGCACATCGGCCAGGACACCGCTTTCAGCTACCTGTTCAACGGCCAGCGCGGCACGCTCGACCAGGGCCTCGCCAATCAGTCGCTCGCCGGGCAGGTGAGCGGCGTGACCGAATGGCACATCAACGCGCAGGAGCCGGACCTGCTGAACTATTCCAGCCAGTACAAGGATGCGCGTTTCTACAACGTCGATCCCTTCGCCACGTCCGATCACGATCCGCTGCTGATCGGCCTCAACCTGTCGTCCGAGCCCGCGCTCGTCTGACGGCGGTTCCGCCATGCGAGAGGGGCGGCGTCCATGCGGACGCCGCCCCTTTTCCATTCCGGCAAGACGGCGGCGCCGTCAGCGCGCGACCGTGTGAATGTCCTGCCGGCGCAGCGTGAGCGTGACGCCGGTGCCCGGCGCAAGCTCCGCGGAATCGTATCGGTTGGGGGTCTCGACCTTCAGCCGCAGCCCGGCCGCGGTCACGATGTAGCGGATGAACGGGCCGGACAGGCTGGCGTCGGCCACGACGCCGCGCACGCGGATCGCATCGTCGTTTCCGGCGGCTGCGTCGGCGCTGTCGCGCGCATCCGTGAGCCGCCAGTCCTGCGGCTGGATGACGACCGCATCGGGGCTCTGGATGCCGGAAAGCTCGGTGAACTCCGCCGGCGTCAGCACGTTGGCGTCGCCGATGAAGCCGGCGACGAACAGATCGCGCGGCCGGTGATAGATGTCGCGCGGGGTGCCCGTCTGGGCGATGACGCCCGCGTTCATCACCGAGATGCGGTCGCCGAGCGTCAGCGCCTCGTCCTGATCGTGCGTCACCAGAATGCTGGTGAGGCCGGTGTCGCGCTGGATGCGCTTCAGCTCGTCGCGCAGGCGCTTGCGGATTTGCGCATCGAGCGCCGACAGCGGCTCGTCGAGCAGCAGAAGGGCGGGCTCCAGCACCAGCGCGCGTGCGAGCGCCACGCGCTGACGCTGGCCGCCGGAAAGCTGATGCGGGCGCACGTCGGCGCGCGCGCCCAGCGCCACCATGTCGAGCGTCGCCTCCACCTTGCGCGCGATCTCGGCGCGCGGCAGCTTTTTCTGCTCCAGCCCGAAGGCGAGATTCTGGCGCACGGTCATGTTGGGAAACAGCGCGTAGTGCTGGAACACCATCGCGATGCCGCGTTCCTTCGGAGGCAGGTTGTCGATCCGCCGCCCGCCGAGCCGGATCTCGCCCTCCGAAGGCTTCACCAGCCCGGCGATGGCGCGCAGCAGCGTGGTCTTGCCGCAGCCGGAGGGACCGAGCAGCACATGCATCTCGCCCTTGCCGACGGCAAGCTGGATCCCGTCCAGAATGGTGGATGCGCCGTAGGTCGCGCCGACTTTGTCGATGGTGAGATAGGTCATGCGCGTGCGCGCTCCGTTCTGGCAAGCCCCAGCGACGCCAATGTCAGGGCGAGCAGGAGCACGAAATAGACCAGCACGATGACGCTGGTGATGCGCCCGCTCAGGTTGCGCTGGGCGTACATGTACATCTGCAACGTCTCGAAACCGCCGCCCACCAGCATCTTCGCGTAGACGAACTCGCTGAACAGGATGGCGAAGTTCAGCACCGCGGCGACCATGACGCCCGGTGCGATGGCCGGCAGCACGACGCGGCGCAGGATCACCGCGTCGCTCGCGCCGACCAGCCGGCCGGCATCGAGCAGGTCGGCGATGGCGAGGCCCCGCAGGCTGTTCTTGATGGTGATGTAGAACATCGGAAAGCAGACCGGCACATAAACCAGCACCAGCACCAGCGGCGTGCCGTTGATCTGGAGCGGCGGCTGCGAGAAGACGCGCAGGTAGCCCACGACCAGCACGATGGCCGGCACCGCATAGGGCAGGATGACGAGACGCGCCAGCCAGCGGTCGAGCCCCGGCCAATAGATGTGCGCGCACACGATGGCCGGCACGATGAGCACGGTCGCGATGGCCAGCGCGATCGCCGCCACCGCCAGCGAGCGGACCATCGCGGCGATGAAGCGCGGGTCCGACACCACGGAAAGGAAATAGTCGGCGGTGAGGGCGGTCGGCAGCAGCGTGTCGGACCAGTCGGCCGCGAAGGCGTTGATGGCCGTGGCCGCGATCGGCAGCGCCATCAGCGCCGCCATGACGATGAGGAACGCGCGCGAGAGCAACCCGCCGGACGATGTCATGGCCGCTTCTCCCGCGCGAGGATCTGGCTCGCGACGATGGGCACCAGCAACACCAGCAGCAGCAGCAGCGCGATGGCGTTGGCGAGGTTGGGATCGGAGAAGATGTCGCCCGACACGAGGTCGCTGATGGCGATGGTCACGACGTTGACGCTCGTGCCCGTCAGCGCGAAGGTCGTGGCGAAGGTGCCCATGGCGTTGGCGAACAGCAGGATGGCGATCGCCGCGATCTGGCGCGCCAGGATCGGCAGGCCCACCCGGAGCCAGAACCGCAGGGGCGATACGCCCATCAGGGCCGCCGCTTCCTCGATCTCCGTCGTCACGGCGTCGAAGGCGGGGGTCAGCAGCAGCGTCGCCAGCGCGATCTGGAAATAGCAATAGGCGATCGTCAGTCCCGCGAACGAATAGACGTTGAAGCCGCCCGGCAGGCCGAGCTTGCCGACGAGAATGGTGAAGAACCCGTTCATGCCGAACAGGATGATGATCGCCATGGCCAGCGGCACGCCGGCGAAATTGGCGCCCATGCTGCCGAAGGCGAGCGCGAAGCGCCGCACGCCGCCGCCGCGCGCGCGCAGCGCGATGGCGAGCAGGACGCCGGCGCCCATGCCCACCATGGTCGTGAGCACCGAAATCCAAAGCGTGATGGCGAAGGATTGCCGGTAATAGGCGCTGGCCAGCACGGTGCGGTAATTGGCGAGCGAGAAGGCGCCCTGCGCGTCGAAGCTGTCGATGACGACGCTCGACAGCGGCCAGACCACGAGCACCGCGAAGGCGATCAGCAGCGGGAGCGCGAGAAGCCGCATATGCAACGCGCCGCTCATGATTTCGGAGCCGGCAACAGCGCGCCCTCGCCGTAGCGCAGGACGCCCGCCGGCGCGGCGAGCCCGTGACCGGGAATGGCGAGCAGCGCCGCGATCAGCCCGGCGATGTCCGTCTGGCGGATCGTCGCCGCCGGGTCGAGCGTGAAGGTATCCGCGCCGATGGTGTAAAGCGGCACCTCCGTCTCGGTGACATCGGTGCCGCCGTGGCTGGCGTCGTCGCCCATGCCATGATCGCTCGTGACCAGCACGGCGTATCCGCGCGCCAGCCAGTCGGGCACATGGCGGGAGAGCAGATCGTCCGCGTGGCGGGCGGCGTTGCGGTAGGCCGCCGATCCGCCGCCGTGCCGATGGCCGGCATCGTCGATGTTCATCGGATGCACCAGCATGAAATGGGGCGCGTGCCGCAGCAGCAGGTCCTGCGCATCGGCGAACAGGTGATCGTCGGGATAATCGTCGCGCCAGTAGAACGCGCCGTGCGCGATGCCGCCGTCCGCGTTCTCGATGCGGCGGAAGCGCGGCTCGAAAGGCGCATGGTTGTAAAGCTCGCAGAACCAGTGATAGGCGGCCGCGGCCGTCACCAGTCCGGCCCGGCGCGCGAGCGAGAACACGTTGGGATGGCGCGACAGGCGCACCACCGTGTTGCCGGTCACGCCATGATCGAGCGGCACGAGGCCGGTCATCAGCGTTTCGTACAGCGGGCGCGAGAGGGAGGGCAGCGCGCTGCGCAGGCGGTAGACCTGCGCGGCCCCGCCCTCGACGAGCGCCTCGGCATAGCCGAGGCACGCGCGGGCGGTGGCGTAGCGAAGGCCGTCGAGCACGACGAGGATCACCGGACGCATCATGCGGCCCCTGCGGCTGGACGGCGGCGGCCGATCAGAGCTTCGGCGCGACCTGATCGCGCCACTTGGCGGCGATGGTCGGCGCGGACTGCGTCCACGCCTCGCTGTCGATCGGCTTGGCCTTGGCGTACTGGTCGGACGGCAGCAGGCGCGCCTTGGCCTCTTCCGGCAGCGTGACGTGATCGACGCGGATCGGGCGCGCGTAGCCGTTGGCGAGGTTGATCTGGCCGGCGTCGCTCAGGATGTACTCGCGGGCGAGCCTGGCGGCGTTGGCGTTCTTGGCGTGCTTGTTGATGATCGTCGCGTAGCCGCTGGTGATCGAGCCGTCAGCCGGGATGAGGACCGTGAACTTGTCGCGGCCGACCACGTCGCGATAGTTCAACGCGTTGAAGTCCCACAGCGCCGCGACCTGGATCTCGCCCTTTTCGAGGCTCGCCGGATTGGCGGCGTTGGAGACGAGACGACCCTGCTCGGCGAGCTTCACGAACAGGTCGATGCCCGGCTGGAGGTTGTTCTCGTCACCGCCCTGCGCCACGGCGGCGGCGAGCACGGCGGCGTTGTCCTGCGCGGCGGAACCCACCTGCGCGATGGAGAACTTGTAATCGCCTTCGAGCAGGTCGGCCCACGACTTCGGCGGGTTCTTCACCTCGTTCGAGACGATGAAGGCGATGGTGCCGGTGTAGCCGATCACCCAATGGCCGTCCGCGTCCTTCGCCCAGCCCGGGATCTGGTCCCACGTCGTGGGCTTGTAGGGCTGCGTCACGCCGCGCTTCAGGGCGATGGGGCCGAATTCGAGGCCGACGTCGCCGATATCGGCGGTGGCGTTCACGCCCTCGTTGGCGAACTTGGCGATTTCCTCGCCGCTGCTCATGTCGGTGTCGGCATGCTTGAGGCCGTACTTCTCCGTGAGCTGCGCCCAAGTATCCTTCCAGTTCGCCCAGCCGTCCGGCATGCCGACGCTGTAGATCGCGCCTTCCTTGCGCGCGGCGGCTTCGAGCGTGGCGAGGTCGTCGGCCCGGACGGGCGCGGCGACGGCGAGCGCCGCAACGGCGGCGGCGAACAGTGAAGACGTGATCCTGCGCATGGCGCCTCTCCGGGACGAAAAAAACAGCGCCGACTGTCTGCCACTCCGCAATGACGCCGGTGTGACAGCTCTTGTGTGACGGCTCTTGTGTGACGGCTCTTGCCCGCCCGCCGGCTCCCGTTCTTATTGCAGTTAATTTGCAATTGCAAAAATCGGCGACCGTGGCTATCTTTTGCTTCAGGAAGGCGAGGCCGCCTTCCGGCGCGTTTGCCGGGCCGGCAAACGGTCAGCGATGCGTTGTTTCGAGCGAATGCTTGTCATCGAATGGTTTCATTCGACCGGGAATCGCTCCGGGAGGTTTGGGGATCGACATGGCAAACGCCGCCACGCCGCAGCTCGTCGCGCGCAACGGTCACGTGCTGGCCGGAAAGGGCGCGCCCGGTTCCTGCGATGTATCAAGTCCTTTCGCCATATCGGGGCTCACGGTCAGCTATGATGGCCGCCCGGCGGTGCTGTCGGTCGATTTCACGACGCCGCCGGGGGCGATGGTGGCGATCGTCGGTCCCAACGGCGCCGGCAAGTCGACGCTGATCAAGGCGGCGCTCGGCATCGTGCCGCGCCTTTCCGGCGAGGTGACTGTCTTCGGCGCGGCGCGCGAGCGGGCGATGGCGCGGATCGCCTATGTTCCCCAGCGCGCCAGCGTGGACTGGGATTTTCCCGCCACCGTCGTCGACGTGGTGATGATGGGTTATTACCGCCGCCTCGGCCTGTTCCGGCTCGCGGGCAAGCGCCTGCGGCGCGGCGCGCTCGATTGCCTGGAACGCGTGGGCATGGCGGCTTTCGCCGATCGCCAGATCGGGCAATTGTCCGGCGGCCAGCAGCAGCGCGTGTTCATCGCGCGGGCGCTGGCGCAGGAAGCCGACCTTTATATCATGGACGAGCCCTTCGCCGGCGTCGACGCGGTGACGGAGCGCGCCATCATCGCGGTCCTCAAGGACCTCAAGGCGGCGGGCAAGACGATCATCTGCGTCCACCACGATCTCGGCACGGTGGCGGAATATTTCGACCATGTGCTGCTCATCAACGTGCGCCTCGTCGCGGCCGGGCCGGTGGCGGAGGCGTTCACCCTCGACAACCTGCAACAGACTTATGGCGGGCGGCTGCTGATGACGGAGGGCGCCGGCGGTCTGCCGCCCGCTTCCCCGGCCTCCCCCGCGACGGCGTGAGGCGGACATGGGCGCGATGATGGAGGCGCTGCTGCCGGCGCTTTTCCTGCGGGCGGGCTACAACACGGCGCTGGTGACGGTGGGGGCGGCGCTGCTCGGCGCGGCGGCCGGGGCCATCGGCGCCTTCATGCTGCTGCGCAAACGCTCGCTCGTCAGCGATGCGATCTCCCACGCCACGCTGCCGGGGCTGGCGCTGGCCTTCATCGTCATGGCGCTCGCCGGCGGCGACGGGCGCTTCATGCCCGGCCTGCTCGCGGGCGCGGCCGTGAGCGCGGGGATCGGCCTCGTCGCCGTGGAGGCGATCGCGCGGCGCACGCGGCTGACGGAGGATGTCGCCATCGGCGCGGTGCTGTCGGTGTTCTTCGGCCTCGGCATCGTGCTGCTCACGGTCATCCAGACCATGGAGAGCGGCCGGCAGGCCGGCATCGGCGGTTTCCTGCTGGGGTCGACGGCCGGCATGCTGCGCGGCGAGGCGGAGGTGATCGCGGTCGCCGCCGCGCTCACCGGCGTCGCCGTCTTCGTCCTGCGCCGCCCGCTGACGCTGGTGTGCTTCGATGAGGAATACGCCGCGACGCAGGGCGTCGACGTGCGCGCCACCGATCTCGCCATGATGGCGCTGGCGCTCGCCGTCACCGTCATCGGGCTCAAGGTGGCGGGATTGGTGCTGATCGTGGCGCTCACCATCCTGCCGCCGGTCGCGGCCCGCTTCTGGACCAACCGCGCGGAGCGGATGGCGCTGATCGCGGCGGCCATCGGCGCGGTGTCGGCGTGGCTCGGCGCGGTCATCTCCTCGCTGGGGCCGGGGCTGCCGACCGGCGCGCTGATCGTGCTGGTGTCGTTCGCGATCTTCCTGTTCTCGCTGCTCTTCTCGCCGCTGCGCGGGGTGCTCGCCGGCCGCATGGCGACGCTTGCGCTGACGCGGCGCGTGCATGAGCGTCAGGGGCTGCTGGCGCTGGCGCGCGAGGAGCCGATCTACGACACGCTGACGCTGCGCGTGCTGCGGCGGGCCGGCCATATCCGCGCCGACGGCGCGCCGACGCTCGCCGGGCGCGCGGCGGCGGCCTCGGCCGCGCGGGAGGAGGCGCTGTGGAGCCTCTATCGCAAGCTGTTTCCCGACGAGGCCGCGAGCGCCGGCTATCACGGCCTCGCCCCGATCAACGAATCGCTGCCGTCCGACGTGGTGCGCGATCTCGAGCGGCGCTGCAACTTCAAGGCTACCTGATGCGAGGGCTATCTGATGGGCGCTGATTTCGTCATGCTCGGCCTCGTGCCGATGACGGTGGGCGTGCTGGTTTCCGTGGCCTGCGCGCTGCTCGGCAATTTCCTCGTGCTGCGGCGGCAGGCGCTGATCGGGGATGCGGTGAGCCATGTCGTGCTGCCGGGCATCGTGCTGGCCTATATCGCCACCGGCACGCTCGCCGCCGGCGCCATGCTGGCGGGCGCGGGGGCGGCGGCGGTCATCGCGCTGGTGCTGATCGAGATCGTGCGCCGCGCCGGCCGCGTCGAGCCGGGGGCGGCCATGGGCGTGGTGTTCACCGCGCTGTTCGCGGCGGGCGTGCTGCTGCTGGAGCAGACGGATACGCGCCGGGTGCATCTCGATGTGGAGCATGCGCTCTACGGCAATCTGGAGAGCATCGTGTGGTTTTCCGCGCAGGGCTGGGGCTCGCTGCTCGACCCCGCCGCTCTCGCCGACCTGCCGCCCCAGGTGCCGCGCCTCTTCATCACGCTGCTCGCCGTGATCGCCTTCGTCGCCGCGTTCTGGAAGGAGCTTTTCGTCGGCACCTTCGACCCCGGCTTCGCGCAGAGCGTGGGCGCGCGTCCCGGCCTCACCGGTTTCGCGCTGGTGGTGATGGTGGCCGTCGTCGCCGTGATGGCCTTCGACGCGGTGGGCGCGATCATCGTGGTGGCCATGTTCATCTGCCCGGCGGGCGCGGCGCGGCTGATGACGGACCGGCTGCTGCCGCAACTCCTGTGGAGCGTCGCCTTCGCCTTCGCCGGGGCGGTTGCCGGCTTCACGCTCGCCGCCTATGGCCCGCAATGGCTCGGCTTCGCGTCGAGCGTCAGCGCGGCGGGCATGATCGCGACGGCGAGCGGCGCGATCCTCGGCCTTGCATGCCTGTTCGGCCCCAGACGCCACCGGCGCGGCATGCCGACATCGGGCGGAAGTGCTTGAAAACAGCCCGCGAGGATTTATACATCGACAGTCGCGCTTCCGCAGCGCCTGCATCCCGGTGGGTTCCGTGATTGTCAAGACCTTCGATATTTCCGGCCTCGCGCTGGTCGTTCCCCGGCGGTTCGAGGACGCGCGCGGCCATTTCGCCGAAACCTGGTCGGACCGGCGGTTTCGCGAGGCGGTGGCGGATGCCGGCTTCGTGCAGGACAACCAGTCGCTGACGCGGCGCAAGGGCACCGTGCGCGGCCTGCACTACCAGCGCCCGCCGGCGGGGCAGGGCAAGCTCGTGCGCGTTCTGGCCGGCGCGATCCTCGACGTGGCGGTGGACGTGCGCGCCGGCTCGCCGACCTTCGGCCGGCATGCGGCGGTGCGGCTCGATGCGCGGGAGGGCGCGCAGTTCTGGGTGCCGGAAGGGTTCCTGCACGGCTTCTGCACGCTGGAGGACGATACGGCCGTGGCTTACAAGGTGACGTCCTATTACAGCCCCGAACACGACGCGGGCGTCGCCTTCGACGATCCGCAACTCGGCATCGACTGGCCGGTGACGGCGGCGGAGGCGGTGCTCTCCGACAAGGACCGCAGCCTGCCCCGCTTCGCGGACATGCCGGCGGCCTTTATGTGGCAAGCGTAACGTGGCAAGAACAACGTGGCAAGCGTCAGGGAAACCTCCATGAGAGCGCGCATACTGGTGACGGGCGGCGCGGGGTTCATCGGCTCCGCCGTGTGCCGCTACATCATTCGCGAGACGCAGGCCGCGGTCGTCAATGTCGACAAGCTGACCTACGCCGGCAATCTCGCCTCGCTGCGGGAGATCGGGGACGATCCGCGCTACCGCTTCGTTCGTGCGGACATCTGCGACCGCGCGGCGCTTGACGCGGTGTTCGGCGAGGCGCAACCCGACGCCGTGATGCATCTCGCCGCCGAAAGCCATGTCGACCGTTCCATCGACGGCGCGCGCGACTTCATCGACACCAACATCGTCGGCACCTTCACGCTGCTGGAAGCCGCACGCGCCTATCTGGCGGGGGCCGACGCCGGCACGCGGGAAAACTTCCGCTTCCTGCACGTATCCACCGACGAGGTTTACGGTTCGCTGGGGCCGCAGGGGCTGTTCAGCGAGACGACGCGCTACGATCCCTCGTCGCCCTATTCGGCCTCCAAGGCCGCCGCCGACCATCTCGCGACGGCGTGGGCGCGCACCTACGGCCTGCCGGTGGTGCTTTCCAACTGCTCCAACAACTACGGGCCGTATCACTTCCCGGAAAAACTCATCCCGCTGATGATCCTCAATGCGCTCGACGGCAGGCCGCTGCCCGTCTACGGCGCGGGCGCCAACGTGCGCGACTGGCTCCATGTCGAGGATCACGCGCGGGCGCTGTGGCTGATCCTCAACGCCGGGCGCATCGGCGAGAAATACAATGTGGGCGGGCGCAACGAGCGCACCAATCTCGAGGTCGTCCACGCCGTCTGCGCCATTCTCGACCGTCTCGCGCCCGGCGGCGCGCCGCATGCCCGGCTCGTGACCCATGTGGCGGATCGGCCGGGGCACGACCGGCGCTATGCCATCGACGCCACGAAGCTGGAGACGGAACTCGGCTGGCGCGCGCGGGAGACGTTCGACACCGGCCTCGAAAAGACCGTGCGCTGGTATCTCGACAACGACTGGTGGTGGCGGCCGCTGCGCGACAAGGTTTATACGGGCGAACGGCTCGGGCTCGCGGGCGAAAAGGCGGCGGGGAAGGCGTCATGCGCATCGCGGTAACCGGGCGCGACGGGCAGGTCGCCACCGCGCTCGCGGAATACGGCGCGGCGCACGGCGTCGAGGTGGTGCGTGTCGGGCGTCCCGCGCTCGATCTCGCCGCGCCCGAAAGCGTCCGCGCGGCGCTGGCGGCGGTGCGGCCCGATGTCGTCGTCAACGCGGCGGCTTTCACGGCGGTGGATCTGGCGGAATCGCAGGCGCAAGCGGCCTTCGCGATCAACGCCGCGGGCGCGGGCGCGGTGGCGGAGGCGGCGCGGGCGCTCGAAGCGCCCGTCATCCAGTTGTCGACCGATTACGTTTTCGACGGCGAGAAGCCCGCTCCTTATCATGAGGACGACGCCACCGGCCCCGTCAGCGTCTATGGCGCGTCGAAGCTTGCGGGTGAGCGGGCCGTCGCGGCGGCCACGGAAGATCACGTCATCCTGCGCACGGCATGGGTGTATGCGGCCTCGGGCAAGAACTTCGTGCGCACCATGCTGCGTCTGGCGCAAGAGCGTGACGCGGTGCGCGTTGTCGCCGACCAGCGCGGCTGTCCGAGCTACGCGCCCGACATCGCGGCGGCGGTGATCGCGGTGGCGCGAAATCTCGCGGCGCATCCGCGCGACGCCGCCCTGCGCGGCGTCTTTCACCTGACGGGGCAGGGTGAGGCCACCTGGGCGCAACTGGCGGAAGAAGTGTTTGCGCAGGCGCGCGCCGCCGGCGGCAAGGGGGCGGCGGTGATCCCGATCACGACCGCCGAATATCCCACGCCCGCCCGCCGCCCCCGAAATTCACGCCTCGACGGCGCGAAGCTGGCGCGCGTGCATGGCGTCGTGCTGCCGGAGTGGCGGCAGTCGCTGGCGCGGTGCGTGGCGCGGATATACGATACGGAACGACAGGGAGAGCCGGGCGCATGAAGGGCATCATTCTCGCAGGCGGCGCGGGCACGCGGCTGCACCCGCTCACGCTGGTGACGTCGAAGCAGCTCATGCCGGTCTATGACAAGCCCCTGATCTATTATCCGCTGACCGTGCTCATGCAGGCGGGCATCCGCGAGATTCTGATCATCTCGACGCCGCACGACCTGCCGCAGTTCCAGCGCCTGCTGGGCGCTGGTTCGCAATGGGGGCTGCAATTCTCCTACGCCGCGCAGCCGAGCCCTGACGGACTGGCGCAAGCCTACATCATCGGCGCGGATTTCGTCGCCGGCGGGCCTTCGGCGCTCATTCTGGGCGACAACATCTATTACGGCTCGGGGCTTCAGGCGCTGCTGACGGACGCGGCGCGCGAGACCTCGGGCGCCACCATCTTCGCCTACAACGTCAGCGACCCGGAGCGCTACGGCATCGTCTCCTTCGACGCGCAGGGCAGGGCGGAGACCATCGAGGAGAAGCCGAAACAGCCGCGCTCCAACTGGGCGGTGACGGGGCTTTATTTTTATGACGCGCAGGTGGTGGAGATCGCGGCCGGTCTCAAGCCTTCCGCGCGCGGCGAGCTGGAGATCACCGACGTCAACCGCGCCTATCTGGAGCGCGGCCAGCTCCGGGTGCGCAAGATGGACCGCGGCTATGCCTGGCTCGACACCGGCACCCACGACAGCCTCATCGACGCGGCGCTGTTCGTGCGCACGCTGGAGACGCGCCAGGCCCAGCGCATCGCCTCGCCTGAGGAAACGGCTTTCCGCATGGGGCTGATCGACCGCGCGGCGCTGATCCGCCTCGGCGAGGCGCTGGGCAAGAGCGGTTATGGCCGCTATCTCGTCCAGATCGCCGATGAGGATTAACGGATTCCGGTTTATATCCTGTTTCAATTGAAACAGGATATAATTCAAACCGCCGTGTAGCCGCCGTCGACGGGGAGCGCCGCGCCGGTGATGAAGCGGGCCTCGTCCGAGACGAGGAACAGGATGGCGTTGGCGACATCGGCCGGCTCGCCCACGTGGCCGATGGGGTGCCTGGCGCCCATCAGCTTGAGATAGGCGTCCAGCCCGCCCTCGCCCCGGCTGCCGAGCTCGCGCACGAGCGGCGTCAGGATGGTGCCGGGATGCACCGAATTGACGCGGATGTTGTCGCGGCCGTAGACGACCGCGTCCTGCTTCGACATCAGCGTGACCGCGCCCTTGGCCGCGTGATAGGGCGTCAGTTCGTGCGAGCCGACAAGGCCGTAGATCGAGGACAGGTTGACGATGGCGCCGCCGCCGTTTCGCTTCAGGTGCGGAATGGCGTGTTTGGTGGAGAAGAACACACCTTTCACGTCGACGGCGAACACCGCGTCCCATTCCGTCTCGTCGATCTCGTGGGTGGGTTTGTCGACGCCGGTGACGCCTGCGTTGTTGACGAGAATGTCGAGCTTGCCGAACGCGGCCGCCGCGGCGTCCGTCGCCGCCTTCACCTCGCTCTCGACGGCGACGTTCACTTTCCAGAATTGCGCCGTGTTGCCTTCCGCGCCGACCAGGCGCACGGTTTCCCGTCCGTCGGCTTCCGTGAGATCGAACACCGCGACCTTCGCGCCGTGGCGCGCCAGCACCAGGGCCGTCTCGCGTCCGATGCCCGCGCCCGCGCCGGTGACGAAGGCGACCTTGCCCGCGAGGCGGGCCGCTGCGGTGTGCGTATCATGCGACGACATGGCTGGAACCTCCGATCCTGCGCGCCTCCCGGCGCGATCATGACGATCGGGCGAGGTTACGTCTGTGACCGTTATCCGGCAATGATCCCGGTCAAAAGACCGGAAGCGCCGTCACCGTGCGGCCACCGACATCGTGGGCGGCGTGGTGCCGAGGGCCACCCAGCGGTTGGGATTGAGATTCGCCTGCCGCTTGATGTATTTGTAGCCGGTGTCGGCCCAGTTCAGCACGCGGTCGCGCTTGTTGTCCAGAATGAGGTCGCCCCGGTCGGTGCGGACGGTCAGCACGGCGTGGCCGGCGTCTTCGAGATCGCGCACCACCGTGATCATGAGGGCGGCGAGCGGCAGGCCGGCCCGGTGCAGGAGCCGGCGCTTCTGAAGCACGTAATCCTCGCAGTCGCCGAACCCGTCGTCGGGAAAATCCCACGATTCCGCCACGCCCCAGTGCTCCTCGTCGGAGAGAGGCGAGACGGCCGCGTTGACGTCCATGTTGACCTTCAGGATCAGCGACCAGGTGCGCGCGTCCAGCGTCACGCTGCCGGGACGATCGTCGCGGATGCGGCAGGCGGCTGCGTTCCGGCCGCAAAAATCCTCCCAGCCGACGGGATGGGACGTGAGGCCCGTTTCCGTGCTCCACGCTTCATGCGAGACCGCAGGCGGGGGCAGGCGCGTGCGCGCGGCGGCGTCGCCGGCGAAACCGGAAAAGACGAGCGCGAAGCAGAACGCGGCAGCCGCAGCGTGAAACGGGATACGGAACACGATGAAACCTCATCATTAACGTTCCGTTACCTTTGTTCATTGTCGGGTCCGAGGCAAGACCGGTTAACGCGCGTTAACCTTTTCCGCATGGCGCGCGCCCGGCGGCGCGGCCTGGCGATGAGGAAATATCGTGATCTTTTCCAGTATCTTGCGGCATATCGCATGGGCCGCCGCGACGTTAACCTTAACGAAAGGTTGATGCATCCCGTCCCCGATACGCGATGTCGGTAAGGCCGCGACGATTATCATAATGTCGAAACGCCCGCCGGGGCCGTTCCCAGCGGCCGCGTTTTCGCGTACAAGCGCGCCATGCGGAAAACCCTGACAATGCCGTGATCCGCCGTGCGGAACTTCCGCCGCACAGACCGCCGCCGGACGCAGGTGAAGGAGCCTTTGATGACTGCCATCGTTGATATCATTGCGCGTGAAATTCTGGACAGCCGCGGAAACCCGACCGTCGAGGTGGACGTCGTGCTGGAAGACGGTTCGACGGGCCGCGCCGCCGTTCCTTCGGGCGCGTCGACGGGGGCGCATGAGGCCGTGGAGCTGCGCGATGGCGACAAGAGCCGCTACGGCGGCAAGGGCGTGCGGGCCGCGGTCGATGCCGTCAATCAGGAAATTTTCGAGGCCATCGGCGGGTTCGAGGCGGAAGAGCAGATCAAGATCGACGAGACGCTGATCGCGCTCGACGGCACCCCGAACAAGTCGCGCCTCGGCGCCAACGCCATTCTGGGCGTATCGCTCGCCGTGGCCAAGGCGGCGGCCGATGCCTCCGGCCTGACGCTGTACCGCTACATCGGCGGCACCTCCGCCCGCGTGCTGCCGGTGCCGCTGATGAACATCGTCAACGGTGGCGCGCATGCCGACAACCCGATCGATTTCCAGGAGTTCATGATCCTGCCGGTCGGCGCCGGCTCGATTGCGGAAGCCGTGCGCGTCGGCGCGGAGATCTTCCACACGCTGAAGAAATCGCTGCATGCGGCGGGCCACAACACGGGCGTGGGCGACGAGGGCGGCTTCGCGCCGAACCTCCAGTCGGCGGAAGAGGCGCTCGACTTCATCGTCAAGGCCATCGAGACGGCCGGCTACAAGCCCGGCGACGACGTGGTGCTGGGCCTCGACGTGGCCGCGACCGAATTCTACAAGGACGGCGCCTATGTCTACGCCGGCGAGGGCAAGACGCGCTCCGTCGCCGAGCAGGTGGATTATCTGGAAAAGCTCGTCGGCCAGTATCCGATCGTCACCATCGAGGACGGCCTCGCGGAAGACGACTGGGAAGGCTGGAAGCTGCTCACCGACCGCATCGGCGACCGGGTGCAGCTCGTCGGCGACGACCTGTTCGTCACCAATGTCGCGCGCTTGCAGGAAGGCATCGACAAGGGCGTCGGCAACGCGGTGCTCGTCAAGGTCAACCAGATCGGCTCGCTGACGGAAACGCTCGCCACCGTCGACCTCGCGCACCGCAACGCCTATCGCTCGGTGATCTCGCACCGCTCGGGCGAGACGGAGGACGCCACCATCGCCGATCTCGCCGTGGCGACGAACGCCGGCCAGATCAAGACCGGCTCGCTGAGCCGCTCCGACCGCATCGCCAAGTACAACCAGCTCATCCGCATCGAGGAAGAGCTGGGTCCCTACGCGCAATACGCCGGCAAGTCGGTGCTGAAGCGCGGCGCGTGATCGTCAACCGGCCGGCGGGCGATGCGTCCGCCGGCTTTGCGCCACGCCCGACCAGGTGAAGATCACGAGCCCCGTCCAGATCAGGCCGAAGGCTACGGCCTGAACGGGAGAGAAGGGCTCGCCGAAGACGAACACCGCGATCAGGAAGGCGATGGTCGGCGCGATGTACTGCATGACGCCGATCGTGCTCAGCGGCAGGCTGCGCGCCCCCACGGAGAACAGGATCAGGGGTATGGCCGTGATCGGCCCGCCCACGATCAGCCAGAGGGTATCCGTTGCCGCGACGCCGAAATGGCCGCTGCCCGTCGCGGCGAGCCATGCCACGTAAGCCCCCGCCGGCACCGACAGGATGAGCACCTCCAGCGCGAAGCCTTGCAGCGCCGCGACCGGCAGCGTCTTGCGCAGGTAGCCGTAGGTGGCGAAGCTGATGGGCAGCGCCAGCGACACCCACGGCACGCCGCCCGATTGCGCCGCCAGCAGCAGAACGGCGGCGGCGGCGAGCGCGATGGCGATGATCTGCGGACGGTTGAGCTTCTCGTTGAGCAGCACCACGCCCATCAGCACGCTGACCAGCGGGTTGATGTAATAGCCGAGCGCCGCGTCCAGCGTGCGGTCGTGGATGATCGCCCAGGTGTAGACGCCCCAGTTGCAGGAGATCAGCGTCGCCGTGACGCCGGTCATGAGGAGAATGCGCGGGTTGCGCAGCGCGCTCAACAAGCTTCCCATGCCGTCCGTCGCGAGCAGGAGCAGCCCGGCGGAGGGAACCGCCCACAGGATGCGATGCGCGATGACTTCTCCTACCGGGACATTCGCCACCTGCTTCATGTAAAGCGGCAGCACTCCCCAGGCGCTATAGGCCAACAGTGCGCAGATGAAGCCCCGCAGCGCGTCGGGAGACGGGCGGTCCGAAACGGACGGAATGCTCATGCTGTATCCCGGAGGTCCGCGAACGGGGACCCATGAATGAAAACCGACGGACATCCGTCAGATGCGCACTATGCGGGCGCCGCGGCGGCATGGCTACGGCGTCGGCGGCAATGCAGCCATGCCCGTGGCACGCGCGTGGGCGGCAGCCGGGGCTTCCGGTTTCAGGCGCCCGCGAGCCCGGCGTCGCCGTATACCGTGTCGGCGCGGGCGGCGAAGGCGTCCGAGAACTTCTTGAACGCCTTGTCGAACACCGCGCCCATCAGCATGCCCAGCGTCCGGCTTTTGAATTCATAGGAGATGAAGAAATCGACGATGCAGGCGTCGGGTTCGCCGGCGGGGCGGAAGACCCAGCGGTTTTCCAGAAAACGGAACGGCCCGTCGACATATTCCACGAAAATCCGCAGGCGCGGCCTGTCCAGCGTCACGCGGGTGGTGAAGGTCTCGCGGATCGACTTGTAGCCGATGCTCATGTCGGCGATGAGCGTCTCCAGCCCCTCGTCGCCGTTGATGCGCTGGCGCACGGTGAGCGCCTCGCACAGCGGCACGAAAGAGGGATAGCGCTCGACATCGGCGACGAGATCGAACATGGCGGCGGGCGCATGGCGCACCTTGCGTTCGTTGCGGAAGGCGGGCATCGGTCAGCGACCCGTCCCGGCGGAGGGGGGCCGGGCGAAACCCTGCGCCGCGCGTGCCGCCTGGAGACGCGTGAAATCCTCGCCCGCGTGATGCGACGAGCGCGTCAGCGGGCTCGACGACACCATCAGGAAGCCCTTGGCGAAGGCCGTCGTCTCGAACGCCTTGAACTCGTCCGGCGTCACGAAGCGGATGACCGGATGGTGCTTGCGGGTGGGCTGGAGATACTGGCCGATGGTGATGAAATCGACCTCCGCCGAGCGCAGGTCGTCCATGAGCTGCAACACCTCGTTGCGTTCCTCGCCGAGCCCCACCATGATGCCGGATTTGGTGAAGATGGTGGGGTCGATCTCCTTCACCCGCTGCAACAGGCGGATGGAATGGAAGTAACGCGCCCCCGGCCGCACCTTCAGATATTTGGAAGGCACCGTTTCGAGATTGTGGTTGAACACGTCCGGGCGCGCCGCGACCACCACTTCGAGCGCGCCGGGCTTGCGCAGGAAGTCCGGCGTCAGGATCTCGACGGTGGTGGCGGGCGAGCGCGCGCGGATGGCGCGGATCACCTGCGCGAAATGCTCTGCGCCGCCATCGGCGAGGTCGTCCCGGTCGACGGAGGTGATGACGACATGGGTGAGGCCGAGCTTCTCGACCGCCTTCGCCACGCTCTCGGGCTCGTTCGCGTCGAGCGGCAGCGGCATGCCGGTCTTCACGTTGCAGAAGGCGCACGCCCGCGTGCAGGTGTCGCCCATGATCATGAAAGTGGCGTGCTTCTTTTCCCAGCACTCGCCGATGTTGGGGCAGCCGGCTTCCTCGCAGACGGTGACGAGCTTGTTGTCGCGCACGATGCGGTTGGTCTCGGCCCATTTGGGCGAGCCCGGCGCCTTCACCCTGATCCAGTCCGGCTTGCGGGCGACGGGCTGATCCGGCCGGTGCGCCTTTTCGGGATGGCGGGCTTCCTGCTTGCGCGGCGTCGCGCTCTCGCGCGCCGGTGCGTCGACATCGAGTTTGCGGCGCGGATCGCGGTTGAGAATATCCAGGACCATCGCCATGCCGAAGACTCCATGCCTCATCGATGATTCAGGGCTGCGGCACAGGTGCCGCCGCCCGCCAACAGCCTGTCATCAGGCCACAACTCGCATCCAAACGCAAATCATCTAATCCGTTACCCCGCCGGACACAAGGGAGCGCCCGGCGGGCATCTTTCGCATGTCATGTCCGCATGTCACGCGCGCCGGAGCACGCGCACGACGAACAGCAGAACGATCGCGCCGATGGTCGACACCACGAGGCTCGGCAGAAAGCCCGACCCCTGCCAGATGCCGAACACGCCGAGCACGATCGGGCCGATCAGCGCCCCGATGAGGCCGATCACGAGGTTCGCGACCAGCCCGCTGCCCCCGCTGCCCATGATGTTCTGGGCGAGCCACCCGGCCAGAAGGCCGACGATGATCGCGCCGATGATGCCAACACCCTGCATTTGCTTCTCCCCGAAATGAATGAACCAACCACGGTTAAACGCCAAGCTTGGCTGCGGGTTCCGTGGCCGATGTCTTTCATAGCCGGAGAGCGTGACATCCTGACCGGATGTCGTCTCAGATATGGATGGCGCGCCCGTAAGCGTCGAGGACGCTCTCATGCATCGTCTCCGACAGCGTCGGATGCGGGAATACCGCATGCATCAGGTCTTCCTCGGTGGTTTCGAGGTTCATGGCGATGACGAAGCCCTGAATGAGTTCCGTCACTTCCGCGCCGATCAGATGCGCGCCGAGAAGGCGGCCGCTGCTCTTCTCGAAGATGGTCTTCACCAGCCCGTCCGGCTCGCCGAGCGCGATGGCCTTGCCGTTGCCGATGAAGGGGAAGCGGCCGACGCGGATGTCGTAGCCGGCTTCCTTCGCCTTCGCTTCGGTGAGGCCGACGGAGGCGATCTGCGGGTTGCAATAGGTGCAGCCGGGAATCTTCGCCTTGTCCATCGCGTGCACCGGCAGGCCCTTGATGGCCTCCACCGTCAGCACGCCCTCGTGCTCGGCCTTGTGCGCCAGCATGGGCGGGCCGGCGACGTCGCCGATGGCATAGACGCCCGGCACGTTGGTGCGCCCCAGCCCGTCGGTGACGACGATGCCGCGCTCCGTTTTCACGCCGATCTTCTCAAGCCCCAGGTTCTCGATGTTGCCGACCACGCCGACCGCCGAGATGACGCGCTCCACCGTGAGCGTCTCGCCGCCCTTGGGCGTTTCCAGCGTCGCCGTGACGCTGTCCGCGCCGCGGTCGAGCCGCGCGACCTTCGTGTTCGTGAGCACGCGGATGCCCTGCTTCTCGAAGCGCTTGCGGGCGATCTCCGCGATCTCGGCGTCTTCCACCGGCAGGATCTGCGGCAGCACCTCGACCACCGTCACTTCCGCGCCCATGGTGCGGTAGAAGGAGGCGAATTCGATGCCGATGGCGCCCGAGCCCACCACGAGCAGGGACCTCGGAATGCTGGGGGGCACCATCGCCTCGAAATAGGTCCATACCAGCTTCTTGTCGGGTTCGAGCCCCGGCAGCACGCGCGGGCGCGCGCCCGTCGCGACGATGATATGCTTCGCCTTGTAGGCGCCGCCGCCGAGCGCACCCTTCGGCGCGTCGGGCGTCGCGGAGACGGTCAGCGAATCGGGCGCGTCGAGGGTCGCCTCGCCCCAGATGATATCGACCTTGTTTTTCTTCAGCAGGAAGCCGACGCCGGTGTTGAGCTGCTTCGAGACGCCGCGCGAACGCTCCACGATGGCCTTGGCGTCGAAGCCGACGTTCTCCGCCTTCAGGCCGTAGCTCTTCGCGTTCTCGATGTAATGATAGATTTCCGCCGAGCGCAGCAGCGCCTTGGTGGGGATGCAGCCCCAGTTCAGGCAGATGCCGCCGAGATAGGCGCGCTCCACCACGGCGGTCCTGAAGCCGAGCTGAGCGGCGCGGATGGCGGTCACGTAGCCGCCGGGGCCGGAGCCGATGACGATGATGTCGTATTCACTGGCCATAACAGCCTCTCGCATTCCGGGAAAAGGGGCGGCCGGCGAACCGGCCGCGAAGGCGCACCATCAGACCAGAAGGCCGAGCGGGTTCTCGATCAGCGGCTTGAAGGCGGCGAGCAGTTCCGCCCCCAGCGCGCCGTCGACCGCGCGGTGATCGGTGGAGAGCGTCACCGTCATCACGGTGGCGACGGCGGGCGCGCCGTCCTTCACCACGACGCGCTTCTCGCCCGCGCCCACCGCGAGGATGGTGGCGTGCGGCGGGTTGATGATCGCCGAGAAGCTCCTGATGCCGAACATGCCGAGATTCGACACCGCCGAGGAGCCGCCCTGATATTCTTCCGGCTTCAGCTTGCGGTTGCGGGCGCGGGCGGCAAAGTCCTTCATCTCGTTGGAGATGGCGGAGATGCTCTTGATGTCCGCGTTGCGCACGACCGGCGTGATCAGCCCGCCCGGAATGGCCACGGCGACGCCCACATCCACCACCTTGTGGCGCAGGATGGCGGCGTCCGTCCAGCTCACGTTGGCGTCGGGCACCTGCTTCAGCGCCAGCGCCAGCGCCTTGATGACGAAATCGTTTACCGACACCTTGTAGGCGGGCTTGCCGTCCTTGTCCTTCGCCGCCGCGGCATTGATCTGCTCGCGCAGCGAAAGCAGGGCGTCGAGCTCGGTATCGACGCTGAGGTAGAAGTGCGGCACCGTCTGCTTCGACTCGACCAGCCGGCGGGCGATGGTCTTGCGCATGTTGTCGTGCGGGATTTCCTCGAAGCTTCCCGGCGCGAACAGCTTCTTCACCGCCTCGTCGCTTGCGCCCGCAGCCGGGGCCGGCTTGGGAGCCGCCGGCGCGGGGGCGGGAGCAGCAGCCGGAGCGGCGGCAGGCGCTTGCGCGACGCCGCTCTTGATCGCGGCCTGAACGTCGCGCTCGATGACGCGGCCGTGCGGGCCGGAGCCGGCGACGCGGGCGATGTCGACGCCCGCCTCCTTCGCCAGACGGCGCGCCAGCGGCGAGGCGAAAACGCGCTCGCCGTGGGCGGCGGCCGGCGCCGGCGCGGCAGGCGTTGCAGGTGCGGCGGCCGCCGGAGCGGGGGCCGCAGGGGCTGCCGCTTCCGCTGCCGGGGCGGGCGCGGCGGCCGGCGCCGGGGCCGCTTCGCCGCCGCCGGCAGCGACGACCGCGACATCCTCGCCCTCTTCGGCGATGATGGCGATCACGTCGTTGACCGGCACGTCGGCGGTGCCTTCGGGCACGAGGATCCTGGCGAGCGTGCCTTCATCGACCGCCTCGACCTCCATGGTGGCCTTGTCGGTCTCGATCTCGGCGATGACGTCGCCGGATTTGATGGTGTCGCCTTCCTTCTTGAGCCACTTGGCCAGATTGCCCTTTTCCATCGTCGGAGACAGGGCCGGCATCAGGATTTTGACAGACATGGACGCCTCCCGTCAGCGATAGGTAACGGCCTTGACCGCCGCGACGACTTCATCGGCGGAGGGCAGGGCGAGCTTTTCGAGGTTGGCTGCGTAAGGCATCGGCACATCCTTGCCGAACACGCGCAGGATCGGCGCATCCAGCCAGTCGAAGGCGAGTTCCTGCACGCGGGCGGCGATCTCCGAGCCCACGCCCGACTGCCCCCAACCCTGTTCCACCGTCACCACGCGGCCCGTCTTCCTGGCGGAGGCGACGATGGTGTCGATGTCGAGCGGGCGAAGGGTGCGCGGGTCGATGATTTCGGCGTCGATGCCCTCCGCGGCGAGTTTCTCCGCCGCCTCATGGGCATAGATCAGCCCGTAGGACCACGCCACGATGGTGACGTCCTTGCCCGGCCGCGCGATGCGCGCCTTGCCGATGGGCAGCACGAAATCGTCGAGCTTCGGCACCGGGAAGGAATGGCCGTAAAGGATCTCGTTCTCGAGGAAGATGACCGGATTCGGATCGCGGATCGCGGCCTTCAACAGCCCCTTGGCGTCGGCGGCGGTGTAGGGCGCGATCACCTTGAGGCCGGGGATGTGGCTGTACCAGGCCGAATAATCCTGGCTGTGCTGCGCCGCCACGCGCGCCGCCGGGCCGTTGGGGCCGCGGAACACGA
Source organism: Pseudochelatococcus sp. (assembly GCF_050946405.1). Classification (NCBI taxonomy): domain Bacteria; kingdom Pseudomonadati; phylum Pseudomonadota; class Alphaproteobacteria; order Hyphomicrobiales; family Chelatococcaceae; genus Pseudochelatococcus; species Pseudochelatococcus sp. The sequence goes on from NZ_JBMNUS010000010.1 coordinate 134,524, forward strand.
TGGGGCAGCCGAGCTGGCCGCCGGACATGTAGAGCGTCTTGGCGGCCGAGTTGATGATCTGGTCGATCGCCTGCATGGCGAAGTTGAAGGTCATGAACTCCACGATCGGCTTGAGGCCGGTGAAGGCCGCGCCCACCGCGACGCCGGTGAAGCCGTGCTCGGTGATCGGCGTGTCGATCACGCGCCGGTCGCCGAACTCCTGCAACAGGCCCTGCGTAATCTTGTAAGCGCCCTGATATTCGGCCACTTCCTCGCCCATGATGAAGACGTCGCCGTCGCGGCGCATCTCTTCCGCCATCGCGTCGCGAAGCGCGTCGCGCACCGTCTGCGTCACATATTCGGTGCCTTCCGGCACCTCGGGCGCCGCCGCGACCGAGGGCTCCGCGGAGGGCCGGGGCTCTGGCGCGCGCGCCGCCGCGGGCACGGGAGCAGGCGCGGGCTCCGCCGCCGCGGGGGCGGGGGCCTGCGCCTGAACGGGGCCGGCAGCGGCCGCCGCCACGTCCTCGCCCTCGGCGGCGATGATCGCGATGGGCGTGTTGACGGCTACTTCCTCCGTGCCCTCGGGCACGAGGATCCTGGCGAGCGTGCCCTCATCGACCGCCTCGACCTCCATGGTGGCCTTGTCGGTCTCGATCTCGGCGATGACGTCGCCGGACTTGATGGTGTCGCCCTCTTTCTTCAACCATTTTGAAAGTTTGCCGCTTTCCATCGTCGGGGAAAGCGCGGGCATCAGGATATCGGTCGGCATGGTGATTTTCCGGCAATCTTCGGGAAGGGGAACAGGCAGTCATTTGCCGGCGAAGCGGTCGCCGCCGGCCGGCCTGCCGCTCACTTGAGAACGTCGGTCCACAATTCCGACGGATCGGGCTCGGGATCATGGGTGGCGAAATCCGCCGCCGCGTTCACGGTCTCGCGCACCTTGCCGTCGATGGCCTTGAGTTCGCTCTCGTCGATCTTCCACTCCTCGATCAGGCGGCGCTTCACCTGCTCGATGGGATCATGCTCCTCGCGCATCCGCTGCACTTCGTCCTTGGAGCGGTACTTCGCGGGGTCCGACATCGAATGGCCGCGATAGCGGTAGGTCTGCATCTCCAGCAGATACGGCCCCTTGCCGGCGCGCGCCCACTCGATCGCCCGGCTGCCGGCCTCGTAGACGGCGCGGTAGTCCATGCCGTCGACCTGCTCGCCGGGGATGTTGAAGGAGACGCCGCGCTTCGACAGGTCGGTCTGGGCGGAAGCGCGGTTCAGCGCCGTGCCCATGGCGTAGCGGTTGTTCTCGATCACGTAGACGACCGGCAGCTTCCACAGCTCGGCCATGTTGAAGCTCTCGTAGACCTGGCCCTGGTTGGCCGCGCCGTCGCCGAAATAGGTGACGGAGACGGCGCCGTCGTCCCGGTAGCGGTTGGCGAAGGCAAGGCCCGTGCCCAGCGACACCTGCGCGCCGACGATGCCGTGGCCGCCGTAAAAATTCTTCTCGCGCGAGAACATGTGCATGGAGCCGCCCTTGCCGCGCGAATAGCCGCCCTGACGGCCCGTCAGCTCCGCCATCACGCCCTTCGGGTCCATGCCGCAGGCCAGCATGTGGCCGTGGTCGCGATAGGCGGTGATGACCTGATCGCCTTCCTTCTGCGCCATCTGCATGCCGACGACGACGGCTTCCTGCCCGATGTAGAGGTGGCAGAAGCCGCCGATCAGGCCCATGCCGTACATCTGGCCGGCCTTCTCCTCGAAGCGGCGGATGAGCAGCATCTCGCGGTAGGCGTCGAGATCGGCGTTGTGGTTGAGCAACAGCGGCGCGGAGGCCGATTTGGAAGCGCCCGTCTTGGCCGCCGCCGACTTGCCGCGTCCGCGCCGCCCCGGCGTGCGCACGCCGGCTGCTTCCGGTCCCGATGACTCCTCGCGAGACGCTTTCCCTGCTGTAGCCGCCATGCATATCCTCCCAGACAGCGTTCGATTGACGATAAGGGACGTTTCAGCACGATCTTTAACGCACCGTCCGTCGTTTGGCGAGACTCAAAAGTGCCGCCGAATTAGGTTTTTTTGAAACCAACTATCTGATAAAGCGATGTTATTTTTGATTAACCCGAATTAGATTAAAACGCGATGCGTAAACGGCGCTTCCTATGCGCCGGGTGAGGATCCGGGCATGTCGGCATGCGGAAAGGCGACGTGCGCGCACCTTGGCTGACGCTCCCGCCGATAGGGGCGGTCTGGTTATCCGTTCGGACCGGAAAGCGCTTGTTCCCCCTGTTCTTCTATCGTTGAGCCGATGGTAGGCGAACGGGAGCGATTATCAAGCCGAAACAGCGCCGGTCGCGGAGGCGCCGGCGCGTTCCCTGCCTGGCGGCGACGGATTGCCGGCTATTGTTCCGGACGAAATGTTTCCCCGGCGACGGCGAACGCCACCGCGGCCTCGGCGTGGATCGCCGTTGTGTCGAAGGTGGGGATGCTCACGTCCTGCGGTCCGATCAGCAGGGTGATTTCCGTGCAGCCGAGGATCACGGCCTCCGCGCCGCGCTCCGCGAGCCCCGCGACGATGCGCCTGTAAATCTCGCGCGAGCTTGCGCTGACGATGCCGGCGCACAGCTCGTCGTAAATGATGCGGTGAACGTCGTCTCTCTCGTCGGGCAACGGCGTCAGCACATCGAGCCCATGGGCGCGCAGGCGCGAGATATAGAAGTCCTGCTCCATCGTGAAGCGCGTGCCGAGCAGGCCGACGCGTCGAAGCCCGGCGTGGACGATGCGCGCGGCGGTTGCGTCGGCAAGATGCAGGAACGGGATGTGCAGGCGCGCTTCGATGGCGGCGGCAACCTTGTGCATCGTGTTGGTGCACAGCACGACGACATCCGCCCCCGCCGCTTCAAGGCGAACGGCGGCATCCGCCAGGCGCTCGCCCGCCTCCTCCCATTCTCCGGTCTGCTGGAGCAGTTTGATCGGCTCGAAATCGAAAGACCAGAGGATGATGCTGCCGGAGCGCAGCGACCCGAGACGGTCCCTGACGCCTTCGTTGATGAGCTTGTAATAGAGAGCCGTCGACTCCCAGCTCATGCCGCCGATCAGCCCGATCGTTCTCATCCCGATACCCGCGCGCCGGTTGCAACACGCCTGACGGGTAGCATCTTCGCCGCCGGCACGCCAGTCTGTTCAGTGCGCGCCCGGCGAGCCCAGAAAGACGATGACGTCCTTGGAATGGACGAGGCCGAGCGTCTTGCGCGCCTCTTCTTCGAGAATGTCGGCGTCGATCCTGTCGGCGCGCATCAGCGCGATGCGCCGGTCCCATTCGGCATGTTCGGCCTTGAGCGTTTCCAGCTCGACGGTTTTCTCGAAGATCTGGCGCTTGTACTCGCGCTTCGCCTCAAGGCCGCGGGCGCCGTTCTGCGCGTGGGACAGAAAATAGCCCACCACCACCGCCGAAGCCGCGTAGAGAAAGACCGGAATGAGGATGGCGCGCAGGCGCTTGCGTTTGACCATGCGCCGACGATACACGCCGATGGTTAATGCTCGTTTAAGCGCGACCCGCCGGTCGATCGCGGCCGGAATCGTCGGGATCAAGATAGTCGGGGCAAGCCCGGCTCAAGCCGCGACGGGTGCGCCCGCGATCTGTTCCAGCAGCGCGAGCGCGGCGGCGACCGACCGCAGACGGATCGCGGCGCGGCCGTCATCGGTGAAGCGGTGAACGGCGTGCAGGACCTGCCCGTCGCGTCGCGCGGCCGCGAAATGCACCAGCCCGACCGGTTTTTCCGGCGATCCGCCGCCTGGCCCGGCGACGCCGGTGACGGCGACGGCCACATCCGCCGTGGGCAGTTTCGCCAGCACGCCTTCCGCCATCGCCCGCGCCACGGGCTCGCTGACCGCCCCGAAACGGGCGAGCAGCGCCTCCGGCACGCCGAGGACCGTGTGCTTGGCCTTGTTGGAATAGGTGATGAAGCCGCCCTCCACGACGTCCGACGAGCCCGGCACGGCCGTCAGCAGCCCGCCGACAAGGCCGCCGGTGCAGGATTCGGCGGTCGCGACGCGCAGGCCCCGTTCCCGCGCCAAAGCCAGCAGGGCTTGCGCGCGCCCATACAGCGCCGGGGAGAAGGGCGCGCCTATCAACTCATTTTCGGTTGAAACAGATGTGTCCGCCATGTCGATGCCTCCTGTTTTCGCGTTTTCCGCCCGGCGGCCTTTAAAACGAAGGCAGCCGGATGGTGGCGGCCGCCTGGGCGGCGATGCCCTCGCCGCGTCCGGTGAAGCCGAGGCGTTCGGATGTCGTCGCCTTGACGGACACGCCGCCGAGCGGCAGGCCGGCGATGGCGGCGATGCGGGCGCGGATCGCCTCGCGATGCGGGCCGACCTTCGGCGCCTCGCAGATCACCGTGGCGTCGAGATGGTCCAGCACGCCGCCGCGGGCATGGAGCAGGGCGACCGCGTGGGCGAGGAAGCGGTCGGAGGACGCGCCCTTCCATTGCGGATCGCTCGGGGGAAAATGGCTGCCGATATCGCCGTCGGCCAGCGCGCCGAGCACGGCGTCGGTAAGCGCGTGCAACACCACGTCGCCATCGGAATGGGCGGTGACGCCGCGTGTGTGTGCGATCTTCACGCCGCCGAGCCAGACGTGATCGCCGTCAGCGAAGGCGTGAACGTCGAAGCCCGTGCCGGTGCGGGAAACGAGCGCCTCCGCGCCCGGCCGCCGCGCGGCGGCATCGAAATCGGCGGCGGTGGTCAGTTTCACGTTGGTGCCCTCTCCCGGAAAGACATGGACGGCATGCCCGGCCCATTCCATGAGCGCGGCGTCGTCGGTGAATGTGTCGAGGCTTTCATGCCGCGCCTGCTCGTGCGCGGCGAGAAGCGGCGCGAAGGCGAACGCCTGCGGCGTCTGCACGGCGCGCAGCGTGGCGCGGTCGGGCGTGTTGACGACGCGCCCCGTCTCGTCCACGGCCTTGATCGTGTCGGTGACGGCGAGGCCGGGAACGGCGGCGACATGGGCGCGGGCGGCCCCGGTTGCGGCCGTGATCAGCGCCGGTGTGACGAAGGGCCGCGCGCCGTCGTGGACAAGCACGCAGGCGGGCGGCGCGCCGGCCAGCGCGGCAAGGCCGGCGTGAACGGACGCCTGCCGCGTGCGCCCGCCCGCCACGGGGGCGAGCAGGCGGCGCGTGTCGGGCAGATGGGCGAGGCACTTCTCATAATATAATGTGTCGTTCTCGCCGATCACCACGACGATGCGGCCGATGGCGGAATGGGTGATGAAGGGGCGCAGCGTGCGGGCGAGGACCGGTATGCCGTCCAGCAGCCGGTATTGCTTGGGCGCGCCCGCGCCGGCGCGCTCGCCTTTGCCTGCTGCGACGATGATGACGGCGATATCGGGCGTATCGGACATGGCGGGCGACCTGTCTTGCGGGGCGTTCTTGCGGGGGCGTTCCTGCCGAGGTTGATAGGACAGCCGCGCTCCGCTGGCAATGGCGCGGGCTGCGCCGTGAAATTTCTTGCGCGAAACGCCGAATGGTTGTTTTTCTGCGGAACGATGATGAACGGAAACCATGACATGACCGATGCTCCGCCGGGCGGCCCGCCGCCCTGCGCCGCGCTGTTGCGGCTGGGGGCGGTGGCGGTCGCCGGCCGCGCCTTTCTGGCGCCGATGTCGGGGATCACCGATATCGGCCTGCGCCGCATCGCGCGCCGTTTCGGCGCCTCGCTCGTGGTGTCGGAGATGGTGGCGAGCGACGATCTCGCCCTGGGCGACGCGGAAGCGCGCACCCGCGCGGAGGGCGAGGGGGTGACGCCCCATGTCGTGCAGCTCGCGGGCTGCGATCCGCGCTGGATGGCCGAGGGCGCGCGCGTGGCGGAAGCGGCGGGCGCGCATGTCATCGACATCAACATGGGCTGCCCGGCAAAGCGCGTCACCGGCGGCTGGTCGGGCTCGGCGCTGATGCGCGACCCCGACCATGCGCTGCGGCTGGTGGAGGCGACGGTCGCGGCGGTGTCGGTGCCGGTCACGCTCAAGATGCGGCTCGGCTGGGACGAAACCTCGCTGAACGCGCCGGAACTCGCACGCCGCGCTGTGGCGACGGGCGTGCAGATGATCACGGTGCACGGGCGCACGCGCCAGCAGTTCTACAAGGGAAGCGCCGACTGGCGCGCGGTGCGCGCGGTGCGTGAGGCCGCGCCCGGCGTGCCGCTCGTCGTGAACGGCGATATCGCCACGCCGGACGACGCCCGCGCCGCGCTCGCCGCCTCGGGGGCGGATGCGGTGATGGTGGGCCGCGCGGCGCTGGGGCGGCCGTGGCTCGTGGGGCAGATCGCCCGCGCGCTCGATGGCGCCGCCGCCGCGCCGCCGCCGCCCGCGGCGCGGCTTGCCGCGGCGGTGGAGCATTACGAGACGCTGCTCGCCACATACGGCGTCAAGGTCGGCTTGCGCCATGCGCGCAAGCACCTCGCCGGCTATGCCGACGATGCGCTCGCCGGGACCGCGCCCCGGCCGGGCGCGTGGGAAATGCGCGCGCGGGAAATACGTGCGCGGCTCGTGGTCAGCGAGACGCCGGCCGAAGTCATTCTTCTGTTGCGAAAGCTTTATGCCGATGTCGACGCATCCCTCGCTGCATGAGGAGGCGGGCATTCTCGCCATTCTGCCGCTGCCCGTGCTGGTGGTGGGGGCGGACGACCGGCTGGCCTATGCCAACGCCGCCGCGGAAACCTTTTTCGGCTTCAGCCTGCCGGTGCTGCGCCGCCAGCGGCTGGCCGATCTCGTGCCCTTCGGATCGCCCGTGCTGGCGATGGTGCAGGAAGTGCGCGAGCGTGGCGCCGGCGTGACGGGCTATCAGGTGGCCCTCGCGCTCACCCGCACACAGGAAGAGCGCATTGTCGATATCTACGCCGCACCGAAGGGAAGCGGCGATGACGATGCGGACAATGCCGTGATCCTGCTGCTGCAAGAACGGACAAATGCCGAAAAAATGGGCAGGCAATTGACGCATCGGACGGCAGCGCGCTCGCTGACCGCGCTGGGCGCGATGCTGGCGCACGAAATCAAGAACCCGCTTTCGGGCATTCGCGGCGCGGCGCAATTGCTGGAAACCGTCGTGCCGGCTGACGATCGGGTGCTCACGCGTCTCATCTGCGACGAGACGGATCGCATCGTGAAGCTGGTCGAGCGCATGGAGACGCTGGGCGAGGGCCGCCCGCTGGTGCGCGCGCCGGTCAACATCCATGACGTGCTCGACCATGTGCTGCGCCTCGCGCAATCGGGTTTCGCTCGCCACATCAGGTTCGTGCAGCAATACGATCCCTCGCTGCCGCCGGTCGACGGCAACCGGGACCAGTTGATCCAGGTGTTCCTCAACCTGGTCAAGAACGCCGCGGAAGCGATCGGGGAGGGCGCGGAAGACGGCGAGATTGTGCTCACGACGGCGTTTCGCCCCGGCGTGCAGATGCAGGTGGCGGGGCGGGAGCGGGTGCGGCTGCCGCTCGAGATCGGCGTGCGCGACAACGGCCCCGGCGTGCCGGCGGACATGCTGCCGAACCTGTTCGATCCGTTCGTGACGACGAAGACCGGCGGAACTGGCCTCGGCCTTGCATTGGTTGCCAAGATTGTGGGCGAGCACGGCGGCATCGTGGAATGCGACAGCGTCGCGCGGCGCACCACCTTCCGTGTGTTGCTGCCCGTCCTGACCCTGCGCGACGGGCGCGAGGCCACGGCGGCGCCGTGATCCGCGCGCCGCAGGACGCGAGGGCGGGCGCGGGAGTGCGGCGTAGTGAAACGGGGAGCCATATGGGTCGCGGAACGATTCTCGTAGCGGATGACGATGCATCCATCCGCACTGTGTTGAGCCAGGCGCTGACGCGCGCCGGCTATGACATCCGCGCGACCGGCCATGCGGAAACATTGTGGAACTGGGTGTCGCGCGGCGAGGGCGATCTCGTCGTCACCGACGTCGTCATGCCGGATGAAAATGCCTTCGACCTGCTGCCCCGCATCCGCAAGCTGCGGCCGGAGCTGCCGGTCATCGTCATGAGCGCGCAGAACACGTTCATGACGGCGATTCGCGCCTCCGAGCGCGGCGCCTACGAATATCTGCCCAAGCCGTTCGATCTGAAGGAACTCGTCACCATCGTCGGCCGGGCGCTGGCGCGTCCGCGCGGCATCGGCATTCCGCCCGGCGACGAGGTGGAGGAAATTCCGCTCATCGGCCGCTCGCCGGCCATGCAGGACATCTACCGGGCCATGGCGCGGCTGATGTCCACCGATCTCACGGTGATGATTCTGGGTGAGTCGGGCACCGGCAAGGAACTGGTGGCGCGCGCGCTGCACGATTACGGCAAACGCCGGGGCGGGCCTTTCGTGGCGGTCAACATGGCGGCGATCCCGCGCGACCTGATCGAATCGGAACTGTTCGGCCACGAGAAGGGCGCTTTCACCGGCGCGCACGCCCGCTCGCCGGGGCGCTTCGAGCAGGCGGAAGGCGGCACGCTGTTCCTCGACGAGATCGGCGACATGCCGATGGAGGCGCAGACGCGCCTTCTGCGCGTGCTCCAGCAAGGGGAATACGCCACCGTGGGCGGCAAGACGGCGATTCGCACCAACGTCCGCATCATCGCCGCCACCCACAAGGACTTGCGGCAGTCCATCGAGCAGGGGCACTTTCGCGAGGATCTCTTCTTCCGTCTCAATGTCGTGCCGCTGCGCCTGCCGCCGCTGCGCGAGCGCGCCGAGGACGTGCCGGACCTCGTGCGCCACTTCCTCGCCCGCGCCACCCGCGAGGGGCTCGCCCCCAAGCAGATCGACGCCGCCGCCATGGACAGGCTCAAGCGCTACCGCTGGCCCGGCAACGTGCGCGAGCTGGAAAACCTCGTCCGCCGCCTTACGGCGCTCTACACGCAGGAAACCATCACCGCGCCGATCATCGATGCGGAACTGGACGCGGCGCCCGCGCCCCTGTCGCTTCCCTCGGGCGTCGTCGGGCAGGAGCGCGATCCGCTCGATCTTTCCGGCGCGGTGGAGCGGTATCTCAAGCATTATTTCGAGGCGCTCGGCGGCGCGCTGCCGCCGCCGGGCCTGTACCATCGCGTGTTGCGCGAGGTCGAGGCGCCGCTGCTCGGCGCGGTGCTCAACGCCACCAACGGCAACCAGATCCGCGCCGCGGAACTGCTCGGCCTCAACCGCAACACGCTGCGCAAGAAGATTCGCGATCTCGACCTGCCGATCATCCGCCAGAGCGCGCGATAGGACGCCTTCAAGCGGGGCAGATGCCGCTTTGGAGGCAGAAAACATATGAAATCAAAATCTTGGGGCTTTCCGGCGTTTCAGCGGAAAGCCCGAAGTCCGTAGAGCGCCGCATTCAGGAAGTGGCGCTCTATCTCTTTATAAATATATGGAATTTTCCATGGCCCACGCGGGTTTTCCCGCCCGATGCGGCAAAAGTCGACCGACTGTCCGTGGCACCTGCGGGGGCGGCGGATATCCCGAAAAGAGGGGACTTATGCACAGGCGCGACGGGTCGGCGGGTTTGTTTATGAAGAACGCTTGACACTTTGCCGGAGTGGCTTTAATTCACAGTCACCGCGGCGGCGCAGTCAAGCAGCCCGCTTCGGGGGTGTAGCTCAGTTGGTTAGAGCGCCGGCCTGTCACGCCGGAGGTCGCGGGTTCGAGCCCCGTCACTCCCGCCATTCAAGGCTTCGACCTGGGCGTCAAGCTCGTTCTTCCCGAAATCACCAGCCTTCGATTGCGATGTTTGTCAGGCTGGTTGCGCGTTTCGGCTCAGTCTCTCTTCCCTTCGATCATCGTATTCCGCCGGGCGATCATGGCGTCAGCCGGAGGACCGAAATCCGCTGCCGGTTCGAGGCCGGTGCTTTCGCTGTTGTGGCAAAATATGGAATTTAGAGCAGGATGGCGATTCAATCTGATCGCATCCTGCTCTAGGAGCCGCGCTGCCGTCATTTGTAAAGCATGTCAGCGAAACGCGGAAAGCCTCCAGGTTTTTGACTCTGAACGCGTTCCGTTCAAACGATTCCGTTTGAACGGAACGCGCCCTAGAGCAGTCTGCGTTCAAATCGATCCATCGAATTGAATGCAAGTTGCGGTAAAATATAGAGTTTAGAGCATTTTCCAGCAAAGCGGATACCGCTTTGCTGGAAGAAAACGCGTCAAGTCAATAAGATAGAGCATTTCTGCGTTTCAACGAAACGCTGAAATGCTCTAGCCGCCGTTGACGACGCCGTTCACGACCGGCGCCAGCTCAAGCAGGCCGCGGTAGATCATTTCCAGCGCCACATACAGGATGATGGCGAGGCCGACATAGGCGATCCAGCGGTAGCGGTGCAGCAGCTTGGCGATGAAGGTGGCTGCAACGCCCATCAGCGCCACGGAGAGCACGAGACCGAAGATGAGGATTTCGGGATGCTCGCGCGCTGCGCCGGCGACGGCCAGCACGTTGTCGAGCGACATCGACAGGTCGGCGAGAACGATCTGCCACGCCGCCTGCGCGAAGGTCTTGCGCGGGGCAACGCCGGAGACCGTGCCGTCCTTGTTGATGTCTTCCTCGTTGAGGGCCTCGACCGCATTTTCCTCCTCACGGTGCTGCACGCGCAGCTCGCGCCACATCTTCCAGCACACCCACAGCAGCAGCACGCCGCCGGCGAACAGCAGGCCGACGATCTGCAAAAGCTGCGTCGTCAATGCCGCGAAGAGGATGCGTAGCACCGTGGCGGCGATGATACCGATGAGGATCGCCTTGCCGCGCTGCTCTTTCGGCAGGCCGGCGGCGGCGAGGCCGATCACGATGGCGTTGTCGCCCGCCAGCACCAGGTCGATCATGATGACCTGAAGCAGCGTGTAGAACGCATCGGGGGTCATGAGATAGTTTAACGTTTCAGCCATATGGCACCCGCTATGAAGGGCGTCCGGCGCGACGGGACCGGCATGGCACGCAGGTTGGCTCCCCGCGGCAACCCGCAGGGTATCGCCGTGTGAAAGGGCCACGGCAAGCCACGCCTCGGCGATGTCGAAAAAGTTCCTGCGCTCCAGGCCACCCGGTTTCAGATATCCAGTCCGACATCGCAGTTCCGTGAACTGCCAGAGGGGCCCGGGCTGGAAGTTTTCCTATAACTCCGGGAGCACGGATTTTCAAGGTATGGGCCGGGGAAATCGGCGTCGCGAAACCGTCACGGATGCTTGCCGCCGCGCAGGATGCGTCAATGGCCGATGAGGCAAGCTCATCGGCCATTGACGTCAGACGCGCCCTTCCAGATGGCGGGCCTTGCGCAATTGCGGGAACCAGTAGGCCCACAGGCCGGCGACGACGATGGAGCCGATGCCGCCGAACACAACGGCGGGCACCGCGCCGATCATCGCAGCCATGACGCCGGCGCGGAATTCGCCCAGCTCGTTCGACGCGCCGACGAACACGGAATTGACCGCGTTGACGCGCCCGCGCACGTGATCGGGGGTCCACAATTGCAGCAGCGTCTCGCGGATATAGACGCTGACCATATCCGCCGCCCCGAGCAGCGCGAGCATCGGAATGGAAATCCATGCGAGCGTCGATACGCCGAATGCGGTGGTGAACAGGCCGAAAAGCGCGACGCAGCCGAACATGATGAGGCCGGCATGATCGCGAATGGGCCGGCCGGTCAGCCACAGCGCCGTGAGAATGGCGCCGATGCCGGGCGCGGCCCTCAGCAGGCCGAGCCCCCAGGGCCCGAGTTCCAGGATATCGCGCGCATAGACCGGCAGCAGCGCCACCGCGCCGCCGAGCAGCACGGCGAACAGATCGAGCGAGATCGCGCCCAACACCACCTTTTCCTTCCAGATATAGCGGAAGCCGGCCAGTATGGTGTCGAGAGAGGCTTTCTCGCCGACGATGTGCTGCCCTGTCGCCGAGATCGAAAAGGTGAGCGCCGCGCCGGCCAGCAGCATGACGGTCGCGACCGTATAGGCGATAATCGGCGACAGGCCGTAAAGCAGCCCGCCTGCCACCGGGCCGACGATCGTGGCGAGCTGCCATGCGGAGGAGTTCCACGACACCGCGTTGGCGAAATGCTCCGCCGGCACCAGATTGACCACCAGCGAGGCGGAGGAGGGCGCCAGGAATGCCCGTGCGACACCGAACCACAGCAGCGTGAAGAACACCGCCGCCGGCTGAAACAGCCCCGTGAGCGTCAGGATGAGCAAGGTGAGAGCGCAAAGCCCCTCCAGCCCCAGCGAAAGCCCCATGATAACCCGCCGCCCGAAACGATCCGCCACCACGCCGGTGACGAGCACCAGCGCGAGCGCGGGCAGGAACTGCACGAGGCCGACCATGCCCAGATCGAACGGATCACGGGTCAGATCATAGATCTGCCAGCCGACGGAGACGCTGACGATCTGTATCGCGAACGAGCCGAACAGCCGCGCCAGCCAGTATTTCGCGAAAGCGGCATGACGAAACGCGATGTAGCGGTCGGCGCGCGCTGCGGCGCCGTCTTCGGAGACAAGCATCTTGGGACCACGGGCAGGAAACGCGGCTGAAGGACCCGCATCCCGGAAAAGGGATGAGAGGAGGCGAAGGTATAAAATGCAACTAACTCGCCAAAGAAGGGCATGGTCCCGAGATGCTTGTCAATCGGCGTCCTCTGCAATGCTGGTTTGCAGAGCCGGCCTTGCGGCGCTGCCCGCGCCACCGTTCAGAAGGTGCTCCAGCTCCTCGGAGATGGTCCATTGCGGCGTGCGTGTCAGCGTGACGATGCCGTAGATGGTGGCCGGCTGGTGATCGCGCAGGGACGGGCGATCCAGGGTATCCGCCTCCAGCAGGATGAAACCGTTGTTCCGTGTCTCGCTCACGCCGCCCGTCTCTGGCAAGGGATTGAAGAACGGGGGATCGAACGTGATCGGATCGTCGGGCGAGGGATCAATAGGCGAGGGATCGACGGGGATGGGATAGTTGGGCAGGGGATCGATAGGTCGGGGATCGACCGGCAAGGGATCGATCGGCAAGGGATCGACGGGAATGGGATCGACGGGCGAAGGATCGACGGGAACGGGGGTGACCGGATCGGAATCGCCGGAGTTAGCCGGATGTATGGTGAAGGCTGCGGGGATGTAAGCGATGGCGTAGTTCCCGCCCGCCGCAAGCGTATTCAGGGTAATGGCGTATATGCCGGCGTGTTCTCCGGCGGTACGTGCGAGCTCGCCCTTCAGCAGGTTTCCGGCCGCATCGGCGCCTTGCCAGCCATAGGCGCTATAGGTGAAGACGGGATCGGTCTCGCCCGCCGTTTTCCCTTGGGTATCCGCCCGGATCGTCAAGGTCGCCGGATTGATGCGCCCGGCAACGCTGAAACCGGTGTCGGCAAGGATGTAGTTGGCAGTATCGCCGCCGCTGAGGGCGTAGTTGCCGGTTATGGTTCGGGCGTCGACGACGTTCTTGCTGTTGTAGCGCGTATTGCCGAGGGCGAGCGTCACGGCATCTCCCGCGATGACTCCGTCGAGGGCGCCATGGGTGCGGACGGCTGCGCCGTCGTTTCCGTCATAGACCTTCGCTGTCTCGACGGTGCCGTGTGTAGCGACCACGATATTTCTGGGTGTGATGTTTCCTGCAACGCTGAAAACGGTGTCGTTGAGCGTATAATTGCCGGCGTCGCCGCCGTTGAGAGCGTAGTTGCCGGTTATGGTTCGGGCGTCGACGACGTTCTTGCTGTTGTAGCGCGCATTGCCGAGGGCGAGCGTCACGGCGTCTCCCGCGATGACTCCGTCGAGGGCGCCATGGGTGCGGACGGCTGCGCCGTCGTTTCCGTCATAGACCTTCGTTGTCTCGACGGTGCCGTGTGTAGCGACGGCGATATTTCTGGGTGTGATGTTTCCTGCAACGCTGAAAACGGTGTCGTTGAGCGTATAATTGCCGGCATCGCCGCCGTTGAGGGCGTAGTTGCCGGTTATGGTTCGGGCGTCGACGACGTTCTTGCTGTTGTATGAAACGTTTCCGAGTACGAGGGAAACAACATCGCCGGCGATGACGCCGCTGCCCAGCGAGCCATGCGCGGAGACTTCGGCGGTCGTGGCGCCGTCATAGATTTTCGATGTTGCAACGCTGCCTTGCGTGGCGACGGAAAGGGGCTTTCGCGTGACGATGCCGTCATGGGTCGTATGATTGCCGTTGAAGACGTAGTTGTCGGATGCGGTGCCGATCAGATCGTAGGTCCAGTCGACCTGTTTATCGGTGCCGGCGTTTTTGTCATGAAACCGCACCTGCGTGAATTGCACTGTCACGTCGGTTTCGTCGCCGGGGAGGAAGCCGTGCAGCGTGGCGTGGGTGATGACGGTGGCATCCTGCGTGCCGTCGTACTCCCGCCCTGCAACGGTGCCGCCGGTGAGGGAGAGTTCCTTGGGGGAGATGGATCCGATGCCCGCCGCGAGGGGATCGACGCTCAGTGTGTAGTTGAACGCATCGCCGCCGGAGAGGGCGATTCCGGCGACCGTGACGGTCTTGCCGTCGCCGACGTTCTTGTCGTCATAGGCGGCCGTGGCGGCTGAAGCGTCGATGCCTATGTTGTCTCCGGCGATGGTGTCGTCGAGGGAGAAGTTGCCTGCGCCGAGTGTGGCGTCGGCGTTTCCGTCATAGACCTTTGAGACGGCGCCGGCGAGGGATGCCGTGATCGTCTTCGGGTCGATGGATCCGATGGTTCCCGCAGCGCCTTCGTTGAGGATGTAGTTACCGGCATCGTCTCCCGTGAGTCCGATGCCGGCCAGCGTGACGGTCTTGTTGTTTCCTGCGTTCTTGTCGTCATATGCGCCAGTGGCTGCGGTCACGTCGACGGATACCGTGTCTGTCGCGACGATCCCGTCGAGGCTGACCCCGATGGCGGCGAAGTCTGTGACGTCTGTGCCTCCGTCATAGACCTTGGTGGTGCTGCCGGTGAGGGATGCGGAGATCTCTTTCCGGGAGATTGATCCGATATCCGCCGCGAGGGGATCGCCGCTCAATGTGTAGTTGAGCGCATCGCCGCCGGAGAGGGCGATTCCGGCGACCGTGACGGTCTTGCCGTCGCCGACGTTCTTGTTGTCGTAGGCGGCCGTGGCGGCTGAAGCGTCGATGCCTATGTTGTCTCCGGCGATGGTGTCGTCGAGGGAGAAGTTGCCTGCGCCGAGTGTGGCGTCGGCGTTTCCGTCATAGACCTTTGAGACGGCGCCGG
>NZ_JBMNUS010000011.1:0-149272 GCF_050946405.1 Pseudochelatococcus sp.
AGTCTTTTTGATCTTTGATTTCCACGCCCCCCCCCCCCCCCCCCCCCCCCGCATTCGGATCGCGTAAACAAGCATAGCGATACTTTTGATAAGTATATTGGCCATCTTGCTTCTTCATCCGTGGCCTGGAAAGCCATCAAGGACATGGGCGCCGGCATAAATTTGCCTGTAGAGTTCGAGCGGGCAATTGATAATGCGGATCGTGAATATTTTTCATCTGGATTTGTCGAGCGTCAAACCAGACTTCTGAAAGCGCAACTCGCCGGGGAGAAGCCCGATACCGACGCGCAGGGCTGGACCTCTCTTATAACGCCACGGCTGGCGACACTTCTCGACGTCGCCAATGTCGCCCTCGGCGCCGCCAGGGACCATGCCGCGAAGACGCGGGAGCAGGCGCAGCAGACTTTCATGGTGAGCGTGGGGCTTCTCGCGGCATCCATCGTGGTGGCGGTGGTTCTGGTCATCATCCTGCAATGGCGTGTGCTCACGCCTCTCGGCACGATCCGCGAACGTATGACGGTGCTGGCCGGCGGCGATCTGTCGGTGGAGGTGCCGTATCTGACGCGGACCGACGAAATGGGCGCGCTCGCCAAGACGATGGCCGTGTTTCGCGGCAACCTGCAGGAGACCGAGCGCCTGCGGGCGGAACAGGCCGACCGGGACAGGCAGGCGGCGGAACTGCGGCGCGCAGACATGCGGGATCTCGCCGACCGGTTCGACCGGGCGATCGGCGGCATCGTCGAGGTCGTGGCATCGGCCGCGTCCGAGTTGCAGGCGTCCGCCCACGCGCTTTCTGCCACCGCCGAGGATACGCAGGAGCGCTCGTCGGCCGCCGCCGCCGCGTCGGAACAGGCCACGGCCAATGTCGGCTCCGTGGCGACGGCGACCGATGAGATGTCCTCGTCCGTCGCCGAGATCGCGCGGCAGGTGAACAGGTCGTCGGAGATCGCGGCAAAGGCCGTGAACGAGGCGGGCCAGACCGACGATAAGGTCAAGAGCCTCGCGGCGGCGGCCGAGAAGATCGGCAGCATCGTCTCGCTGATCGATACCATCGCCGGGCAGACCAACCTTCTCGCGCTCAACGCCACGATCGAGGCCGCGCGGGCGGGGGAGGCCGGCAAGGGGTTCGCCGTCGTTGCCTCCGAGGTCAAGACTCTTGCCGATCAAACCAGCCGGGCGACGGCCGAAATCGGCGAGCAGGTCGGCGCCATCCAGGCGTCCACGGGCGAGGCGGCCCATGCCATCGGGGAAATCGACGTCACGATCAAGGAAATGAACGCCATCTCCGCTTCCATCGCGGTGGCGGTGGAAGAGCAGGCGGCGGCAACCAGCGAGATCGCCCGCAATATTCAGGAGGCGTCGGTGGGCGCGGCGCAGGTGTCGGAAGCCGTCACCGGCGTCATGACGACGGCCGGCGAGGCCCATGCCGCCGCGGAACAGGTTCTGGCGGCGGCGTCGGAGCTGAGCCATCAGGCGGAGGTGCTGCGCAAGGAGGTCGACGGCTTTCTCGCCACCGTGCGCGCGGCGTAGCGGAAATTCAGGCGACTCCCGCGCCACAACGGCGCGGGCGTCGCCTCCGTGGCGGAAAACGCGCGGCGTTCTCCGCCGCAAACGTCCGTCGGGCCGGCATGATGCGCCGTCGCCGGGCCGGGGCAATCGCTGCTTGCACCGTCTATAATTATTGTGACAATTTTGTGTTTTGCCGGGTATGCGGGGCTGGACAAGCGAATAGCTGAAGCATACCTTACATATTGTCAGAAAATAATGATAATAATTCTCCTTTTTCAGGTGGGGTGTATCGTGAACAAATTAACTATCAGCTTGACCCTGAAGTTGATCGTCGGATTTCTTACTGCTGCATCCATTATTCAGTTATCGATATCATCTCGTATTGCGTGGAAAAATACTGAAAACGCTACCGAGATTGAAACTGTTGCATATGCGATGTCGCATATGTTCACAGCCCTGCAAAATCTGCGCGTCGACTTTGGCAACACCGGCTCGGCGCTTGCGACAGAGGGCGATCTGTCTGGCTATGTGAGGCAAATCAAGGCCGCCCGCGCCATTGAAATGCGGGCAATCGAACAGACCATCGCCCTCGTGCAATCTTCGAACCTGCCGGAAAGCGCCGGGATGGCGACCAAGCTGCGAACCGGGTATGGCTGGCTGTCAGCCTTGCAGGCGCAGACGACGGAAGCGTTCCGCAAGGCGAAGGCCGATCGGCCGGCCGGTCTTGCCGGCGAATATACGGCTGTGTCCACGGCGCTGATCGATGATCTGACGGAGCTTTCCCTGAAGTTCACGCAAAGCGTGCGCCTTCAGGACAGCCTGACGGATCGCCTGTTCGACATCAAATCGTTGGCATGGGACATGCGCAGCGCGGCCGGCGATGCGGCCCTCGCCGCGATCCGGGGTCTCCAGGCTTCACCCGGCGCGGCGGAACGCGAATCCGAAAAATATTTCAGCCATGTAGAGAGAGTGAAGCTCGCCTGGCAGACCATCCGGGACATGGCGGCCGGGCTCTCGCTGCCTCCCACTTTCGTGGATGCGATGGAGGCTGCCGACCGCAATTACTTTTCTGCGGGGCTCATCGAGCAGCAAACGGGCCTTTTGAAGGCGGCGATTGCGGGTGAAAAAACGGATATGGATGCGCAGGGCTGGAGCAGCCATGTCGCGCCGCGTCTTGTCAGCCTCCTCGGCGTCGCCAACGCCGCCCTGACTCTCGCGCACGATCACGCCGTCGCCAGGCGGGAGGCGGCGGAGCTGGATTTGCGGCTGCGCATCGGGCTGCTCATCAGCGCCTTTTTCGGGGCGGCGGTCCTGATCTTCATCCTGCAACGGCGGATACTGACGCCGCTCAACGTGATCCGCGACCGCATGACCCAGTTGGCGCACGGCGACCTTTCCGTGGAAGTGCCCTACCTGAAGCGCGGCGACGAGATCGGCGCCCTTGCCGGCGCGATGGGCGTATTCCGCGACAACCTGCGCGAGACGGAGCGGCTGCGCGCGGAGCAGATCGAACGGGAGCAGCGCGCGGGGGAGGAGCGGCGCGCGGCGATCCTCGATCTTGCCGATCGGTTCGATCACACCGTCGGCGGCATCGTCGAGATTCTGGCCTCGGCCGCGGAGGAATTGCAGGCCGCGGCCCGCTCTCTCGCCGGCATCGCGGAGGATACGAGCAACAGATCGTCCGCCGCCGCGGCGGCCTCCGAACAGGCGTCGGCCAACGTGGCTTCCGTGGCCTCCGCCACCGAAGAAATGTCGTCCTCGGTGGCGGAAATCGCCCGGCAGGTCAGCAAGTCTTCCGAAATGGCCGCGAGGGCCGTGGAGGAGGCGCAGCATACCAGCGCCACGGTGAAGGGCCTCGCCGTTGCGGCCGAGAAGATCGGCGGCATCGTCGAACTCATCGATTCCATCGCGGCGCAGACCAACCTGCTCGCGCTCAACGCCACGATCGAGGCGGCGCGGGCCGGGGATGCCGGCAAGGGGTTCGCCGTCGTCGCCGCCGAGGTCAAGCAGCTCGCCGACCAGACGGCGCGCGCGACCGCCGAGATCGGCGGGCAGATCGGCGGCATTCAGGCCTCGACCGGTAGCGCCACCGATGCCATCGGCGACATCGGCCACACCATCGAGGACATCAATGTCATCGCCGCAACCATCGCGGCGGCGGTGGAGGAGCAGACGGCGGCGACGGGCGAAATCGCCCGGAACATTCAGGAAGCCTCGGCCGGCGCGTCCGAGGTGTCGGGCGCGATGGCCAGCGTGACGGCCGCCGCGGGCGAGGCGAGCACCGCGTCGGCTCAGGTGCTGTCGGCCGCGTCCGAGCTGAGCCGGCAGGCTGAGTTGCTGCGGCACGAGGTCGACGGCTTCCTGAAGAGCGTGCGCGCCGGCTGAACCGCCGCGCAGCGTGTCGGTTCCGGCCGCGTGGGACGCCTCACGCGGCCGGGTAGTCGGCCGCGACCTGCCCGGCGATGAGTTCCGCAGTGGCGGCGGAGAGCGTCCAGCCGAGATGACCGTGGCCGGTGTTGTAGAACACGCCCTTCATGCGGCCGCGGCGCACGCGCGGCATCATGTCCGGCATCATCGGCCGCAGGCCCGCCCACGGCGCCACGCGATCGGTGTCGATGGCGGGGAAAGCGCGGCGCACCCAGTCGACCAGCGGCTGGATGCGGTCGGCGCGGATGTCGCGGTTGAAGCCGTTGAACTCGGCCGTGCCCGCCACCCGCAGCCTGTCCGCGCCGAGCCGGCTGGTGACGATCTTGGCCGCTTCGTCGAGCAGGCTGACGGTGGGCGTCGCCGCCTGCGACGCGGCCGACTCCGTCTGGACGGTGATCGAATAGCCCTTCACCGGATAGATATTGAGACGGTCGCCGAGCGAGGCGGCCAGCGCCCGGCTGCCCACCCCGGCGCAGATGACGACCGCCGCGGCCTTGATCTCCCGCGCCGCCGGCTCCCGCTCGGGCGCGAGGCCCGTATCGGGCAGGGAGGGGGCGTAGCGAATGACGAAGCCGGCGTCGTCCGTCGCGCCGTCGCGGGTGATGCCGGTGACGACGGCATCCTGAACGAAGCGCACGCCGCGCCGCTTGCAGGCTTCCGCAAGGCCGCGCGTGAATTTGTGGATGTCGCCGGTGGAATCGGAGGGCGTGAAGAAACCGCCGTAATAATCGCCCGTCAGCGCCGGCTCGATGGCGCGCATTTCCTCGGGAGTGACCGCGCGCCGGTCGAGCCCGCCCTCCGTCAGCAGGGCGTTGACGCGAACGCTGGCCTCGAAAGTCTTTTTGTCGTGGAAAACATGCAGGATGCCGCGTTTTTCGAGATCGAAGTCGATGCCCTCGTCTTCCGCGATCGCGAACAGATGCCGGCGCGCCGCGATGGCGAGGCGCGTGGTTTCGATGGTGTTGGTGCGATAACGCGGGATCGCGGCGACGAATTCCGCCATCCACGAATACTTGTGCCAGGAGGGAGCGGGGTTGACGAGCAGCGGCGCGTCGCTGCGCAGCATCCACTTGAGGCCCTTGATGACGGTGGCGAAATTGTTCCACACTTCCGCATTGCAGGCGGAAAGCTGCCCGCCGTTGGCGAAAGAGGTATCCATGGCGGGATAACGGCCCCGGTCGACGACCGTGACGTCATAGCCGCGCGTCGCGAGCGACCAGGCGGCGGTCACACCCGTGATGCCGGCGCCGATGATGACGATGGAAGACATGAATCAGGTTCCAGAGAAGAGCTGCCGGACGACCGGCAAGCCGGTCGGTGAGCGCCCCATCTGTACCTGTACCTGAGAGCTTGAGCCGCTCGCCGGCGCCAAGACGCGACGGCAAACGTCATCCCCTTCGGTGGGCGTTTCCGGTTGCCCGGCCGCCTCTCTCCAGATCGTTCTGACGGATCGGTTCCTTGTGCCTGAGAGTTTCCGGGGCGGTTGCTCCGTCGGCGTCGGGCTGGCCCGATCTCTCCCGGTCCATCATATCGAACGTGTTTCCCCTATCAGAAAACCCGCCTGCGCGCAATCGCTTGCGTGCTGCCTGCGAACGGGGCGGGCGGTTGCATTGTTCGGCTTCTGTTGCAATCATATTACGCAAATATCTTGACGGCGCGTTGTGGCTGGCCGAAAACGGTAGCCAGTATGAAACTTCATGTCGCGCCGTCGCGATCGTGCTTTTCCATATCCGGCGGGCCGTCTGTGCGGCCGGGCGCTTCGGCGGCCAGCTCCCCCGGCCGTGTCGGCGCGATTGCCTCTGAGATGGTAAACCACTGATCCTTTGGGAGAAAACGATGCAGCTCATGAAATCGGCGCTTGTTGCGCTTGCGGTCTGTGCAAGCACGGTGACGTCGCAGGCGGCCGAGGTCAAGATCGGCGTCGCGGCGGCGCTGAGCGGGCTCGCCGCCCAGTACGGCGCGGCGATTCGCAACGGCTTCGAACTGGCGGCGGAGGAGATCAACGCCGCCGGCGGCGTCAACGGCAACACCATCCGGCTCGTCGTCGAGGACGAGCAGGGCAAGAAGGAAGAGGCGATCAACGTCTACAAGAAGCTGATCTTCCAGGACAAGGTGCTGTTGATCTTCGGCCCCACGCTGTCGAATTCCGCTTCCGCCGCCAACCCCATCGCCCAGGCGTCGAAGACGCCGGTGTTCGGCACCTCCAACACGGCCGACGGCATCACGGCCGTGGGCAACTACATTTTCCGCAATTCCGTCACCGAGGCGGACGTGCTGCCCGTGACGATCAGGAAAGTGGTGGAGAAGGAGGGCGTGAAGAAGGTCGCCGTGCTCTACGGCAACGACGACGTGTTCACCAAATCCGGCTATGACAACTTCGCCAAGGCGCTGAAGGACCAGAATATTCCGGTGACGACGACGGAAACCTTCGCCAAGGGCGACGTCGATTTCAAGGCGCAGCTCACCAAGATCAAGGCGAGCGGGCCCGATGCCGTGGTGCTCTCGGCGCTGCTCGCGGAGGGCGCGCCGATTCTCGTGCAGGCGCGCCAGCTCGGTATCGACCTGCCCTTCATCGGCGGCAACGGCGTGAATTCCGTGAAGATCTTCGAGCTGGCCAAGGGGGCGTCCGACAATCTGTGGGTCGGCAGCCCGTGGTCGGCGAGCAACGACACGCCCGAGAACGCGAAGTTCATCGCCGCCTATACGAAGAAGTACGGCTTTGCGCCGGATCAGTTCGCGGCGCAGACCTATGACGCGCTCCACATCGTGGCCGAGGCGCTGCGGAAGGTGGAAGTGTCGGGAGATATCGCCAGGGATCGCGCCGCGCTGCGCGACGCTCTGCCCGACGTGTCGTGGACCGGCGCGACCGGGCCGTTCAGGTTCCGTCAGGCGCTCGACAAGGCCGGCAAGCCGGCGGGTTACGACGCCGATCAGGAGCCGATCATTTCCGTGACGAAGAACGGCGTCTACGAAATCGTCAAGTGACGCTGCACGCCCGATGATCGCTTGCGCCCGGCGAACGCGCCGGGCGCGCTCCTGTCGAAGCGGCGCGCGTCTTCGCGTGTCAACCGAAGCGGCGGCGCCGTCTGCTGCGGAAGCCGATTTACAATGCTCGCCCAACAACTCGTCAACGCGCTGTCTCTCGGCAGCGTCTATGCGCTGTTCGCGCTGGGGTTCACGCTGATCTTCGGCGTGCTCGGCGTCATCAACCTCGCCCACGGCGCGGTGTTCATGGTCGGCGCCTATGCGGCGCTTCAGGCCGTCGTGCTGGCCGATCTGCCGATCGCGGCCGCGCTCGTCGTCGCCTTCCTCGTCAGCGGCCTGTTCGGGCTCGCCGTCGATATTCTGGTGCTGTCGCCGTTGCGCAAGCGCGATGCGCCGCATCTCATCCCCATGATCGCCACCATCGGCGTCGCCATCGTGCTCAACAGCGCGGTGCAGGGCATCTTCGGCGCGGACAACCTGCGTTTCCCGCCCGGCGTGGTGCCGGATGATTCCATCACGTTCGGCGGGCTGCACGTGACGGCGGTGGAGATCGGCATCGTGCTGCTGACCTTCGTCATCATGGCGGCGCTGCTCGCGGGGCTGCGGCGCACCTCCGCCGGCAAGGCGCTGCGCGCGGTGGCGGAATCGCCGAAGGCCGCGGCGCTGCTCGGCATTGACGTGGAAGGACTGTTCCGCAAGACATCGTTCCTGGCGGCGGGGCTCGGCGGCGTGGCGGGCGTCATGATCAGCCTCTATTCCAACGCCGTCTATCCGCTGATGGGCCAGCCGATGCTGCACAAGGGCATCGCCGTCATCATCCTTGGCGGCATGGGCGACATCCGCGGCGCGGTGATCGGCGGGCTGTTCCTCGGCTTCGCCGAAGTGTTCGCGGTGGCCTATGTCGGCTCCACGATGCGGGATGCGGTGGCGTTCGGCCTGCTGTTCCTGATCCTGCTCGTGCGGCCCACCGGCCTCTTCGGCAAGGCGAGCGAGCGGAAGGCCTGATCATGGACGCTTTTCTTCTCTGGTTCGACGAGTTCTGGGCCGTCTACTCCAATCTCATCCTGTCGCTCGGCATCAATGCGCTGCTGGCGCTCTCCATCTGGCTCACGCTCGCCTGCGGCTTGCTGGCGCTGGCGAATGCGGCCTTCATGGGGATCGGCGCCTATGCGGGGGCGCTGGCGACGATGAACTACGATTCGCCCTTCGCGCTCTCGCTCGTCGTCGCCATGGCCGCGCCGTCGCTGGTGGCGCTCGCCATCGGCGTGCCGGTGCTGCGGCTGGGCGGCGTCTATCTCGCCATGGCGACGCTGGGCTTCGGCGAGGTGGTGCGCGTCGTCATCCTGAATACCGACGGCATCACCGGCGGCGCGCTGGGGCTCAACGGCATTCCCCAATACACGCAATGGTGGCATGTGGCGCTGGCGCTGGCGCTCGTGCTGTTCGTGCTCGCGCGCCTGCACCGCTCGAAGACCGGCCGGGCGTTCGCGGCGATCCGGGTGGACGAGACGGCGGCGAGCCTCATGGGCATCGACCTGCGCGCGCACAAGCTCGCGGCCTTCGTGCTGGGGGCTGCCATCGCCGGGCTTGCGGGGGCGCTCAACGCGCATCTGACGTTCTTCATCGGCCCGCAGGAATACGGCTTCGACCGCGGTGTGGAAATATTGACCATGGCGATTCTCGGCGGCGTCGGCTCGCTCGCCGGGCCGGTGATCGGCGCGTTCTTCCTCACCTTGCTGCCGGAGCTTCTGCGCGGGCTCGCCGACTTCCGGCTGATCGTCAACGGTCTCATTCTGGTGACGGTGGTGCTGTTCCTGCCCAATGGGCTGTGGGACCCGGCGCGGCTGCGCCGCTGGTTCGGAATGAGGGGGTAAGGATGCTCAAGCTCACCTCCGTCTCCAAGTCGTTCGGCGGCCTCAAGGTGCTGGACGACGTGACCTTGCAGGTGCCTCAGGGCGCGGTGTTCGGCCTCATCGGGCCCAACGGCGCGGGCAAGACGACCGTTTTCAACCTGATCACCGGCCTCATTCCGCCCACATCCGGCACCATCGCCTTCGACGGCGCGGATCTCGCCGGTCTCGCGCCGCACCGGATCACCCGGCTCGGCATCGCGCGCACCTTCCAGAACATCCGCATCTTCAACGAGATGTCGCTGCTGGAGAACGTGCTCGTCGGCCGTCATCGGCACATCGACTACGGTTTCGCGCAGGCGCTGTTCTCGCTGCCGGGCTACCGCGCGCAGGAGGCGGCGGCGCGCGAGCGGGCGCTGGAACTGCTCGGCTGGGTGGGGCTCGCCGACAAGGCGGCGGACGTGGCCGATTCGCTCTCCTACGGCGAACAGCGGCGGCTCGAGATCGCCCGCGCGCTGGCCACCGAGCCGCGCCTCCTGCTGCTCGACGAGCCGGTGGCCGGCATGAACCCGGCCGAGAAAACGGAACTGATGGGCGCCATCCGCGCCATCAACGCGCGCGGCTACACCATTTTCCTGATCGAGCACGACATGCGCTTCGTGATGGGCCTGTGCGAAAGCGTCGCTGTGCTGAACTTCGGCCGCATCATCACCTGCGACAGGCCGGAGGCGGTGCGCGTCAACCCGGATGTCATCGAGGCGTATCTGGGGCGCGACGACGATGCCGGCGCTGCTGCGCCAGCTATTTGTTAACGCATCAAACTTTCCAGAAAGTGCTTACACTTGTTGGTTTGATGCCGGGGTGCGGGAGGTGGTTCGATGAGCGCGTTGCTGGAAGTCTCCGGCCTGAGGGTGAACTACGGCCATGTGGCGGCGGTGAAGGGCATCGGCTTCACGCTGAACGAGGGCGAGATCACGACGCTCGTCGGCGCCAACGGGGCGGGCAAGTCCACGACGCTGCTGGCGCTTTCCGGCCTCGTGCCGAAAGCGGCCGGGCGGGTGGCGTTCGCCGGGCGCGACATCGCGCGCCTTGCGCCGCACCGGATCGTCCATCTCGGCCTGTCGCAGGTGGCGGAGGGGCGCGCCATCCTGACAAGGCTGACCGTGCGCGAAAACCTCGAACTCGGCGCCTATCACCGTGACGACACGGACGCCGTCGCGGCCGATTTCGAGCATGTGCTCGGTCTCTTTCCCCGCCTGCGCGAGCGGCTCGACGGCTTCGCGGGCAATCTTTCGGGCGGCGAGCAACAGATGCTGGCCATCGCCCGCGCGCTGATGGCGCGCCCGCGCATCCTGCTGCTCGACGAACCGTCGATGGGCCTCGCGCCGCTGATCGTGCAGGAAATCTTCCGCATCATCAGGACGATCAACGAGGAGGGGCTGACGGTCTTCCTCGTGGAGCAGAATGTGCGCCAGGCGCTGAAGATCGCCCACCGCGCCTATGTGATCGAGACCGGCGAGATCGTGCTCGCGGGCACCGGCACGGAACTGCTCGACCATCCGCGCGTGCTGGAGGCGTATCTGGGCGTGTGAGAAGCGCTGCCGGCCGCCTCACCGCGACCGGCATATTCCTGTGCCGCGGCCGTAGCCGGCAATGTCCGGGACATCCGTCGCCGGATCGAACGGATACCAGCCCGCATAGCCGGGATATTGAAGGAGGCGGTCGCTGCCTTTCGGCCGCAACAGCACGCTCAGCGTCGGCATTTCCCAGTCCCAGCCGTAGGTTTTCACGCTCGGATCGTCGTAGAAAGCCGCCCCCGCCGGCCGCTCCAGCTCGATGCATGCCTTGACGATGAACGTGTTCCACCGGCGCACATCGGTGATGTAGACGGCCGTCAGCGCGACGAGCGGCACGAGCAGCGGCGCGAACGACCATGTTTGCGGCGCGATCCGCCGGCCTGTGCCGAGGAGCCGGTTGAGAAAAAGCCCCGCTATCAGGAGGAGATGGAAGGGCAGCACCTGCGCCCGCTGCGTGTTGGGCGAGCCGAGCCCGAGCACGTCGGTATAGCCGCTGGCGGCCTCGCGCCCCAGAAGCTGAAAGGCCGCCCAGGCCGTGGCGGCGGCGAGCGCGGCGCGGGCGATGCCGTTGCGGATGAAGGAGGCGACGGCGGCCGAAAGCACGATGGCGGCGATGACGAGCAGTTCGCTGTCCTCGACAATCTTGAACAGCGACGTGACGAACCCGCCGGCGTTGCCCGCATCCCTGGGTTTCAGATAGCCGTGGATGCCGACCCCGGCGGCGATCGCCAGCAACACCATGAGCAGAGCGAGATACGCCTGTTCCGTCACCTTGCGGGTGGAACGCAGCATGAAGAACGTCAGGACGGCCAGCAGGGGCGCGATGACGGCCGACGCCTCGTAGGACTTGATGCAGACGATGGCGGTGGCGAGCAGCAGGAAGGCGTTGAGCGCCGTGTCGCGCGCCTGCGACAGGACGATGGCGGCGTAAAGCCACGCCAGCGCGTAGAGCACGTGGAACTCTCCGACGATGACGAAAACCGTCGGCAGAAAGCCGATGCAGATCGCGGCGATCGTCAGCGTGAACGCAACCGGGTCGGCGCGCGTGAGCCATAGCGCGTAGCCGTAAGCGAGAACCGGCACCGCGAATAGCGACAGGCTGTAGATCGCGATTGCTTCTTCCGGCGTCGGCGCATAGTGGTTGAGGGCGACGATGACGGGGGTTTGCGTGAGGAAGGTCGCGAAGATGCGATTTTCCGCGATGTGCACGAATTCCTTCGTCGCGAGAAGCTGAAGGATGTAGTTCGCTCCGTCCGCATAGAGCGGAACGTAGCCCGACAGGCCGACATAGCCGATGACGATCAGAAAAAAGATCGCGATGCCCGCGCGGATATTCATGATGGAGCGCTGTGCCGCGGCCGCCGGGGATGCGGGTTCTTCAATGCGGTAATCTGTCATGGCCTTCACGATGCGATCGACAAACCTGCTTGCGGATACCAGAAATTCCGCCGCAAGTATGTTTGTTTTCAATTATGTTTATTTTCGCGCCGGATGGCCCTGCCCGGATGGCCCTGCCCGGATGGCCCTGCCCGGATGGCCCCGCTTGGTGGCGCTGCCGGGCGGCGCTCGCGGGCGATTGACATCATCCGGCGAAGCGTCGATGCAATGAGGCTGGACGTTCGGAGAATCGGGAAAACGGGCATGTTGCTGTCGATCGTGACGCCATTCTATAACGAGGAAGAGGCCATCGACGCTTTTTTCTCGCGCCTCACCGGGCTGCTCGAGCGAACGCTTCCCGCCTATGAACTGGAATTCGTCTGCGTGGACGACGGCAGCCGGGACCGGACGCTGGCGATTCTCAAGGCGCATGCGGAGCGGGACGGGCGCGTGCGCGTGGTGGAGCTGGCGCGCAATTTCGGCAAGGAGGCGGCGCTGACCGCCGGCCTGTCGGTGGCGCGGGGAGACGCCGTCATCCCCATCGACGCCGACCTTCAGGACCCGCCCGAGATCATTCCCGAGATGGTACGCCTTTGGGCGGAGGAAGGCTATGACGTGGTGGAGGCCCGGCGCGCCGACCGCAGCTCCGATACATGGCTGAAGCGCCGGTCGGCCGAATGGTTCTACAAGCTCAGCAAGATCATCGCGGAAACGCCCATCCCCGAGAACACGGGGGATTTTCGCCTGATGTCGCGGCGGGTGGTCGATGTCGTCAACATGCTGCCGGAGCGGCAGCGGTTCATGAAGGGCATCTTCGCCTGGGTAGGGTTCCGGCGCGCGCGGGTGGAGTTCGTCCGGGAGCAGCGGGTCGCGGGCTCGACCAAATGGAACAAGTGGCGGCTGTGGAACTTCGCGCTCGAAGGCATCACGAGTTTCAGCACCTGGCCGTTGCGCGTCTGGACTTATGTGGGCGCGCTCATCGCCGGGCTCGCTTTTCTCTATGGCCTCATTCTCGTCGTTTCGACGCTCATCGGCGGCCGCAGCGTGCCCGGCTATGCATCCCTGATGTCCGCCATCCTGTTCATGGGCGGCGTGCAGCTCGTCGGCATCGGTATTCTGGGCGAATATCTCGGCCGCACCTATCTCGAAACGAAGCAGCGGCCCGTCTTCATCATCCGCGAGATCCATGAGCGGCAGGCCCCTGGGCCTGACGAAGACCGGGCGCGGGAACAGGCGTGACGGGCAATCCATTGAGAGCGATCGCGGAGCGGGCGTTGCGCCACCCCTTCATGCGTTTCTGCCTCGTCGGCGGTGTCGCGACGTTGATTCACGCCGCGGTCTTCTTTCTCGTCGTGGGGGCGGGCGGCTCGCAACTGGCCGGCAATGTCGCCGGCTATGGGGTGGCGAGCATCTGGTCCTATTACCTCAATTGCCTGTGGACCTTCTCCGCCAGCCTGTCATGGGCGGGTTTCCTGCGCTTTCAGGCCGCCAATTCCGTGGTGCTCGTCTGGGGCGTCGTCGCCGCCCTCATCGGCCAATGGCTCGAACTTCCCGCGCCGGCGACGCTGCTGCTGACGGTCGTCGTCGGCCCGGTGCTGAACTACCTCGGCCACAGCCGCCTGACATTTCGGAAGACCTGAGCAAGCTGCCGCTTCGTCGTTGAAACGATTGTGTCATTCATGTCATTTGATGCGCCGTATATTGCGCGAGGACGGTTGCAGCCACGCCGTTGTGAATGATGAAGGGATTTGAAACATGGCGACGGCCGGGGAACACGCTGCGCAGCTTTATATCGGGTACTTCAACCGCGCTCCCGATCCCGAAGGGCTGGTTTATTGGGTCGCCCGCCTTGGGGAACGCGCTCCGGTCGAGTCCATTTCTGAATCCTTCGCCGCCTCGCCCGAAGCAAGGGCGCTCTATTCCTACTTCGATACGCTCGACAACACCGACACCGCCGCTATTCAGGATTTTCTGAAAGCGTTTTATCGCAATGTCTTTGGCCGCGAGGCCGATGACGACGGCCTCAACTATTACACGGCGCAGATTCGCGACGGCGTTCACAAGCCGGCCCATATCGCCGCCAGCATCCTCACCAACGCCTCCACCAACGAAGGCAGCGCCGATCAGGCTTATCTCGCCAACAAGGTGAAGGCCGGCCTGATCTTCGCCGCGAGCGCCGGGAGCCTCGGCGACAGGTTCGTGTGGAACGAGCAGTCGCAGAACGCCACGCGGGACATGCTCGCCGGCATCACCGGCGATGCCGCAACCGTCGAGGAAGCGCGGGCGAAGGCCGATGCGTTCGTGGCAGCGAACGGCGGCGATGCGGGCGATTCCGGGCCGGTTCGCCTGTCGCTTGAGGTCAGAGGCGCGGAGAAGAGCGGCGGCAGCAACGAAACCCGGTTATTCACCCTCGCCGTCATTCGCAGCGGCGATCTCGGCGATGATCTCACGGTGTCCTACAAGCTTTACGAGCATGATCCTTATAATCTGGACGTCATCTATAATGAGGGCGCCGCCACGGGGGGGACCGTTACAATTCCGGCAGGAAAGGATCGTGTGAGCTTCGCCGTGTCGAACCCCGTTTCTTTCACGAATGGTCAGGTTTTCTCCGTCAGGCTGCAACCGGACGACGCGGCATATGACGTTGATGCGCATGATGGACGGGTCTTCATCCGGGGCAGTTCCTACTGGACCGCTTATGAAGATGGGCAGGGCGATATCGTCTTGTCCGAGCCACGGTTTTCCGGGCGCACAGACGTATCGTATGAAACCGTGTCTGTGTCACCGGGGAGCGCGGCGCGGAATATTGCCATCCTTGTCGCGGGCGGAGAGGCAGTCGGTTCGAGTGGCTACATTTCCGCTTACGTCCGTGCCGACGACAACACGGTTTATGCTGGCGAAGGCCATGACACCATTGCCATCACGGCCACGGGCGGAACGGCGGCAAGTCAGAATGGCAGCGCCGAGGATGTCAGTTCCTCCGCCGGCATCTATTCCAATACTGTCTATGGCGGTGAGGGTGACGACACCATCGCCATCGCGGCCACGGGCGGAACGGCGACAAATCAGAACGCCAGCGCCAGCGCCAGCGGCTTCGTCGAGCGCAACACCGTTTATAGCGGCGAAGGCAACGACACAGTCACGATCACGGCCACGGGCGGAGTGGCAACAGGGAGCGATGCTGGTTCTCACAGCTACGTTCGCAACAATACCGTCCATGGTGGGGATGGCAACGACATCATCACGATTGCCGCCGTGGGCGGGACGGCAACGAAGGAGCAAGGCCGCTACAGCCCCAGCCCATTTGTCGCTGCCGGGGCCGAAAGCAACACTGTCTATGGCGGTGAAGGTAACGATACCATCACGGTCGCAGCCAATATAAGCGATTTACGCTCTGGTTCCGGTCAAAATTTTGTTGGTCACAGCGTTATTCATGGCGGCGGCGGTCATGACACGATCACCATCTCTGCCACGAGCAAGGCGGTGGCGGGAGATCCGTTGAATCCAAATATGAGCAGTGCGGGTTCCAATACCGTGCATGGCGACGATGGCGACGACATCATTACCATCTTTGCTACCAGCGAGATGACGGCGGGCGATTCGTCCAAGCCACCTCATAGCGATGCGTTGGGTAACACCGTGCATGGTGATGATGGCAATGATATCATTACCATATCCGCCACGGCAGAGGCTGGTGACGCTTGGAGTTCCGGCAATACCGTGTATGGCGGTGACGGAAACGATGTTGTCATCATATCCGCTACGGCGCAGAGCGGCAATGCTTACGTTGCTACCAACAACGTTACGGGCGGAGCAGGGGCGGATATCTTTGCCTTTCGTGGAAAGGTCGGTTATGAAATCGACAGAGAATCCTTTCCCGATCAGGCTTTGCAGGTCGGATCGACAGAATATTATAAATATATCGAAGAAGCCGCTCAAGCCGCGCGTATACTTTCTGTTGACAATGCCAACATCGTTGCGGATTTCAACCATGCCGAGGGCGACAGGATAGCCTTGGGCGATGCGGGCTCCGACAGTAATTTCGCCAGAAGCGCCGGCGCCGAAAGCGATCACCGAACCGCCGTGAGTGTCGCGCAAGCGGCGTTCGCCGACGATGACAGTTTGCTGTATTACTTCGCCGCCGTCGGCGAGGATGGCTTCCTGTTCTATGATCCGGACGGCGACAGTCTTGCCGACAACGTTCTCAGGCTGACGGGCGTGAGGGATTTCAGCTACGCCTCGCTCATCGCCTGGGATTCCGTTTCCGCATGACGTCTGCATCTTCTCGCGTCGTCGCACAAAGTTCACGTGCATAAAACCGCGGCACGATGTACATACCATGGCGCGCACGGAGGTTCGGCATGGGCTCGGTGAACAGGCTGAAGGCGCTCGTCGCCAGGGAAGCGGGCGATCGCGGCCCCGGCAACGGCTTATCGGGCCGGATGGAGAGCAGGGCGGTGCCGGCATGAGCACGAACGTTCTCGGGCTCACCCGCGCCCTCGCTTACGCGGCCGACGCGCACGCCAACCAGCGGCGCAAGGGCGCGGCGCAGGAGCCCTATATCAACCACCTGATCGAGGTGCTCGACCTTGTCGCGCGCGCCACCGGCGGCGAGGACGAGGAGCTTCTGATCGCCGCGTTGCTGCACGACGTCGTTGAGGACACGCCGATTTCCGCCGAGGATCTCGCCGCCGCCTTCGGCGCGCGGGTGGCCCGGATCGTCGTTGAAAATTCCGACGACATGACCCTGCCCAAGGACGAGCGGCGCCGGCAGCGCATCGCCGCCATGGCGCACAAATCGCCGGAAGCCCGCATCGTCAAAACCGCCGACGTGATTTCCAACCTGCGCGCGATCGCCGTCTCGCCGCCGGCCGGCTGGGGGATGGACCGCCGTCTCGGCTATCTCGAGGGGTGCCGGCAACTCATCTCCGCCGGCCGCGGCGCCAATGCCGTGATCGAGACGCTCTTCGACGAGACCGCCGCCGAGGCGGAACGGGCGATCCGCGCCGACGCGGGCCTGGAGGGCGACGGCGCCGATGTGATCGCCCGGCATCTCGACAGCGTCATCGGCCAGGCGGTGCATCTCGTTTACGTGCCCAACACCGCGAAGCGGGCGATCACCGACGCGGACATGGACCTGCTCTGCGAGACCATCTCCCGCAACTTTCCCTCCGCCACCGTGCAGCACGCCGATTCGATCTTCGACGGCAGCCGCCGGCAGATCCTGCTCGCGCGCATCCGCAGCGACAGCACCGACGCGGTGGTGGCGCTGGCGCAGAGGCTCTGCATCGTCTTCGATCAGCGCTTCGTCGGCATCGAGGTGGGCGGACGCTACATCCGCGTCTATGCCGACGACACCGGCTGACGGCATGCCGCGGTCCGGTGCACGCACCCGGTTTTTAACCTCTTGAAGTTTCGGGAAGATTTGGCTGGGGCGGGAGGATTCGAACCTCCGCATGGCGGAATCAAAATCCGCTGCCTTACCACTTGGCGACGCCCCAAAGCGCATTCCTGACGGATGCCGTCGTTAACAGATCGCAGGGTGTCTACAAAGCCGAAAGGCGGGCGGCATCGCGACAATCCCCTGATAACACGCCCTTGGCCGAGCCGAATCTGTCAGGACGCCGGATCATAGTGCGGAGTTTCGCTGCTGGCAATCGTCTTGCTTTGATTCCGCCAGGTCGCACTCGTTCCGCCATGTGTCGCCGCACGCCGGATTCACGTTATGGCTCGCATCGGCGGCGGACGCCTGTTATGCAGAACATATCTCATAACATGATTCCGCTTTCAGGACGTTAAGGATGATCCCGATCAATGCCACCGGAATGCCCTTCGATGACGTGCGCGGGCTGTTCCACGTCCTGCCCGGCCCGGATGAATTCGCCGTCGCCGCGGTGCGCGCGCGCAATCGGGAATTGACGAAACCCGTCGGGTCGCTGGGCGATCTCGAAGCCGTCGTCGAATGGCTCGCCGCCTGGCAGGGAAATCCGAAGCCGGCCGTGCGCCGGCCGCTCGTCGTCGTGTTCGCCGGCAATCACGGCGTCGCCGCGCACGGGGTATCGGTCTGGCCACAGGCGGTCACGCGGCAGATGCTCGATAATTTCGCCGCCGGCGGCGGCGCCATCAACCAGATCTGCGCCTCCTACGATCTCGGCTTCAAGGTCTTCGATCTCGCCCTCGATCTGCCGACCGGCGACATCACCCGCGAGGCGGCGCTCGACGAAAAAGCCTGCGTCGCCACCATGGCTTTCGGCATGGAGGCCATCGCGGGCGGGACCGATCTGCTGAGCATCGGCGAGATGGGCATCGGCGGCACCATAGCCGCCGCCGCCGTGCATGCGGCGCTCTACGGCGGGCCCGCAAGCCGGTGGGTGGCGCGTGGCGCGTGGGATGCCGGCGCGGCCGATGCGCGGATTGCCGCGGTCGAGCAGGCGCTCGCCTTTCATGCCGGGCATCTTGACGATCCGCTCGAGGTGCTTCGCCGTCTCGGCGGCCGTGAAATCGCCGCCGCCGCAGGCGCGATCCTCGCTGCGCGGCTTGAGCATATTCCCGTGCTGCTCGATGGATACACCGTCACGGCGGCGGCTGCCATTCTGCATGCCGTCGATCCGGCGTCGATCGGCCATTGCATGGCCGGCCATCTCGCCGCCGGGGAGGCGCATGCCGCCGTTCTGGAGCGGCTCGGCAAGAAACCGTTGCTGTCGCTCGGCCTTGCGTTGGGCGAAGGGGCGGGCGCGGCGCTCGCGGCCGGCATCGTCAAGGCCGCCGCCGCGTGCCACGGCGAGATGGCGACCTTCACGCAGACCGGTATTGAAAGGCAGGGGTGAGGCGTCTCGCCCCCTCTCAGCACAGGCCGATGGCCTTGAGCGTGTTGTAGGCTTGCAGAATCTCCTGCAAACGATCCTCGAACGAGCGGTCGCCGCCGTTCGCGTCCGGGTGGAAGCGTTTCACCAGCAGCTTGTAGCGCGCCTTGATCGTCTCCGCGTCCGCGCCGGCTTCGAGGCCGAGCTTGTCGAGCGCCTTCAGCGCGGTGCCCGACAGGCGCGGATGGGCGTCGTCCGTGGGCGCGCGCCGCGCCTGGGCGGTGCGCGCGCCGAAAAGCCCCAGCGAATCGTCTACCTCCCAGGCGCCCGATCCCGCCGTTCCGCCGGCGTATGATTCGCCCCGGCCCGCGCCCTCCTGCCTGCGCGCCCGGTAGGCCTCGCGCGTCGCCGGATTGACCCCCATCGCCCAGGTCGGCCGGTGGCCGATGGTCGCGTCCTTCTGGAAGGCGGCGACGTCGCTGTCGCTCATGCCGTTGAAATAATTGTAGGACTGGTTGTAGGCCCGAACA
Organism: Pseudochelatococcus sp.; assembly: GCF_050946405.1. NCBI lineage: Bacteria > Pseudomonadati > Pseudomonadota > Alphaproteobacteria > Hyphomicrobiales > Chelatococcaceae > Pseudochelatococcus > Pseudochelatococcus sp. Next base: position 19,059 of record NZ_JBMNUS010000011.1, read on the forward strand.
TGTTCAAGGCAGAAGTTCCAGTATTCCTTTTCCCGCCCGCGGCCCTTGGGGGCGCGGAACAAGCCCGGCGCGTTGCATCCGGCATGATCGCACGTCACCGCATCCGTGGAACTGGCTTCCTCGGCGACTCGGGGGCGGACACGGATTCGGTCGAACAGGCGTGAGTTCAGGTTCATGGGCTTCAGTTTATGGTGTGCCTTTCACCGCTGGACAAGTCCCGATGAAAGACGACAATACCGCATCGAGGATAAACGGCCGCGCGAAAAACGACAGGGGGTGGCAGCCATGCCGACGACGCAGACTTCAACGGCGGAAACACCAATTGCGGAAACACCAACAACGGAAATATCGGGGGCGACGGCATCCGGCCGGCCGGCCGCCGGAGGGCGGGCGGAGCGTATCCGCCGGCTGTTGAGCGATGCGCTCGCCCCCGAAACGCTCACGGTGCGCGACGAATCGCACAGGCATGTCGGACACGGCGGATGGCGCGAGGGCGGCGAGACGCATTATGAGGTGATTGTCGTCTCGAAGGCGTTCGAGTCTCTCGGCCGCGTCGAGCGTCACCGGCGGATCAACGCCCTGCTGGCGCCCGAGTTCACGGCGGGCCTGCATGCGCTCGCCCTGACGGCGTTGACGCCGGAGGAGGCCGGAAAACGCGCGCCGTGATGCGACAAACCGTCGCTGAGGGCGCTTTTCGGCGCATGTGTCGCCGGTCGTCATCCGCATGCCGCATTGCCGGTAAAGTGATCGCCGGGCATGCCGCGTCGCGGGTGGCGCGCGCGCCGTGCAGGCGCTAAAGTGGCGCGCGACGGGGCGGGGATGAGCCGGAACAGACGGTCGGGAAGCGGGATGATGCGAATGACGGTAGCCGGGCTGCGGAAACGTCTGATGGGCGCGGGAATGCTGGCGTGTCTTTCCTGTCTGCCGGCGCTGTCGGCGGGCGGGGCTCTCGCCGGGCCGGCCCTGCTTCTGGATGCGGCGAGCGGGCGGGTGCTTTATGAGGAGCAGGCTGGCGATCCGTGGTATCCGGCTTCTGTCACCAAGCTGATGACGGCTTATCTGGTGTTGAAGGAAGTGCGGGACGGCCGCCTTTCGCTCGATACGCCGATCAAGGTGTCCGCGACGGCCGCCAGGACGCCGCCGTCGAAGATGGGCTTCAAACCCGGCACGGTGCTGACCGTCGACAACGCGCTCAAGATGATGCTGGTGAAGTCCGCCAACGACCTTGCCGTCGTGCTGGCGGAAGCGGTCGCCGGCGGCGAGGCGGCCTTCGCCGCGGCGATGAACGCGGAGGCCGGGCGGCTTGGCATGCACGGCAGCTATTTCGTCAATCCCCACGGCCTGCCCGATTCGCGCCAGCGTGTCACCGCGCGCGATCTCGGGCTGCTCGCCCGCGCCATCCTGAGCGATTTTCCGCAGTTCCGCCCCTATTTCGGCATCGGCGGCGTGCAGCTCGGCAAGAAAACCTATCAGAACACCAATGGCCTGATCGGCCGATATCCCGGCGCCGACGGCATGAAGACGGGCTTCATCTGCTCGTCCGGCTTCAATGTCGTCGCGACGGCGCGGCAGGGCGGCCGCCAGTTGATCGTCGTGCTGCTCGGCGAGCGCACGGCCACCGCGCGCACCATCCGCGCGGCCGAGCTGTTCGACCGCGGTTTCGCGGGGCCGCGCTCGGGTTCGCGGCAAGTCGAGGATATTCCGCCGGGCGCCGTCGCCTTCGCGCCGGATCTGCGCGAGGAGGTTTGCGGCAAGAACCGGAACAATCTCGCGGACGACGACAACGCGCCGGTTCATGCCGGCGTGGCGGGCGATGATTCGGCGATCGGCTTCCTGACCGGCGCGACGCGGCGCTCGGGCACGCGCATGGAGGGCGAGAAGCCAGGCACGCTGATCAAACGCGCCGCCATCGAGCCGATTCCCGTCTTTATCGGGCCGGCACCCGGATCGAAGCCCGCCGTGCAGCAGGCGGCGCCGGCCGCACCGGCGTCGGTGCAGGCTTTCGCCGCGACGGAGGCCGCTGCGGCGGTCGCGCCGGGCGCCGCGCCCATCGCGCTTCAGGGCGCCATCAAGCAGGGCAAGGCGCAGCCGGCGCGCGCCGCGGCGATGCCCTTGCCGCCGCCGCGGCCATGATCTCCCCGCCGCCGATGGCGTGAGGGAAGAGCGGTTTACGCTCTTCCCGACGCGGCATTCTGATGTATGATCCGATGCAATAATGTTTCATCGGGATTTTGAAAAGTCATGACAGTTTCATCGCTTGCGTCAGGGGCGGGCCGTCCTGCGGGCGCTCCCGCGCCGTTGCCGCTCACGGTGCTGACCGGTTTTCTCGGGGCGGGAAAAACATCCCTGCTCAACCGGCTGCTGCGCGATCCGGCGCTGGCGGATACGGTCGTCGTCGTCAACGAGTTCGGTGAGATCGGCATCGATCATCTGCTGGTCGAAACCGCCGACGAAGGGCTCCTGCTGCTGTCGTCCGGCTGCCTGTGCTGCTCGATTCGCGGCGATCTGATCGCCACGCTGGAAGATCTGCTGCGCCGGCGCGACAACGGCCGCATCGCGCCCTTCCGGCGCGTCGTCATCGAAACGACGGGCCTGGCCGATCCGGCGCCGATCCTGCACACGATCATCTACCACCCCTATCTCAGCCTGCGTTTCGCGCTCGACGGCGTCGTGACGGCGGTGGATGCCGTCAACGGCGCGGAAACGCTCGACGCGCACGAGGAGGCGGTGAAACAGGTGGCTGTCGCCGACCGGCTGGTGCTCACCAAGACCGATATCCGCGCCGCGGAGCCGGAATTGCTGGCGCGCCTGCGCCGCCTCAACCCGGCGGCTCCCGTTCTCGATGCCGCGAAGGGCGAGGCGACGGCCGCGCGCCTGCTGGATGCCGGGCTGTACGACGCGGAAGGCAAGATTCCCGACGTGCGCCAATGGCTCAACGCCGAAGCTTTTTCCGAACAAGCGCACCATCATCACGATCATCATGACGACCACGATCATCATCATCACCATGATCATGATGTGAACCGTCACGACGCGCGCATTCGCGCCTTTTGCCTCAGGAGCGCGACCCCGATCGGGCGCGGGCGCTTCGAGGCGTTTCTGGATCTGCTGCGCGCGGCGCACGGGCCGCAGCTTCTGCGCGTGAAGGGAATCGTGCGGCTTGCCGACGATCCCGCCCGTCCTGTCGTCGTGCAGGGCGTCCAGCATCTTTTCCACGCGCCGGTGACATTGCCCGCATGGCCGGATGCCGATCACACCACGCGGCTCGTGTTCATCCTGCGCGATCTCGACGAATCGTTCGTGCGCCGTCTGTGGGGCGCGTTCACCGGCGAGGCGATGGTCGATGCGCCGGATGCCGCCGCGCTCACGAGCAATCCCTTGGCGCTGCGCTGACAGCAAGCGGCTTTCTGCGTTCAAGCCGATTGATCGATTTGAACGCAAACTGCTCTATCTTATTGACTTGACGCGTTTTCTCCACGCAAAGCGGTATCCGCTTTGCTTGAAAACGCTTTAGGCGCGCGTCGCCGCGCGCCGGGCGGCGGCGGCGATGGGCCACAGCGCTTTTTGCGCCAGCGCTTCGGCCAGCGTCGCGTTGCGGCGCGTCGCGGCGATCGCCGTGCCGAGGTCGCGGGCGACGCGGACGAGATGGGCGTGGGGCCACAGGCGCAATTGCCGCTCCACGGCGGCCTTGCGCCTGAAATGCAGGCTGCGCATGCCTTCCACCTGCGCGGCCGGGGCGCTGTCGCCGTTCTCGATGGCGAGGCGCGCCGGCAGCAGCGTCAGCGCATGTCGCAGCACGAAGCCGAGCAGCACGCCGGCGTCGAAACCCTCGCGCATCAACCGCATGAAGGCGACATCGAGCGCCGCCTGATCGCCGCCGAAAACCGCGTCCACCACCGCGTCGACGGCGAGCGCCGACACGTCGCCGACGACGGCATGCACGTCCGCCAGCGTGACCTCGCTTTGGCCGCGCGCGTAAAGGGCGAGTTTCTCGATTTCCGACCGGCTCGCCACCCGATCGCCGCCGAGCAGCGCAACGAGCGCGCCGCGCGCATCCGGCCCGATGGCGAGGCCATGATCGCGCAGGGTGGCGTCGACCAGCGCGGCGATGTCGCGCGTGCCGTCCGCATAGCAGGGAATGGCGAGCGCCGATGCCGACCGCTCGCAGGCCGTGCGCAACGGCGAGGAGCGCGGCAGGTCGCCGGCCTCCACCACCACCACGGCGTCCTGCGGCGGGGCGGCGAAAAGCGGCGCGAGCGCCGGCGCGAGATTGCGCGACGATGCGCTGACGCGGATGGCGCGCCGACCGCCGAAAAGCCCGATCGTGTTGGCCTCGTCGGCGAGCCGCAGCGGATCGGCGGCCACGTCGTCGCCTTCGAGACGCACCATCTGAAACGGATCGGACGGGTCGTCCACGACCGATTCGGCGAGCCGCCGGGCGCGCTCGGATACGAGGCCGGTGTCCGGCCCGTAGACGAGAAACACCACCGCCTTCGGATCGGGCTTCGCCAGCACCCGCTCGACGTCGCCCGCCTTGACCGCGACCATCGGCCCCTATCGCCCGGCCGTGACGGCGCCCGACGCGAACCTGGCGGCGACGCGCGTATGGATCTGCTCCGCCAGCGCCTTGGCCACCCGGATCTGCGCATCGCGGGCGGCGCGCAACGAGGCGAAGCGCTGGGGCGTGCGGTCGTAGGCGGAGGAAGCCACCGCCTTGCCGGCGAAAACGGGCTCGCCGCCCGCCGCCGGCAGCAGCCTGAACTCGGCCGTGCCGGTCAGCAACGCCGCTTCCGCGTTGCCCGTCGAGGTGTTGACGATGGTGGAAGAGACCGATTCGGTGACGGACGTCTCCAGCCGGAAGCGCTTCGCCGCGCCGTCGTCCGGCGCGCCGCCGGTCAGGCGGTAGGTCAGCTCGCTCTGGGTGTAATAGGCCAGCCGGGTGTGGCTGCGGTTGTCCGGGTTGATTGTCGCGACCTCGATGGACGCGAGATGATCCTGTACGGCATGGCCGCCGACGGACACGCCATGCAGCGGACGGAAGCAGCCGCCGAGCAGGGCGGCCGCGAGCACCGCCGCGCCGACCCGGACCGCCGGGCGGAGCAGGCGGCGGAGCGGCGGGCGGCGGAACGTGTCAGACGACGACATTGATGATCCTCTGCGGGACGATGATGACCTTGCGGACCGCACGTCCCCCGGTCGCCTTCTGCACGGCTTCGAGAGCGAGAACGGCTGCCTCGATGGTGGCCTGATCGGCATCGCGCGCCACCTCGATATCGGCGCGTTTCTTGCCGTTGACCTGCACCGGCAAGGATATCACATCCTCCACCGTCAATGCACGGTCGGCGACGGGCCAGAGAGCTTGCGCCGCGAGGCCCGGTTGCCCGAGCGCCGCCCAGCATTCCTCCGCGAGATGCGGCATCATCGGCGCCGATATCTGCGTGAGGAACGTCGCCGCCTCCCGCGCGGCGGCCACCAGCGCCGCGCTCGCCCCGTTGGCGCGCGCGGGCACCAGCGCGTCCTGAAGCGCGTTGGCGAGTTCGTAGATCTGCGCCACGGCGCGGTTGAACCGCAGCCGCTCGATGTTGTCCTCCACGCCGATGACGGCGCGGTGGGCGGCCCGGCGCAGCGCCAGCACCGCCGCATCGTCTTCCACGCCCTCGCCGGCGGAGAGGTGGGCCGCCTCCTGCACGAGACGCCACAGGCGCTGCACGAAGCGATGCGCGCCCTGAACGCCTTCCTCCGACCAGATGAAGTCGCGCTCGGGCGGCGAATCGGACAGCATGAACCAGCGCGCCGTATCCGCGCCGAAAGTGCCGATGATCTCGTCCGGGTCGATGACGTTCTTCTTCGACTTCGACATCTTCTCGATCGAGCCGATCTCGATCGGCTCGCCGGTCGTGATATGGAACGCGCGGCGCGTGTCGTCGTCGGCGGTCTCGAAACGCACCCGGGCGGGCTCGATCCATGCCTTGCCGGCGTCGCGGTAGGTCTCGTGCACCACCATGCCCTGAGTGAACAGGCCGGCGAACGGCTCCTGCACGTTCATGTGGCCGGTCTTCGACATCGCCCGCGCGAAGAAGCGCGAATAGAGCAGATGCAGAATCGCGTGCTCGATGCCGCCGATGTACTGGTCGACCGGCAGCCAGTGGTCGGCGGTGGCCGGATCGGTCGGCGCGGCCTCGTTCTTCGGGTCGGTGAAGCGGGCGAAGTACCATGACGAATCGACGAACGTGTCCATCGTGTCCGTCTCGCGCCGGGCCGCGCCGCCGCATTTCGGGCAGGGCACCCGCTTCCAGGCGTCATGACGGTCGAGCGGGTTGCCCGGCACGTCGAAGCTCACGTCCTCGGGCAGCTTGACGGGCAGATCCTCGTCGGGCACCGGCACCGGGCCGCAGGTCTCGCAATGGATGATCGGGATCGGGCAGCCCCAGTAGCGCTGGCGCGAGATGCCCCAATCGCGCAGGCGGAAGTTCACCTTGCGCGCCGCCACCGGCCGGCCGCGGCGCTCCTGCCCTTCGAGGCGGCTCGCGACTTCCTCCTTCGCCGCGGCGATGGAAAGCCCGTCGAGGAAACGCGAGTTGATCAGCACGCCGTCATCCGTGAAGGCGGTGTCGGTGACGGCGAACGTCGCCGGATCGGTGCCGGGCGGGCAGACGACGGGCGTGTTGCCGAGCCCGTAGGCATTGGCGAAATCGAGGTCGCGCTGATCGTGCGCCGGGCAGCCGAACACCGCGCCGGTGCCGTAGTCCATGAGCACGAAATTGGCGACGTAGACCGGCAGCTTCCACGCGGGATCGAAGGGATGCAGCACGGCGAGGCCGGTATCGAAGCCCTTCTTTTCGGCCTTTTCCAGCACCTCGGCGGCGGTGCCGGTGCGGTGGCACTCGTCGATGAAATCCCTGAGCGCGCCGTTGTCCGCCGCCAGATGCTTCGCCAGCGGATGATCGGCGGATATGGCGAGGAACTTCGCGCCGAACAGCGTGTCGGGGCGCGTCGTGTAGACCTCGACCTCGTCAAAGCCCTCCGGCGCGCGCGCCGCATCGAGCGCGAATCGCACCAGCAGGCCCTCGGAGCGGCCGATCCAGTTGCGCTGCATGGTGCGCACCTTTTCCGGCCAGCGGTCGAGCGTGTCGAGAGCGTCGTCGAGTTCCTGCGCGAAATCGGTGATCTTCAGGAACCATTGCGTCAGCTCGCGGGTCTCGACGAGCGCGCCCGAGCGCCAGCCGCGTCCGTCGATGACCTGCTCGTTGGCGAGCACCGTATGGTCGACCGGGTCCCAGTTGACCTTGGACGTCTTGCGGTCGACGAGGCCGGCCTTGAGGAAATCGAGGAACAGCTTCTGCTGGTGCCGGTAATACGTGGGGTCGCAAGTGGCGAACTCGCGGCTCCAGTCGAGCGACAGGCCCATCGACTGAAGCTGTTTGCGCATGGCGGCGATGTTGGCGTAGGTCCATTGCGCGGGATGGACCTTGTGCTCCATGGCGGCGTTTTCGGCCGGCATGCCGAAGGCGTCCCAGCCCATGGGATGAAGCACGTTGAAGCCCTTGGCGCGCTTGAAGCGCGCCACCACGTCGCCCATGGCGTAGTTGCGCACGTGGCCCATGTGGATGCGGCCGGAGGGATACGGAAACATCTCGAGCACGTAGTAGGGCGGGCGCGAATCATCGTTCGGCGTCCGGAAGAGCCGCCGCGCCTCCCACGCGTCGCGCCACCGGGGCTCGACGTCCTTGGGGTTGTATCGTTCCGTGTTGCTGGGGTCCGCACTCATGAGTCTGCAATCTTGGTCTTGCTATCTGGAATCCGCTGGCGCACATCGATGCCGGCCGGAAAGCGGGCGACGACGCGCGGCGGCCGTCCCGGACAGCCGGGCGCCGCGCATCGCCGGGGACTAGGGCACGGAAAGGGGCGGGCCGTCAACGTGCTCTCGGCCGCCATGATGGACCGGCCGGTGCAATCCGACAAGACGACGGGGCGGAACTGGACATGATGCCGATATCCGAAAACGGAAACGACGCGCGGGCGGGTCTTTCCGAGAATGAAGACGATGCGATTGCGCGTCTTCCTGGAGACGGAGACGACGCGCGTGCGCGTCTTGCCGCCATCCGCGCGGCCATCGACCGCAGCGCCCGCGAAGAGGGCCGCGATCCGGCGGAAGTCACCCTTGTCGCGGTGTCGAAGACGTTCGAGGCCGATGCGATTCGGCCGGTGCTGGAGGCAGGTCACCGGGATTTCGGCGAGAACCGCGTCCAGGAGGCGAAGGCGAAATGGCCGGCGTTGAAGGCGGATTTTCCCGGCGTGCGCCTGCACCTCATCGGGCCGCTGCAAACCAACAAGGCGCGCGAGGCCGTGGCGCTGTTCGACGCCATCCACTCCCTCGACCGGCCGTCGCTGGCGCGGGAACTGGCGCGCGAGCAGGCGCGCGTCGGGGCGGAGCGCATGCCGGCGCTGTTCGTGCAGGTCAATACCGGCGAGGAGCCGCAAAAGGCGGGCGTGGCGCCGCAGGACGCCGACGCCTTCATCCGCGCATGCCGGGAGGAGCAGGGCCTCGCGATCGCCGGGCTGATGTGCATTCCGCCCGCCGGCGAGCCTCCGTCCGCGTATTTCGCACTGCTGCGCAAGATCGCGAAACGAAACGACGTCGATAATTTGTCGATGGGCATGAGCGCCGATTACGAGCAGGCCGTGATGCTCGGCGCGACGCATGTCCGTGTCGGCAGCGCCATCTTCGGCGCGCGTGCTTACCCGGCTTAAGGCGTTTTCCGATTAAATCGGCAAGAACGCGCTCAAGAACGCGCTCAAAATAAAAAACCGGAGGCTTTCCGCGTTTCAGCAAAATGTCGAAAGCCTCTAAAGCAGGGCGCGCGGCGCGGAGATCCACCGCGGGCGTGGCGTTGGTGCAACGTGAATGCCCGATCGCGAGATGCCGGGTTGCGCAGCGCCCGAGCCTATGTTACGGCACGCCAACAGACGGGAATGCGGACCGCGTTTTCCGTTCTCACCACAGAGTTTTGCAGCGGGCGTTTGGTGCGGTTTGCCGGATATGGTTTCTCGCGCCACCTGCTCAACAGCCCCGGAGAAAGGCCCGTGCCACAAGGCGGATCGATCGTTTCCGGCGTCGCGGGACGCTATGCCACCGCGCTCTTCGAACTCGCGGCAGAAGAGAAGAGCATCGATGCCGTCGGCGCGGATCTCGCCCGGTTCGAGGCGCTGGTCGCCGAGAGCGCGGACCTCGCCCGGCTCGTGCGCGCGCCGGTGTTCACGGCGGAGCAGCAGCTTGCCGCCATCGCCGCCGTGCTCGACAAGGCCGGCATCGGCGGCCTCGCGGGCAAGTTCGTCAGGCTTGTCGCGGCCAAGCGCCGCCTGTTCCTGGTCAGTGAGATCATCAGGTCCTACCGGGCGCTGGTGGCGGAGAGCCGGGGCGTCGTGCGCGCCGAGGTGACGCTGGCGGAGCAGCCTTCCGACAAGGTTCTCGAGGAAATCAGGACGGCGCTCAAGGGCGTCGCGAAAGGCGGCGAGATCGTTCTCGACGTCAAGGTCGATCCCGCCATCATCGGCGGACTCGTTGTCAAGCTCGGCAGTCGCATGGTCGACGCGAGCCTGCGCTACAAACTTAATTCTATCCGTCTCGCGTTGAAAGAGGTCGGCTGATGAGCATCCGCGCCGCGGAAATTTCCGCAATTCTCAAGGAGCAGATCAAGAACTTCGGCCAGGAAGCCGAAGTAACCGAGGTCGGCCAGGTTCTCTCGGTGGGCGACGGCATTGCCCGCGTCTACGGTCTCGATCAGGTTCAGGCCGGCGAGCTGGTGGAATTCGAGTCGGGTGTGCGCGGCATGGCGCTCAACCTCGAAAGCGACAACGTCGGTGTCGTCGTGTTCGGCAGCGACCGCGACATCTCGGAAGGCGAGACGGTCAAGCGCACCAAGACCATCGTCGACGTGCCGGTGGGCCGCGCCCTGCTGGGCCGCGTCGTGGACGGTCTGGGCAATCCCATCGACGGCAAGGGGCCGATCGAGGCGACCGAGCGCCGCCAGGTCGACGTCAAGGCGCCGGGCATCATTCCGCGCAAGTCGGTGCACGAGCCGATGGCGACGGGCCTCAAGGCCATCGACGCGCTCATCCCGATCGGCCGCGGCCAGCGCGAGCTGATCATCGGCGATCGCCAGACCGGCAAGACCGCCATTGCGCTCGACACGATCCTCAACCAGAAGCCGATCAACCAGGGCGACGACGAGAAGGCGAAGCTCTACTGCGTCTATGTCGCGGTCGGTCAGAAGCGCTCCACGGTCGCCCAGTTCGTGAAGGTGCTTGAGGAGCAGGGCGCGCTCGAGTACTCGATCGTCGTCGCCGCGACCGCTTCCGATCCGGCGCCGCTGCAATACATCGCGCCGTTCGCCGGTGCCGCCATCGGCGAGTATTTCCGCGACAACGGCCTCCATGCCGTGATCGTCTATGACGATCTGTCGAAGCAGGCCGTCGCCTACCGCCAGATGTCGCTGCTGCTGCGTCGTCCGCCCGGACGCGAAGCCTATCCCGGCGACGTGTTCTACCTGCACTCCCGCCTGCTGGAGCGCGCCGCGAAGCTCAACGAGGAAAACGGCCTCGGTTCGCTGACGGCGCTGCCGATCATCGAGACGCAGGCCAACGACGTGTCGGCCTACATCCCGACCAACGTGATCTCGATCACCGACGGCCAGATCTTCCTTGAGACGGATCTGTTCTATCAGGGCGTGCGCCCGGCGGTGAACGTCGGCCTCTCGGTCTCGCGCGTGGGCTCCTCCGCCCAGACGAAGGCGATGAAGAAGGTCGCGGGCAAGATCAAGGGCGAACTGGCGCAGTATCGCGAGATGGCCGCCTTCGCCCAGTTCGGTTCGGATCTCGATGCGTCGACCCAGCGCCTGCTGAACCGCGGCGCGCGCCTGACGGAGCTGCTGAAGCAGGCGCAGTTCTCGCCGCTGAAGAGCGAGGAGCAGGTGGTCGTGATCTACGCCGGCGTCAACGGCTATCTCGACGTCATTCCGGTCGCGAAGGTTCGCGCGTTCGAGGAAGGGCTGCTGACCTTCGTTCGTGCCAGCCATGCCGATATTCTCGAGGATATCCGCGTGACGAAGGACCTGTCGAACGAGACGGCCGCCAAGCTGAAGGCTGCGGTCGAGGAGTTCATCCGGTCGTTCAACTGATCGGATCGGATATGGATCGGGAAGGGGCGTGACGCTGTCGCGTCCCCGGCGAGGAGATAGGCGTCAACCATGCCGAGCTTGAAGGATCTGCGCAACCGCATCGCCTCCGTGAAGGCGACGCAGAAGATCACCAAGGCCATGCAGATGGTGGCTGCGGCGAAGCTTCGCCGCGCCCAGCTCGCGGCGGAAGCCGCGCGTCCCTTCGCCCAGCGCATCGATCGCGTCCTCGCCAATCTGGCGCAGGGGATCGGGCCTGGTGAGGGCGCGCCCCGGCTGATCGCCGGCACGGGCAAGGACGATACGCATCTGCTGATCATCGCCACCGCCGAGCGCGGCCTGTGCGGCGGCTTCAATTCGTCGATCGTCCGTCTTGCCCGCGAGCGTATCCAGACGCTGCTCGCGCAGGGCAAGAAGGTGAAGATCATCACGGTCGGCAAGAAGGGCTTCGAGGCCCTGCGCCGGCAGTACGCCGACTACATCATCGAGACGGTGGATCTGCGCGACGTCAAGACGTTGACCTTCGATGTCGCAGACCGGCTCGGCAAGAAGCTGATCGCGGCGTTCGATGCCGGCGAGTTCGATGTGGCGACGCTGTTCTACTCGGAGTTCCGCTCGGTGATCTCGCAGATCCCGACGGCACAGCAGATCATTCCGGCGCAACTGCCGGAGCGTGTCGATGACGGCGCCGCGGACGCGGTTTACTCCTATGAGCCGAACGAGGAAGAAATCCTCGAGACGCTGCTGCCGCGCAACGTGTCGGTGCAGATTTTCCGGGCGCTGCTGGAGAATGCGGCTTCCGAGCAGGGCGCGCGCATGTCGGCGATGGATAACGCCACGCGCAACGCCGGCGAAATGATCAAGAAGCAGACGCTGATCTATAACCGGTCGCGTCAGGCGATGATCACGAAGGAACTGATCGAGATTATTTCGGGCGCCGAGGCGATCTGACGCGGCGCGCGGGAGGAGGCGCTGCGGCGCCAAATGCAACAGGAAGGGCCAGGCCGAGGTCGGCTTGCGCCGGATGTTTGGACGAATGAGAGGCCCGGACGGGCTCGGACGGAGCTGCACCATGACGAATGTTTCCCCGGCTAAGAATACCGGCCGCATCACGCAGGTGATCGGTGCTGTTGTCGACGTGCAGTTCGACGGGCAGTTGCCGGAGATCCTGAACGCGCTGGAGACCACGAACCGCGGCCAGCGGCTGGTGCTCGAGGTTGCGCAGCAGCTCGGCGAAAACACCGTGCGCACCATTGCGATGGACACGTCGGAAGGTCTGGTGCGTGGCCAGGAGGTCACGGACACCGGTGCGCCGATCCGCGTGCCTGTCGGCGCGGGCACGCTGGGGCGCATCATGAACGTGATCGGCGAGCCGGTGGATGAAGCCGGCCCGGTCCAGGCCGATGATTTCCGCGCCATCCATCAGTCGGCGCCGAGCTATGCCGAGCAGTCGACGGAAGCCCAGATCCTCGTCACCGGCATCAAGGTCGTCGACCTGCTCGCGCCTTACTCGCGCGGCGGCAAGGTCGGCCTGTTCGGCGGCGCCGGCGTCGGCAAGACTGTGCTCATTCAGGAACTGATCAACAACATCGCGAAGGCGCACGGCGGCTTCTCCGTTTTCGCCGGCGTCGGCGAGCGCACCCGCGAGGGTAACGACCTTTACTACGAGATGATCGAATCGAAGGTGAACGTCGACCCGAAGGAGAACAACGGCTCGGCCGCCGGCTCCAAGTGCGCGCTGGTCTATGGCCAGATGAACGAGCCTCCGGGCGCGCGCGCGCGCGTGGCGCTGACGGGTCTGACCGTCGCCGAGCACTTCCGCGACCAGGGCCAGGACGTGCTGTTCTTCGTGGACAACATCTTCCGCTTCACGCAGGCGGGTTCGGAAGTGTCGGCCCTTCTCGGCCGCATCCCCTCCGCCGTGGGCTACCAGCCGACGCTCGCCACCGACATGGGCGCGTTGCAGGAGCGCATCACCACGACGACCAAGGGCTCGATCACCTCGGTGCAGGCCATCTACGTGCCCGCCGACGACCTGACCGATCCCGCGCCGGCCACCTCCTTCGCCCATCTCGACGCGACGACGGTGCTGTCGCGCGCCATCGCGGAAAAGGGCATCTATCCGGCGGTCGACCCGCTCGACTCCACCTCGCGCATCCTGTCGCCGCTCGTCGTCGGCGAGGAGCACTACAATGTCGCGCGTTCGGTGCAGCAGGTGTTGCAGCGCTACAAGGCTTTGCAGGACATCATCGCCATTCTCGGCATGGACGAGCTTTCGGAAGATGACAAGCTGACGGTGGCCCGCGCCCGCAAGATCGAGCGCTTCCTGTCGCAGCCCTTCCACGTCGCGGAAGTGTTCACCGGCTCGCCGGGCACCCTGGTGAGCCTTGAAGACACCATCAAGGGCTTCAAGGGTCTCGTCGAAGGCAAGTACGACCACCTGCCGGAAGCGGCGTTCTACATGGTCGGCACCATCGAGCAGGCCGTCGAGAAAGCGCAGAAGCTCTCCACCGAAGCCGCGTGATGCCGGCGGCGTGTGAGCGATGAACGGGCGGGGCCGGTTTCGCCCCGCATGCTGAACAGAGGTCGGGAGTACCGTCATGGCCACCTTTCATGTCGAGCTGGTCTCGCCTGAGAAATTGTTGTTCGCGGGCGAGGCTGAAAGCGCCACGGTGCCGTCCGTCGACGGCGAGATGACGGTGCTCGCGGCCCACGCACCGCTGATGGCGGTGCTCAAGCCCGGTGTCGTCCAGATTCGCGATGCGAGCCAGAGCCTGCGCCGTCTTTTCGTGCGCGGCGGCTTCCTGGACGTCAATCCGTCCGGCCTGACCGTGCTGGCTGAGTACGCCATTCCGGTCGAGGACATCGACGCGGTTTCCGTCGACAGCGATATTCGCGATGCCGAGGAAGATCTGCGCGACGCCAAAACCTTTGAGGATAAGCAGGCTGCATCCGACAGGCTTGTGCAACTGCGGGACCTGCGCGCCGCCGCGACCCGGTGATCCGGCCGTTTACCGCCTCAAACCGAAAAACGGGTATTGTTTTCCCGGTTTGATGTTCGAAAATGGACAGGGCGAAGCAGCGATTCAGGGCGCTTCTGTGCTTGAAGTCGCTGTAGGTTGCGGTGAATAAAAGCGATGAGGAAGGCGGCGCAAGCCGCCTTCTTTATTGGGCATTGACTGGGTATCCTCCAATTCTAAAGAAAGATCAGCTATTTACTCTTTCTCGTCGTTCGTTATGGTGATTCCCTCACAGACGGGGGAGACAAGCGGTGTCGGATGAGGCGCGGATCGACAGGCGGTTGAGGCGGCTGGAGCGGCGACGCTCGGCGGCGGTGCTCGAACTGGGCGCGCCAGGCCCCGACGCCGATCTCCTGCGACGCCTTATCGCGATCGCGCTGCGGGTTCCCGATCACGGCAGGCTCGAACCCTGGCGGCTCATCGTGCTGGAAGGCAAGGCCAAGAGCGTGGCGGGCGAGCGTCTGGCTGAAGCCTATGTATCGCAGAACCCGGATGAAGATCCAGACCGGCGCGACAAGCAGGCGGCCAAGATCGTCGCTCATTTCGCCGCCGCGCCGGTAGCGATCGTCGTCGTCAGTTGCGCCGATCCGCAGGCGAAGAAGCCGGAGTGGGAACAGGTTCTGTCCGCCGGCGCCGTCTGCATGAATCTTCTCACGGCATCGGCGCTCGCCGGCTTCGGCGGCGTCTGGCTGACCGGTTGGGCGGCCTATGACGAGGCGGCGAAGCGCATCCTCGGCCTTGCAGCCGGAGAAAAGATCGCCGGCTTCATTCATATCGGCACGGAGCGCGAGAAATTGCAGGACCGTCCCCGTCCTGATCCGGCGGAGAAGGTGACGTTCTGGCAGGCGCAGTGAAGGCGCGCCGTTGCCGGTCGTAAAACGGTCTTGCCGAAAGGGGCGCAGCGTGGTTGAAGGCTCGCAGCCAATTCAGCCGCTCAGGAGACTTTCATGACCACTCTGCCGCCCCCCGTCGAACGCGAACTCATCGCGCGCCAGGCCGCGCGGATGCTGCTTGAAATCAAGGCGGTGCATTTCAACGCCGAGACGCCGTATATCTTCACGTCCGGCTGGGCAAGCCCGGTCTACATCGACTGCCGCAAGATCATCTCCTTTCCGCGCCTGCGTTCGTCGCTGGTGGATTTCGCCACGTCCACCATCGTGCGCGAAATCGGCTACGAATCGATCGACATCATCGCCGGCGGCGAGACGGCGGGCATTCCGTTCGCGGCCTGGATCGCCGATCGCTTCGAACTGCCGATGCAGTATGTCCGCAAGAAGCCGAAGGGCTTCGGCCGCAATGCGCAGATCGAGGGCGAGGTGCATGTCGGGGCGCGCACGTTGCTCGTCGAGGATCTGGCGACGGACGGTCGCAGCAAGGTGAACTTCGCCGAGGCGCTGCGCACGGCCGGCGCGCAGGTCGACCATTGCTTCGTGCTGTTCTTCTACGACATCTTTCCGCACAGCCGGGAGGTAATGGAGAAGCTCAACATCAAGCTGCATTATCTCACGACATGGTGGGATGTGCTGGCGGCGGCGAAGGAAAGCGGCCATTTCGATCCCGGCATTCTGGCCGAGGTCGAGGGCTTTCTCCATCGTCCGGCGGAGTGGTCCGCCGCGCATGGCGGCGTGTCCTCCTTCCAGAGCTGATTGATCAGGACCTCTGCGCGCGCGGATGGGCGGCGTCGTAGGCCGCCATCAGGCGGGCGGCGTCGACCTTCGTGTAACCCTGCGTCGTGGATAGCGAGGCGTGGCCGAGCAGTTCCTGAATGGCGCGCAGGTCGCCGCCACGGCCGAGCAGATGCGTGGCGAAGGAATGGCGCAGGGCATGCGGCGTGGCGTTTTCCGGCAGGCCGAGCGCGCCGCGCAGCGTCTGCATGGCGAATTGCACGATGCGCGGCGACAGGGGGCCGCCCTTCGCGCCCCGGAACATCGGCTCGTCCGGCGCGAGGGGGTAGGGGCAGAGGGCGAGATAGTCGCTGACGGCCTGGCTCACCTGCGGCAGCACGGGCACGGTGCGCATCTTGTTGCCCTTGCCGATGACGGTGACGTCGTCGCGCCCGCCGACGGGGGCGTCCTTGCGCGCGATGGAGAGGGCCTCGCTGACGCGCAGCCCGCAGCCGTAGAGCAGCGACAACACCGCGGCATCGCGCACCAGCACCCATTGCGGTTTTTCCTCGCCGGCGCGGGCTTCCGCGTCGGTGACGGTCCGCGCCGCATCGACGGGCAGGGGCTTCGGCAGCGTGCGGGAGATGCGCGGCCCGCGCACGGTGGTGAAGGCGGCAGCCTCGCCACGCCCGGTGCGCTCCAGAAAACGCGCGAAGGAGCGCAGCCCGGCGAGCTGGCGCATCAGGGTGCGGTTGCCCGCTTCCTGCTGCCGGCGCTCGGACAGGAACGCGCGCAGGTCCGCCGGCGTCAGGTCGCGCAGATCGGCGAGCGCCGGCGGGCCGTCGCGGCGGGTGGCGAGAAAGGCGAGGAACTGGCGCGCGTCGCGTCCGTAGGCGGTCAGGGTTTTGGGCGACAGCCGGCGCTCCGAGCCGAGATGCCGCAGCCAGTCGGCGAAGGCATCCCGGATCTCCGGCGACATGAGAAAGGGCGCGGCGTCGTTCATCGTGCGGTTGCTCATGCGCCCATGATAGGATTGCGGCGCTAATCGGCCGTAAACGCGGCTGCCGCCGTCGCGCGCTGTTCCGTGCGGACACGGAATCGCGTATCCCTTTACGGTTCATGCCCCTGTTCCGTTTTCGCGAGCGCATTTCTCCGTCATGAATCATCCCGTCCCGCCCGCGCCGGCTTCAGACGGCCCGCAGATCGTGGATGTTCTGCTGCCGGTGGCGCTCGACCGCGCCTATTCCTATGCGGTGCCGGAAGGCATGGCGCTTGCCGCCGGCGATGTGGTGCGCGTGCCGCTGGGCAAGCGCGAATCCGTCGGCGTCGTCTGGGCGGTGCGGGGCGAGGCGATGGGCCGGACGATGGGCGAGGAAGCCCATGGACGATTGCGGCACGTCATCGGGCGTATCGACGTGCCGCCTTACGGCGAGCGGTTGCGCGCCTTTCTCGACTGGATCGCGTGGTACACGCTTGCGCCGCGCGGCCTGGCCATGAAGCTCGCGCTGCGCGTGCCCGACGGCGGCGAAGACCATGCCCGCATGCTGGAGCCGCCGCGCATCGGCGTGCGCCTCGCGGGCGCGCCACCGCGGCGCATGACGCCGGCGCGCGCGCGGGTGCTGGCGACGATCCGCGACGGCCATACTTTCATCCGGCGCGATCTGGCGCACGAGGCCGGCGTCTCGACGAGCGTGATCGACGGCCTCGTGGATGAGGGGGCGCTGGAGGCGGTGCCGTTGCCGCCGCTGCCGGTGGTGCTGCCGCCCGATCCCGATTTCGCCCGCGCGGCGTTGTCCGATGCCCAGCACTCGGTGGCGCAGGCGCTGTGCGATACGGTGCGGGAGGGCGCGTTTTCGGTGACGCTGCTTGAGGGCGTCACCGGCTCCGGCAAGACGGAGGTCTATTTCGAGGCGGTGGCCGAGGCGCTGCGCCTGGGGCGGCAGGCGCTGATCATGATGCCCGAAATCGCGCTCACTTCCCAGTTTCTGACGCGCTTCGAATCGCGTTTCGGCGTCCGGCCGGCGGAGTGGCACTCGGGTGTCACGGGGCGCAAGCGGGCGCGCATTCACGCCGGCGCGGCGGACGGCACGGTGCGCGTCGTCGCCGGCGCACGCTCGGCGCTGTTCATGCCGTTCCGCGATCTGGCGCTGATCGTGGTGGATGAGGAGCACGAGGCGGCCTACAAGCAGGATGATGGCGTCACCTATCATGCGCGCGACATGGCCGTGGTGCGCGGGCGCTTCGAGGCGGCGGCGGCGGTGCTCGCTTCCGCGACGCCCTCCATCGAGAGCAAGGTGAACGCCGACAGAGGCCGCTATCGGCATCTCGTGCTGCCGGAGCGCTTCGGCGGGCGGATGCTGCCGGAAATCAGCGCCATCGACCTGCGCCGCCACCCGGCGGAGCGGGGGCGCTGGATATCGCCGCCGCTCGTCGCCGCCGTCAACGAAACGCTGGAGGCGGGGGAGCAGGCGTTGCTGTTTCTGAACCGGCGCGGCTACGCGCCGCTTACGCTGTGCCGGCATTGCGGCCATCGCTTCCAGTGCCCGCAATGCTCCGCGTGGCTTGTGGAACATCGCTTCCGGCGCGCGCTCGTCTGTCATCATTGCGGCCATACGGAGCGGCGCCCGGATGTGTGCCCCGCCTGCGGCGAGGCCGATACGCTGGCCGCCTGCGGCCCCGGCGTGGAGCGTCTGGCGGAGGAGGTGGCGGAGGTGTTTCCGGGCAAGCGCGCCATCGTGCTGTCCAGCGATTCGCCCGGCGGGGCGGAGCGCATCCGCGCGGAATTGCAGGAGGTGGCCGAGGGCGCGGTGGATATCGTGATCGGCACGCAGCTCGTGGCCAAGGGCCACAACTTCCCCGGCCTGACGCTGGTCGGCGTCATCGATGCGGATGTCGGGCTGGCGAACGGCGATCCGCGCGCTTCCGAGCGCACCTTTCAGCTCATGCAGCAGGTGACGGGCCGCGCCGGGCGCGGCGAGCGGCCCGGCCGGGCGCTTATCCAGACCATGCAGCCGGACCATCCCGTGCTGCGCGCCATCCTTTCCGGCGACGGAAAGCGCTTTTACGCCGAGGAGATCGCCGTGCGCGAGGAGGCGGGCCTGCCGCCGTTCGGCCGTCTTGCCGGGATCGTCGTTTCCGGCCCCGACCGGGCGGAGGCGGAAAACCACGCCCGCGCGCTGGCGCGGGCGGCGCAGCCGCCGGCCGGCGTGGCGGTGCTCGGGCCCGCCGAGGCGCCGCTCGCCATGATTCGCGGCCGCCATCGTTTCCGGCTGCTGGTGCGCGCGGGGCGGGCGTTCGACCTGCAAGCGTGGCTGCGCGACTGGCTGGCGCGCGCGCCAAAACACGCCGCCCGGCTGCGTGTGGCGGTGGATGTGGACCCGTATAGTTTCATGTAGGTTTCGACCGCGTGATCCGGCGGATCGATCATGAAAGGATCATACGCCCGTATCGCGCTGCGGTGAAGGCCCGATCCGGCCGCCGCCGGCGAGCGCCTCGCGCACTTTCGCGCGCACTTCCTCTTCCGCCCGGCGGGTCGCCCGCTTGCGGTCGGTGCCGGCGTCGAAGGGGATGGGCGTGCCCCATGTCAGTTGCACGTCGATGGGGCCGCCGGCGAGGATGCCCTTGAGATGGGGCGCAAGCTCCATGTCGCCGTGCCAAGCGATGGCGGGCCGGTCGCCGCGTTGCAGCGGCAGGCCGTCGCGGCGCACGTAGGTGATGGCGAGCGGTTGCAGCACCACGTCGCCGGCCCCGTCCGCCGTCAGCGCCTCCCGCGCCGCGCCGACGAGCGCCGAGCGGAACGGCAGCACGCGTGTGCCGTCGCCGGTGGTGCCTTCGGCGAACAGCACGATGCGGTCGCCCTCCCGCAGGCGGCGCGCCACCGCGCCATTGGCGCGGGCGGTGTCGGCGCGGCGGGTGCGGTCGATGAAGACGGTGCGTTGCAGCCGCGCCAGCAGGCTCACCACGGGCCAGGTGCCGACTTCCGCCTTGGCGATGAACGACAGCGGCGTGAGCGCCGACAGCACGCAGATATCGAGCCATGAAACGTGATTCGACAGGATGAGCGCCGCCGGTCCGCGCGGCGGCTCGCCATGGACGATGCGCCGGACGCCGAGCGTCGCGCAGACGATGCGGTGATAGGCCAGCGGAATGGCGCGTCGGCCCGGCGCGCCCAGGCGCAGCGCCGCCCATTGCAGCGGAATGCCGATCAGGGTGACGGGCACGAGCACCGCGACGCGGCTCCAGAAGCGCAGGTTGCTCATGATGCGTCTATTTCGATTTGTCGTCGAGCGGCAGGGCGTAGAGCTCCAGCCGGTGATGCACCAGCCGATAGCCGAGCTTGCGGGCGATTTCCGCTTGCAGGGCCTCGATCTCGTCCGAGTGGAATTCGATCACCGCGCCCGTGTTCATGTCGATGAGGTGGTCGTGGTGGCGGGTGGGCGCGCTTTCGTAGCGGGCGCGCCCGTCGCCGAAGCGGTGACGCTCGATGATGCCCTGATCCTCGAACAGCTTGACGGTGCGGTAGACGGTCGACAGCGAGATGTTCTCGTCGACGCGCATGGCGCGCCGGTGCAGCTCCACCACGTCGGGATGGTCGTCGGCCTCCGCGATGACGCGGGCGATGACGCGCCGCTGCCCGGTCATGCGCAGGCCGTTGGCGCTGCACAGGCGCTCGATGACGTTCTTCTCGCCCGGGCGCGCGGCCTTGCCCGCATTTCCGCCGACGCTTTCGCGCCCGCTCACGGCGTTCCCCGCCTGCTGTTTCCCGCCGGAGGCTCGTTTGGGAAGGGGGGGCATCGCAATTCTCCACACTATCGTCGTCGGGCGCGGGCCGTCGCCGCAAGGCCATGCGGGAGCAGGATTTCCCGGCACGCGAAGCTTACAGGAAACGCCGTCCTAGTCCAACTGCGCCCGCATCGTGAGCGCGGCGGCGCGGCTGCCGTCGGGGGCGGGGTAATAGCCGGGGCGGCGGCCGATTTCGGTGAAGCCGGCCCGGCGGTAAAGCGCGAGAGCGGGCGCGTTGCCTTCTTCCACCTCCAGGAAGACGGCGCGCACGCCGAAACGCTGCAACCTGTCGAGATGATGCGTGAGAAGCAGCCGTCCCGCACCCGTCCCGCGCGCGTCGGGCGCGACCGCGACGGTGAGGATTTCGGCCTCGTCGATGACGATTCGCGACAGGAGGAAACCGATGAGCGGGGCCTGCCTCTCCGAGGTGCCGCCGGCGAAGGCGCCGTCCGCCACATGGGCCTTGCCGGCGAGCATGCGCTCAAGCTCGGTCGCCTCCCACGCCCGCGCGAAACTTGCCGCGTGAATGGCCGCCGCTGCCTCGGCGTGATCGCCGGTCAGCGGGGCGATGCGCGGCGGCGGGCGATGAAAGGTGAACAGGTCGCGGAGCATGACAGTCACGTCACAATCGGATCGTCGGGAAGGGTGTCTGGAAGCGGCGGCCGCGGGATGGCGTCACTGGCGGGGAAGCCTTGCCTTGTCCTGCGGCCTGGCGTCGGCGCCGCGCAGGTAGAGCGGTTGCGGCAGGGCGGTGTCCGCGTCGGCGGCGAGCCCGAGTCGCGCCACCCAGCGGATATCCGGCGCCGGGGCCGAATCGGCGATTTTCGTATCGAGGCCGACGGCCCTTGCCTCCGCCGCCAGCAGCTCCGCCGCCGGCCCGGCGATCGTCACCGCGCCGGTGCCGAGCAGACGCGCGGCGTCCCGCAGGCCGATGTGGCGGGCGCTCACGACGACGCGCCCGCCGGGCGCGCTGGCCTGAAAATAGATGGCGCCGTGGCGGGCGTCGATGGCGGCGGCGAGCAGGGGGCGGCGCGAATCGGCCGCCAGCACCTGCGGCGCGAGAAAGGCCGCCAGCGTCGAGACGCCGACCACCGGCACGCCGGCGGCAAGCCCGATGGCGCGCGCGGCGGAGATGCCGACGCGCAGCCCGGTGAAGCTGCCCGGCCCGATGGTGACGGCCACCCGGTCGAGCGCGGCGAATCCGTCCTGCGCCGATCCGCCTTGCGTCGATTCTTTTTCCGGGGAAGCCGAACGCGCCACGACGCGCTCGATCAGCGGCAGCAGCGCTTCCGCATGACCGCGCGCGAGCAGCAGCGTTTCCGTCGCCAGAACGTCGCGGGAGAAGGTATCCGCGCCGCCGTCCTCAGGCGCCGCCCGCGTATCGATCACGCAGGCGGCGCAAGCGCCGAGCGCCGTGTCGATGGCCAATATGCGCAACCCGCTCCCCCGCCTCTGGCACCGGCCCGCGAGGCGTGCGCCCTGCGGGTCGATGCGCCGGCAAATCCGCGCCGCGCCGTTTCCGCGTTCGGGAGGCGCCGCGCTTTGCCGTATCGTCCGATATCCGCTGACATCTATGATACGAAGCGACGGCGATGTCACCCCCTGCCGATGCGGGGCGCGCCGATAAGCGGGGATGGCGGCCCTGAACCCGATCCGATGCGGTGTTCGTCAGGATGGGGTCGGGCCGGCGAGGCGCTTCGGGGGAAGACCGCAGGCGCGGGTGTCAGTCGATGCGCGCGTATTCGTCGAAGTCGAGGCGCGGCAGGCGGTCGAACAGGCCGGCCGGATCGCCGTAACCGACGTTGATCAGGAAATTGGTCTTGATCTTGCCGTCGGGGAAGAAGGCGGCGTCGACGCCCGCCTTGTCGAAGCCCGACATCGCCCCGGTATCGAGACCGAGCGCGCGCGCCGCGAGGATGAAGTAAGCGCCTTGCAGCGAGGAGTTGCGCAGGCCGGTTTCCTCGATGAGCGCCGGATTGCCGGCGAACCACGCGCGCGCGTCCGCGTGGGGGAAGAGCTTGGGCAGCTTGTCGGGAAATTCCGTGTCGTAGCCGACGATGACGGTGGCCGGCGCGGCGAGGGACTTGGCGCGGTTGCCTTCGCTCAGCAGCGGCGCGAGCTTTGCCTTGGCTTCGGGCGAGCGCACGAAGACGAAGCGCGCCGGCGAGGCGTTGGCGCTCGTCGGTCCCCATTTGGAGATTTCCGCGGCCTGGCGCAGCAGGTCGTCGGGCACCGGAATGTCCCGCCAGGCATTGTGCGTGCGCGCGGCGAGGAACAATTGTTCGAGAGCGGCGGCGTCGATCGGACGGCCGGGAGCGTTGTCTGTCGTCATATCCATCTCCGGTATTGCATCGAAAAACGATACGGGGAAAGTGCCGGCTATGGTATGTCGCGACGCAACATCGTGTCATGCGCAAGCGCACAACGGGCGTGCAAGCTTCGCTTGCACGCATGCAAGCGCCGGAAGAACCGGCGGCCTGCCGTTCAGACGGCGCGCACCTCCTGCACATCGGGCAGGAAGTGGCGCAGCAGGTTCTCGATGCCGTGGCGCAGGGTGGCGGTGGACGACGGGCAGCCCGAGCATGCGCCCTTCATGGCGAGGAAGACGACGCCGTCGCGGTAGCCGCGGAAGGTGATGTCGCCGCCGTCGCCGGCCACGGCCGGGCGCACGCGGGTCTCGATCAGGTCCTTGATGGTTTCCACGGTATCGATGTCGGCGTCGTCGAAGAACTCTTCCTCGTCGTCGAAGCGTGCGCCGTTTCCCTCGGCGATCAGCGGCTCGCCCGAGAGGAAATGTTCCATGATCGCGCCCAGAATGGCGGGCTTGAGGTGCGGCCACTCACCGGTATTCTTGGTCACGGCCACGAAATCGCTGCCGAAGAACACGCCGGACACGCCGTCGATGTCGAACAGCCGCTGCGCGAGCGGCGAGCGCGTGGCCTCGATGTCGGAGCGGATCTCGATCGGCGCGTCGGGCGAAACGTCGCGGCCCGGCAGGAACTTGAGCGTCGCCGGGTTGGGGGTGGCTTCCGTCTGGATGAACATGTTTTCTCCTCACCTGACCGGTTCAAGGGCGGCGGTGATCCGCGCGCGCCGCAACGATGCGGCGAACGGTTCCAATCTGGCGGTTTTCGCTCTCCGTTTCAATGGCCGGATGGCGTGCGCATGCGCCTCATGCGCGCTCGCGCACGAAACCGACGATGTCCTTGACGGCGTTCATCGTCTCGCGGGCGATGGCGCGCGCGCGCCGGCTGCCGTCGGCCAGCACCGAATCGATGTAGCCGGGATCGGCGGACAGCCGCTGCATCTCCGCACCGATCGGCGCGAGCTTTTCGACGGCCACGTCGACCAGCGCGGTCTTGAAGGCGGAGAACTGGCCGCCGGCGAAGGTGCGCAGCACGTCCTCGCGCGTCTGCCCGGCGAGCGTTGCGAAAATGCCGACGAGATTCTCGGCCTCGGGACGCCCCGCGAGTTCCTCCACCGTTTCCGGCAGCGGCTCGGGGTCGGTCTTGGCCTTGCGGATCTTCTGCGCGATGGCGTCGGCGTCATCCTTGAGGTTGATGCGCGAATAGTCGGAAGGGTCGGATTTCGACATCTTCTTGGTGCCGTCGCGCAGGCTCATCACCCGCGTCGAGGTGCCCTGGATGAGCGGCTCCGGCAGCGGGAAGAACGTTTCGCCGAAGCCGTGGCGGGCGATGGATTCCGCGTAATCGTTGTTGAACTTCTGGGCGATGTCGCGCGTGAGTTCCACATGCTGCTTCTGGTCCTCGCCCACGGGCACCGCGTCGGCGCGGTAGACCAGGATGTCCGCCGCCATCAGCGCGGGATAGGCGTAAAGGCCGAGCGAGACGTTCTCGCGGTCCTTGCCGGCTTTTTCCTTGAACTGCGTCATGCGGTTCATCCAGCCGATGCGCGCGATGCAGTTGCAGATCCACGCCAGTTCCGCATGTTCGGAAACCTGGCTCTGGTTGAAGACGACATGCGCCTTCGGATCGACGCCGCTCGCGATGAAGGCGGCCGTCACCTCGCGGATCTGGCGCGTCAGCGCCTCCGGCTCCTGCGCGACGGTGATGGCGTGCATGTCGACGACGCAATAGATGCAGTCAAACTGCTCCTGCAACGCGACGAAACGCGATACCGCGCCGAGATAATTGCCCAGATGCAGGTTGCCGGTGGGCTGCACGCCGGAAAATACACGTTTCTTCAAGACGGACATGACGACGTCCCATCCCTTTCGTCGGGTCTGTGGTCAATTCATTGCAGGCGGGTTATCGCAGGCGCGGGCGTTTGGGCAAGGGAAAAAGCGCTACCGCGCCCCTTTCCCGCGCACCAGCTCGCGGATGCCTCCGAGCGGCGCGGCAAGCGCCGCATAGGCCGCGATCCCCGCGAGGCAAAGCCCCGTCAGCACGCCGGCGCGCAGCACGAAAGGCTGCTCCGCCGCGAGCCACGGCGCCGCGAGCCGGTCCAGCGTCGCGACCATCAGTCCCATGGCGAGCGCGGCGAGCGTCAGCCCGCCGATGCGGACGCCGAAAGACCGTGACCAGAGGATATTCCGCCGCGCGCCGCTGCCGAGGGCGAGCGCCTGCGCCCACAGGCCGAGGCTCGCCGCCGTGCCGATATCCGTGAGCCGCGCCGCCGCGAGCGTCACGGCGACGCCGCCGATGCCCGCGGCGAACGGCGTCGCCAGTCGCCGGCTGGCGAAAAACGGCTGGATCAGCACCTTGCTCGCCGCCGCCGCCGGCAGCCCGGTGGCGAGCGCCATCAGCAGCGCGCTGGTCTGCCGGCTGTCCGCCGCCGTGAAGGCGCCGCGTTCGAACAGCACCGCCGTCACCGTGGGGCCGAGCGCGATGAGCCCCGCCGCCGCCGGCAGCGCCAGCGCCAGCGCGCCGGTGAGGAAAGCCGTCAGCGCGGGCGCGACATCCCGCCGCGCATCCCGTCCGCCGACGAATTCCGGCAGCAGCACGACCCCCGCCGCGACGCCGATGAAGGACAGAGGCAACTGGAAAACGCGGTCGGCGTAATAGAGCCACGAAACGGCGGAGGGCTCCGCCGAGGCGAGCGCCGTCGCGGCGAGCAGGATGACCTGCGTCATCGCGCTGGCGACGAGCGCCGGCAGCGCGAAGCGCAGCAGATGGCCCAATCCGTTTCCGCCTGCGTTTCCGGCGCGGGCCGGCCGGCGCAGATGCGGGCGTTCCGGCATCCGCCCCACCGCCCAGGCGACGACGGCGAGGTGAAGCAGGCCGGACAGGCTGACCGCCGCCGCAAGCCATGCGCCTGTTTGCGGATCGGCGCCGGCGTGCGGGCTCGCGGCGGCGTCGCCGTCCGCCAGCAACAGCGCGACGATCAGCAGCGCGTTCACCAGCGCCGGCGCGACGGCGGCGGCGGTGAAATACCGGTGCGCGTTGAGCAGCGCCGCGAGGAGCGACGCAAGGCCGGTGAAGGCGATGAACGGCAGCGCCAGCCGCGTGTAGAAGGCCGCCAGCGCGAGCTTGCCGCCTTCCTCCGTGAAACCCGCCGCGAACAGGAACACGAGCGGCCCGGCGAGAAGTTCGGCGACGGCGGTGAGCGCCAGCAGCAACAACGCGGCGTCACCGATGGCGCGCCCCGCGAAAGCCCGCGCCGCCGCCTGGCCGTCGCGCGCGAGCATCGCGCCGTAGAGCGGCACGAAACCGGCGTTGAGCCCGCCTTCGCCCAGCACGCGCCGCACGACATTGGGAATGCGGAAGGCGACGAGGAAGGCGTCGGCCACCGCGCCGGTGCCCAGCACCTGCGCCATCAGCACGTCACGGACGAAGCCGAGCACGCGCGACGCGACGGCGGCCGCACCCACGACGGTGCCGGCGCGCACGAGCGATCGGTTGCCAGACATGCGGGCAGGGCGCGTCAGGCGGCGACGGGCCAGCACGGCCCGGTGATCGCCAGCGGCTCGGTCACTGCGCCGAGGCCGTGCCGGATGGTGGTGACGGAATTGTCGGCCACCAGCGTCCACGCATCGCGCAGGCTGTCGAGCGGTTCGGAGGCGATGATGGTCGCGCCGGGCCGCTCGCGCAGGTAAAGCCGCGGCGAAAGGCCGTCGCAGGCGACGCGGAACGCCCAGATCGTCTGTCCGTCGCTGAGGATGGCCGTGAAGCGCAGCGCTTCCGCGACGCCCGCCGCCAGCATCAGCTCCTTGGTCTGGTGCATCACCCGGCTGACGGCGCCCGCCGGCTTCTCGCCGCGCTCCATTTCCGCGAGAACGAGCAGGAACAGCAGCTCCGAATCGGTCGTGCCCGCCCGCAGGTCGAAAAGCTCGTCAGGCAACAACGCCTCCAGCCTGCGGCGCACTTTATGATAGGCGCCGATCTGGCCGTTGTGCATGAAGGCGTAACGGCCGCAGGCGAAAGGGTGGCAGTTGGCGCGCGTGGTCGCGGTGTTCGTGGCGGCGCGCACATGCGCGAAGAACAGCGGCGAACGCACCTGCGCGCAGAGCGACCGCAGGTTTTCGTCGGACCATGCGGGCCGCAAGTCCCTGAAAAGGCCGGGTTCTTCGCGGTCGCTGTACCAGGCGAGACCGAAGCCGTCGCCGTTGGTGGCCGTCTTGCCCTCGCAGGCGTGCAGGGACTGGCGCACAAGCGAGTTGTTCGGCGCGCAGACCAGAGCATCCATGAAGGTGGGATCACCCGAATAGGCAAGAAGACGGCACATGATGTCTACATACTGGATTTGATGTCAGGAGAATGCAAGGGCCGAACGCGCGCTTCGTATGCCATGCACTGCAACACAGCCCCGAATCCTGTGCAGAGATGCATCCGTGCGCTGTCCCGACGGTTCCCTCCAGGCTCGTTCCGCCGCCCGGCGCATAAATTACAGGCTGGTTATTCCGCTGCAAAGAAAGGAATCCATCTCGCTTTGCATGCAATATGCTTAAAAAACAGGCCGTCCATGAAAGATATGCTGAAATATAGGCTTGTTGCCAGGTGCCGATAAATTGCGAATGAATCATGACAATCGTATCATCCCTCTGGACGAGTGAGGGGGAGATATGTCGAATATAAACTATCAACCGGAGCGAATCCTTGAGTTGACGGGGCGCATCAACCTGACGGCTCGCGACAAGATCGCCGATATCGCCAAGGTGGCGAGCCAGACGAAGCTGCTCGCGCTCAACGCGCTGATCGAGGCCGCCCGCGCCGGGGAGGCGGGCCGCGGCTTTTCCGTGGTGGCCGAGGAGGTCAAGAGCGTTTCCGAAAAGGTCATGGCCATCACCGAGGCCCTGCAAGGCGAGGTGCAGACCGATCTGACGGAACTGGAGCGGGTCGGCGGCGTCATCATCGATCTGTTCAACGGGCAGCGGCTCGCCGATCTCGCCCTCAACGCCATCGAGATCATCGACCGCAACCTGTACGAACGCACCTGCGACGTGCGCTGGTGGGCCACGGATTCCGCCATCGTCGCCTGCGCCGGCAACCCGGCTGCCGAGGCCCGCCGCCATGCGCAGGAGCGGCTCGGCGTCATTCTGGATGCCTACACCGTCTATCTCGATCTCTGGATCTGCGATGCCGGCGGGCGCGTGCTCGCCAACGGGCGGCCGCACAGATATCCGAACGTGGTCGGCCATTCCGTCGCGTCCCAGCCCTGGTTCCGGGAGGCGCTGGCGGGAGGAGGGCCGGACGGCTACAGCGTCGCGGACATCAAGCGGGTGGGGGAACTGGAGAACGCCCTTGCCGCGACCTACGCCGCGCCGATCTTCGCGGATGGCGCCGGCGCCGCGCCGGCCCTCGGCGTGCTCGGGATTCATTTCGATTGGGGGCCGCAGGCCCGCACCGTCGTCGAGGGCGTGCGTCTCACGCAGGAGGAACGCAAGATCTCGCGCGTGATGATTCTCGACCAGAACTTTCAGGTGCTGGCGGATTCCACCGGCAAGGGCATCCTCGGCGAACGTTTCGTTCTGGATGCGAAGCGGGAAGCGGGCAGTTACACCGCCGACGGGCAGCTTGTCGGCTACGCGAGAACGCCGGGCTACGAAACCTATCGGGGGCTCGGATGGTTCGGCTGCGTCGTGCGCGATATCGTCGCGAAAGGCGCGTGACGGCGGCGCGGCCGGTCGCATGCAGGCTTTGAGGCGGGTCTGAAAGCCTGACGGCCGGCTCCATTCCTGAAGCCGGCCGTCATGTCGGGTGCCGTGAAATCCCGGATGATCCGGGATTTCATCGGGCGGATCAGAAGTCGCCGCCGAAGCCGCCGGGGCCACCGGCCGGAAGGGCGGGCTTCTCCTTCGGCAGCTCGGCCACGAGCGCCTCGGTGGTGACGATCAGGCCGGCCACGGAGGCCGCGTCCTGAAGGGCGGTGCGCACGACCTTCGCCGGGTCGACGATGCCGGCCTCGATCAGGTCGACGAACTCTTCCGTCTGGGCGTTGAAGCCGAAGGTCTGCGATTCGGTGTCGAGGATCTTGCCGACGACGATCGCGCCCTCGACACCGGCATTGGTGGCGATCTGGCGGATCGGCGCCTCAAGCGCCTTCAGCACGATGTCGACGCCGGCCTTGATGTCGGCGTTGTCGGTGCTGAGCGCCTCGACGGCAGCCTTGGCGCGCAGCAGCGCGACGCCGCCGCCGGGGACGATGCCTTCCTCGATCGCGGCGCGGGTGGCGTTCAGCGCGTCGTCGACGCGGTCCTTGCGCTCCTTCACCTCGACTTCCGAACCGCCGCCGACGCGGATCACGGCGACGCCGCCGGCGAGCTTGGCAAGACGCTCCTGAAGCTTCTCACGGTCGTAGTCCGAGGTGGTCTCCTCGATCTGCGCCTTGATCTGGGCGACGCGGGCGTCGATGTCTTCCTTCGCGCCGTAGCCGTCGATGATCGTGGTGGCTTCCTTCTCGATGCGCACGCGCTTGGCGCGGCCGAGCTGGGCCAGCGTCACGTTCTCGAGCTTGATGCCGAGATCTTCCGAGATCGTCTGGCCGCCGGTGACGATGGCGATGTCCTCGAGGATGGCCTTGCGGCGGTCGCCGAAGCCCGGCGCCTTGACGGCCGCGACCTTCAGGCCGCCGCGCAGCTTGTTGACGACGAGCGTGGCGAGCGCCTCGCCCTCGACGTCCTCGGCGATGATGAGCAGCGGCTTGCCGGTCTGCACGATGGCTTCAAGCACCGGCAGCAGCGGCTGGAGCGTGGAGAGCTTCTTCTCGTGGATGAGGATGTAGGGGTCCTCGAAATCGACGATCAGCTTCTCGGCATTGGTGATGAAGTAGGGCGACAGGTAGCCGCGGTCGAACTGGAGACCCTCGACGACGTCGAGTTCCGTCTCGAAGCTCTTGGCTTCCTCAACCGTGATGACGCCCTCGTTGCCGACGCGCTCGACGGCCTCGGCGATCAGCTTGCCGATCTCGGCCTCGCTGTTGGCCGAAATCGTGCCGACCTGCGCGACTTCCTGCGAGTTGGCGAGCTTCTTGGCGCGCGCCTTGATGTCCTTGACGGCCGCCTCGACAGCGAGGTCGATGCCGCGCTTCAGGTCCTGCGGGTTCAGGCCGGCGGCAACCGCCTTCGAGCCTTCGCGCACGATGGCCTGGGCGAGAACGGTCGCGGTCGTCGTGCCGTCGCCGGCGAGGTCGTTGGTCTTGGAAGCGACTTCGCGCACGAGCTGGGCGCCGAGGTTCTCGAACTTGTCCTCAAGCTCGATTTCCTTGGCGACGGTCACGCCGTCCTTGGTGATGCGCGGCGCGCCGAACGACTTCTCGATGACGACGTTGCGACCCTTCGGGCCGAGCGTCACCTTCACCGCATTGGCGAGCGTGTCGACACCGCGCAGCAGACGCTCGCGCGCATCGGCGGAAAACTTTACGTCCTTGGCAGCCATGGCTTTATAACTCCTGCCTTAAATCGTCTGATGAAAATGCGGATGGGGCAATCAGCCGATGATTCCGAGGATGTCGGACTCTTTCACGATCAGAAGATCTTCACCGTCGATCTTCACCTCGGTGCCGGACCACTTGCCGAACAGCACGCGATCGCCTTCCTTGACGTCGGGCGTGATGCGCTCGCCATCCTCGTCACGGGCGCCGAGACCCACGGCGACGACGATGCCTTCCTGCGGCTTTTCCTTGGCGGTATCGGGGATGATGATGCCACCCTTGGTCTTCTCTTCGCTGTCGACGCGGCGAAGGACAACACGATCATGCAACGGACGGAATGTCATGGAATCCGCTTCCTCTTTATCAGGCGCGCGCAGATGACGCGGTTGATGGATATCGAGATCGCGTTAGCACTCTCTCGACGTGAGTGCTAACAACTGGAGAGGAAGTTAGTAACGCGCCCGGATCATGTCAAGGCCGCGCCGACGGGGAGAGAGGCGATTTTTGGCGTTCGGCGCGAAATGAAGCGCAATTCCGCTTCAACCGTTTGTTTTGACGTCACATTCTTCCGGGGAAGGCGGACGTTTTCCGGCTCGCGGTCTCAGAGGGAGCGGTCGGCGCGGATGGTGCCCGACATTCCTTGCAGCACGAGCTGGCCCTTCACGAGATCCCATTTCTGGACCATGCGCAGCGCCAGCATGAAGGCGCGTTCGGCGGCGTCGATCTGCGGGCCGCAACTGCGGCGCGTCATGGCGAAGGGGCTCACCGCGAAGCCCTGGCTGCGCAGGGGATAGGCCGTGGCGGAGAAGGTGTTGCAGCCGCCGAAACCGCGTAGCTGGAACTGGCTGTCGAGCGTGAAGTAGGGGCGGCTGGGGCCGATGGGATAGGTTTTGTCGTTGAGGCTGATGGCGGCCCAGGACGACCCCACCGGAAACTGTTTTTCCTTCTGCTGCGGAACCGCCGAGCTTTTCCCGCCCGCCTCGTTGCCGCGCAGCATGCCCGGATCGTTGTTGATCTGCGCCTGCGCCGACGACGCCCCGAGCAGCGCGGCGGCAACGGCGGCGAGAACGGCGCCGGCGCGCATTTCTTCACGGGCCGAGAATCGAAGGGCCATGAGTCGGGTAGGGAACGAAAGACGGACAGGCTTCATGGACTTCATCTATTCCGAACGCTTCGCGGTCGTCCGACCGTCATGACAGGAACTACGCGCCGCCGACCATAACTGTCGGCGGCGGGGCAGGCAACCTCGAAGTCTGCACCGCGCCGGGTCGGATGGCTCGACTCAGGCCGAAGCGCCCGTGCCGATGCGGGCGAGCAGCTTTTCGATCAACGGGTTGGAGCGGCGCAGCACCCAGTCGACGGAACGGACCGTGACGGGATCGGCGCCCGCGCCGGCGAGCGCATCCGCCAGCGCGAAAACCTGCGGGCCGGGGCAATGCAGCGTCACGCGCCCCTGCGCGTCGGGAAGGCCCAG
Source organism: Pseudochelatococcus sp. (assembly GCF_050946405.1). Taxonomy (NCBI): domain Bacteria; kingdom Pseudomonadati; phylum Pseudomonadota; class Alphaproteobacteria; order Hyphomicrobiales; family Chelatococcaceae; genus Pseudochelatococcus; species Pseudochelatococcus sp. The sequence continues at coordinate 50,941 of NZ_JBMNUS010000011.1, forward strand.
CGGCAGGGTGGCACTGAAACGGGTTTCGAGATCGTCGGGCAACAGCGCGCCGTCGGGCAGCACGGCGGTGAGTTCGCGCGTGTTGCGCGCCTCCTCCTCCGCCGCGATCCGGGTGAGGATGGTGCGGGCGGCGCGGCGCGCGGCGGCGGACCACGGCGCGCAGACGGAGGCCACCAGATTGGCCTGCGAGCGCAGGATCACCCCGTCGTCGACGATCTTCAGCGCATTGGCGGCGAGCGTCGCGCCGGTGGTGGTGATGTCGACGATGATCTCGGCCGTGCCGGCCGCCGGCGCGCCTTCGGTCGCGCCGAGGCTCTCGACGATGCGGTAGTCGCCGACGCCGTGATAGGCGAAGAAGCGGCGCGTCAGGTTGATGTACTTCGTCGCCACCCGCAGCCGGCGTCCGTGCCGCTGGCGGATGTCGGCGGCGACGTCGTCGAGGTCGGCCATGGTGCGCACGTCGATCCACGCCTTCGGCACGGCGACCACCACGTCGGCGAAGCCGAAGCCGAGCGGCGAGACGAACTCCACCGCCGCATCCGCATCCGCGAGCTGCTCGCGCAGCAGATCCTCGCCCGTGATGCCGAAATGCGCCGCGCCCGTGGCGAGCTGGCCGACGATGTCGGACGCCGACAGAAACGCCACCTCGACATCCGGCACGCCCTTGATCGCGCCGCGATAGTCGCGCTCGCCGCCCGGCCGCACGAGCTGGAGACCGGCGCGGGAAAAGAAGGCGAAGGCGTTCTCCTGCAAACGGCCCTTGGAGGGAACGGCGATGATCAGCGGCGTGCTCATGCGGCGTCTCCGGGGGCATTGCTGGAATCGAGCGTGTTGTCCGGGTCGAGCCGGTCGATCCATACGGCGAAGCCCACCGCCGGCACGGGTTGCGGCGCGCCGAGATGGGTCAGGAGGCTGTCGTAGCGGCCGCCGCCCAGGATGGGCCGCGTATCCGGCCGCGTGCCGTCGTGCATCTCCACGATGAAGCCGGTATAATAATCGAGGTTGCGCGCGAAACTGGCTGCAAACGTGATCGCGCCCACATCGAGCCCGCGCGCGGCGATGAAGCCGGTACGCGCCTCGAAGGCGGCGAGCGCCGCGTCGATGTCGAGCCCCGCGTCGCCAGCCAGCGCGCGGATGGCGCCCGCCGCATTGTCGGGATCGCCCTCGATGGCGAGATAGCGGTCGAGCACCTCGCGCTGCGTGTCGGTGAGATGGCCGCCGTTGCGCTCCGTCGCGCGCGCCAGGAAGCGTTCGGCGATCTCGCCCGCCGAACGGCCGCCGACGCTGCTGATGCCGGCGATCGACAGCACGTCTTCCACGAAGGCCCGCGCGGCGGTAGGATCCTGCCCCTCGATCGCGGCGAGCAGGCCGGCGTGATCGGCGCCGTTGCCGTTGCCGTTGCAGGCATCCGGCGCGCGCCCTTCCGCCACCGCGCGCAGGATGCGCCGGCGCTGCGGCGGTGAGACGGAAAGCGCGTCGAGCAGCGCGGTGAGCAGGCCGATGTCGCCCATGCGCACGGAAGGCTCCGCCACGCCGAGGCCGGTCAGCGCCTCGACGCCGAGCGCCACGATTTCGGCATCGGCCGCCTCGCGGTCGGCGCGGCCGAAGGATTCGATGCCGCCTTGCGGAAATTCCCCCGCCCGCCCCGCGCGCTGGCGAAACACCGGCCCGAGATAGCTGAAGGAGGCGACGCCGCCGGCCGCGTGCCGGGCGAGGTAATCACGGCTCACCGGGATGGTGTAGTCGGGCCGCAGGCACAGCTCGTTGCCGTCCGCGTCCTGCGTCAGGAACATGTGGCGGCGGATATCCTCGCCGGAGAGATCGAGAAACACATCGACCGGTTGCAGCACGGCGGGCTCGATGCGCCGGTAGCCCTCGCGCGCGAAAAGCGCGAGCAACGCCCCGGCGCGGTCGGCCGCATTTTCTTCCGATACCTGTGACATCGGCCGCGTCTCCTGATTCGCGATCAGCCCGGTCTTTTATCAGCTCTGCCGTGCGGCGAGCACGCCGCGCACCGCTTCCACCATCTCCGCCTCCGGCACGGAAAACTGCGCCAGGCGCTGCGCCTTGTAGGCGGCGTTGTCGAGCTGGCGCGTCGTTTCCGCCTGCTCCGCGCCGGCGACGAGATCCTTGATCTGCACGGTGCCGGCCGCGCGTTCGTCCGAGCCCTGAATGACGACGCAGGGGCTGTTGCGCCGGTCGGCGTATTTCATCTGCGCCTTCATGCCGGAGCCGCCCAGATACATTTCCGCCCGGATGCCGGCGGCCCGCAGACGGGCGACGAGGGCGTGGTAATGGGCGATCTCCGCGCGGTCGAGCACCAGCACCACGACCGGCCCGGCGAGGCCGGTGTCGCTGACGATCGGGCTGCCGACGATCTTGAGCGCGGCGAGCAGCCGCGACACGCCGATGGAGAAGCCCGTCGCCGGCACCGCCTCGCCGCGGAAGCGCGCCACGAGCCCGTCATAACGCCCGCCGCCGGCGACCGAGCCGAAGCGCACCGGCGCGCCGTCCTCGCCCGCGATGGTGAAGGTCAGTTCCGCCTCGTACACCGGGCCGGTGTAGTATTCGAGGCCGCGCACCACGGCGGGATCGATCGAGACGCGCCCGTCGTCGTAGCCGGCAGCCTCCACCAGCGCCGCGATCTCGCGCAGCTCCGCCACGCCCTCCAGCCCGCGCGCGGAACCTTCCACCACCTTTTCCAGATTGGCGAGGGTCGTCCCGGCGTTGTCGCCGCGCGCGTCGGTGAAGGCGAGCACGCGCGCGATCTGCTCCGGCGCGAGCCCGGCGCCCCTGGTGAAATCGCCGCTCTCGTCCTTGCGCCCCGGACCCAGCAGCAGCGCGACGCCTTCCGCGCCCAGCCGGTCGAGCTTGTCGATGGCGCGCAGCACCACGAGACGTCGCGCGGCGTGCTCGTCCGCGCCCAGCCCGATGGCCTCCAGCACGCCGTCGAGCACCTTGCGGTTGTTGATCTTGATGACGTAACGCCCGCGGGCGATGCCGACCTTCTCCAGCGTATCCGCCGCCATCATGCAGATTTCGGCGTCCGCCGAGACGGAGGGCGCGCCGACCGTGTCGGCGTCGAACTGCATGAACTGGCGGAAACGCCCCGGCCCCGGCTTCTCGTTGCGGAACACCCAGCCGGCGCGGTAACTGCGGAACGGCTTCGGCAGCGCGTCGTAATTCTCCGCCACATGACGGGCGAGGGGGGCTGTCAGGTCATAGCGCAGCGACAGCCATTGCTCGTCGTCGTCCTGAAACGAGAACACGCCTTCGTTGGGGCGGTCCTGATCCGGCAGGAATTTTCCCAGCGCATCGGTATATTCGACGAAGGGCGTTTCCAGCGCGTCGAAGCCGTAGAGCGCGTAGATCTCGCGGATATGGGCGAGCATGCGCTCGGTGGCGGCGATATCGGCGGGGCCGCGATCGGCGAAGCCGCGCGGCTGGCGGGCCAGAAGTTTCGGGGACTGAGGTTTTTGCGGTTGGCTTTTCGGCGACCCGGACATGGCAGGCAATACGTTCCATATTCATGAAGACGAAACAGCCTCTAGCGCAGGCAGGCGCTCAAGTCACGCGCGCAATCGCCCGCCAGCCGATATCGGAGCGGCAAAAACCTTCCGGCCAGTCGATTTTCGCGACGGCTTCATAGGCGCGCGCCTGCGCCCCGGCGATGGTCGGCGCGAGCGCGGTGACGGCGAGCACGCGCCCGCCCGCCGCCTCGATGCGGCCATCGACGGCGCGGGTGCCGGCGTGGAACACGGTCACGCCCTCCACCTCTTCTGCCGCCTCGATGTTGCGGATGCGGCTGCCCTTCTCCACCGCGCCGGGATAGCCGCGCGCGGCTATCACCACCGTGAGCGCCGCGTCGTCCGACCATTCCACGGCGGCTTCCGAAAGTCGCCCCTCGACGGCGGCGAGCATCAGCGCGACGAGATCGCTCCTGAGGCGCGGCATCAGCACCTGGCATTCGGGATCGCCGAAGCGGGCGTTGTATTCGATGAGCTTCGGCCCGTCCGCGCCGATCATCAGCCCGGCGTAGAGAACGCCGCAATAGGGCGTGCCGCGCGCCTTCAGCCCGGCCACGGTGGGATTGACGATCTCGCGCATGACGCGCTCCGCGATCTCCGGCGTCACCACGGGCGCGGGCGAATAGGCGCCCATGCCGCCGGTGTTCGGCCCCTGGTCGCCGTCGTAGGCGCGCTTGTGATCCTGCGCCGAGGCGAGCGGAACGGCCGTGTCGCCGTCGCTGACGGCGAAGAAGCTCGCTTCCTCGCCGGCCAGAAAATCCTCGATGACGACGGCCGCGCCCGCCGCGCCGAACGCGCCGGAAAAGACGGTGCGCACAGCGTCTTCGGCCTCGCTCACCGTCTCCGCCACCACGACGCCCTTGCCGGCGGCAAGGCCGTCCGCCTTCACCACGATGGGCGCGCCGCGCGCACGCACATAGGCCAGCGCCGGCGCTTCCTCCGTGAAACGGGCATAAGCCGCGGTGGGAATGCCGAATTCGTCGCACAAGGCCTTGGTGAAGCTTTTCGAACCCTCGATCTGCGCGGGAATCTTTCGCGGACCGAAGGCCCGAATGCCGGCGGCCAGAAGATCGTCGACGATGCCGGCCACCAGCGGCGCTTCCGGCCCCACGACGACGAGGCCGATGTCGTTCTCCCGGGCGAAGGCGACGACGGCGGCGTGATCGGCGATGTCGAGCGCCACATTCGCGCCCACCTGCGCCGTGCCGGGATTGCCGGGCGCGATGAACAGCCGCCCGGTGAGCGGGCTTCGGGCGATCGCCCAGGCGAGCGCGTGCTCGCGCCCGCCGGAACCCAGCAGCAGAATGTTCATCCGGCGCTCCATATGCCTTGAGTGGTCCTGTCGATCATCGGCGGCGTTTAGCATGCATTATTTCCGCGCGCCATATGCGGATGACGCGCCGCCCGCCTTCCCTTAAAGTGGGGAGCATGAATCGCAAGCCTGTCACGCCGGAAACATCCGCAACCAACGCGCCGGAATGGACCGTCTCTTCCCTGTCGGGCGCGCTGAAGCGCACGCTGGAGGATTCTTTCGGCCATGTGCGCCTGCGCGGCGAGGTCACGGGCTATCGCGGGCCGCATTCCTCCGGCCATGCCTATTTCGGCCTCAAGGACGAGGGCGCGCGCATCGATGCCGTGATCTGGAAGGGCGTGTTCCAGCGGCTGAAAATCCGCCCGGAGGAGGGCATGGAGGTGATCGCCGTCGGGCGCATCACCACCTTCCCGGCTTCCTCGCGCTACCAGATCGTCGTCGAGAGCATCGAGCCCGCCGGCGTCGGCGCGCTGATGGCCATTCTCGAGGAGCGCCGGAAGAAGCTCGCGGCGGAAGGGCTGTTCGACGAGACGCGCAAGCGGCCGCTGCCCTATCTGCCCGCCGTGATCGGCGTGGTGACGTCGCCAACGGGGGCGGTCATCCGCGACATCCTGCATCGGCTGGCCGACCGCTTTCCGCGCCGCGTGCTGGTGTGGCCGGTGCGCGTGCAGGGCGAAACCAGCGCGGCGGAGGTGGCGGCGGCGATTCGCGGTTTCAATGCGCTGGCTGTGGATGGCTCCGTCCCGCGTCCCGACGTGCTGATCGTGGCGCGCGGCGGCGGCTCGCTGGAGGATCTGTGGTCGTTCAACGAGGAAATCGTCGTGCGCGCGGCGGCGGAAAGCGCCATTCCGCTCGTCTCCGCCATCGGCCACGAGACCGACTGGACGCTGATCGACCTCGCCGCCGACCTGCGCGCGCCCACGCCCACGGCGGCGGCGGAAAAGGTGGTGCCGGTGCGGCTCGATCTGCAAGCCGCCGTCGCCGATCTCGCCCGCCGCCATCGCGGCGCGATGGTGCGTCTCGGCGACAGGCGGGCGGGCGATCTGCGGGCGCTGGCGCGGGCGCTGCCCCAGGCCGACAACCTGCTGGCCGCGCCGCGCCAGCGGCTCGATCTCGCCGGCAGCCGGCTCGGCTCGTCTCTCGGCGCGGGCGTGCGCCGCCATGCCGCGCGACTCGCGATTGCCGGCCAGAAGCTCGCGCGCCTGTCGCCGCTCGTGCTGCTGGAGCGCGCCCGCGCCCGGCTCGCGGCGGCGGGGCACGGGCTGGGGCGCGGTTTCGCCCATGGCGTCGAGCGACGCGCGGCCACCCTCGCGCGCTCCGCCTCGCGCCTGTCGCCGCGCCCGCTGCTCACGCGGATCGGGACATCGCGCGAGCGGCTGGCGAGCGCCGGGGCGCGGCTGGCGAACGCCGGCGCGGCGCGGCTCACGGGGGAGCGCGCGCGGCTCGACAGCCTGTGGAAGCTGGCGGAAAGCCTCGGCCACAAGGGCGTGCTGGCGCGCGGCTATGCCATCGTGCTCGATGCGGAAGGCCGCACCGTGCGCGCCCGCGCGGACGTGACGGAAGGCATGGCGCTCGATCTCGTGTTCGCGGACGGCAAGGTGCGCGCCGTCGCCGGGGAGGGCGCCCAGCCCGCGCGCGCCCGCCGGCGCAGGCCGGAGCCCAAGCCGCCATCCGAGACGCCGCCGGACACCCAGCCCAACCTGTTCGGCGCAAATGATTGATCCACAATTGATACGCGATTGACGCGCGGGCGGGGAATAGTCCTATATAAAGCGAAACGCGGCCCGCTGGCGGGCCGGAAACGATACGAAAGACAAGATGATGAACCGACACGATCACCGCTTCCCGGTCGGCGGCGAGGCCGGCGTCCAGTATCTGGACGGCGATTTCCGCGTCGTGCGTCCCGGCACCTTCGTGCGCTGCGCGGTGACGGGGCAGACGATCGCGCTCGACAACCTGCGCTACTGGAACGTGGACCTTCAGGAAGCTTACGCCTCGCCGCAGGTCGTGCACCAGCGCCTCGTGCAGCTCGGGAAGATCGGCGGCAAGCAGGCCGGTTGAAAGCCGGCCGGCGGGTGGGCGGCCTGCGCCGGAAGTGCCTCATTCAACCGGCCCTTGGCCGCGGATCCCCGGCGTTATGCCCGTTATGCCGCCGCGATGCGCGGCGGCGGGGGCAGGGCGGCGGCGAGAAAGGCGCGCAGGCCGTCCTCGTCGTCGAAGGCCATGCGCACGGGCAGCACAGCCATCGCCTTGCGCAGGCGCGGTGCGGCGGTGAGCGTGAGGAGGCGCACGGCGTCCTTCTCCGTCGTCACCGGCAGCAGATCCTTGCGCAACGCATCGTCCTCCAGCGCCGCGATGCGGGAGGGCGTGAACGGCGCGTGATCGGGAAAAGCCGCCCGCTGCACGACTTCCGCGCCCAGCTCTTCGAGCATGTCGAAAAACTTTTCCGGCCGCCCGATCCCGGCGAAGGCCAGCACGCGCCGGCCCCTCACGAGGCGGGCGGCGTCGGGGTCCGCCGCGAGGCGCGCGCCGAACGCGGGCTTGCCCAGCGCCGCCGCCGCTTCCGCGACGCCGCGGCCCGCCTCGCCTTCGCCGACGACGATCAGGGCGTCGACATGGGGAAGCTGGCTTGCGAGCGGCGCGCGCAGCGGCCCTGCGGGCACGCACAGGCCGTTGCCGACGCCGGTTCGCCCGTCGACCACGGCGAGCGCCAGCGTCTTGGCGATGGCGGGGTTTTGCAGGCCGTCGTCCATGATGACGACATCGGGCCGCGCGCCGCGTTCCGCCGTTTCCTGCGCCAGCAGCGCGGCGAGCCCCGCGCGTCTGTCGCGCGCCACCATCACCGGCGCGCGGCGGGCGAGCAGCAGCGGCTCGTCGCCGACATCGACATGGGTATATTCCACCTGCGTCTGGTCGTCGTTGGCGAGCAGCACCGGGCCGCGCAGCCGGCCGCCGTAACCGCGCGTGAGAAAGGCGACGGTGCGGCCCTCCCCGCCGAGGTGCGCGGCCAGCGCGATGGCGGTCGGCGTCTTGCCCGCGCCGCCGGCCGTGAAATTGCCGACGCAGATGACGGGGCAGCCCGGCGCCGCGCCCGCCAGCCGCATGCGGCCGGAGGTGATCGTGCCGTAGACCGCGCCGGCGGGTTGCAGCAGGCGCGCGGCGAATGTCGGCGGCGAGGGCCACCAGAAGGCGGGGGTGCGCATCGTCGTATCCTTTTTCGGCGGCGATATCCATCCGCTCGCAACCATCGGCGGGGCGCGCGGGTTCCGGCCCCGGCGCAGCTTGCCGCGCATTATTTCGTCTCGTGCGCTTTCGCTCCCGGTCCTATCGCGCGGTCAGGTGCATGTGCAGGATGTAGGGATCGATGGCCTGCATGGTGGTTTCCACCGCGCCGCCCAGCGCGTTGACCGTGGCCGCCGCGGCGCGCGTCATGGCGCGGGCCTGCGCCGGCTGGGAGAGCAGGGCGTAGACGGCGCCCGCCAGCGTCTCGGCGCTGTCGACCGGCCACGCGCCGCCCGCCTGGTCGAGGGCGGCGTAGACATCGGCGAAGTTGCGCACATGCGGGCCGTGCAGGATGGCGGTGCCGAGCTTGGCCGGCTCGATGGGATTCTGCCCGCCGTGGGGCACGAGCGAGCCGCCGATGAAGGCAACCGGCGCGAGGCGGTAGAACAGGCCCAGTTCCCCGATGGTGTCGGCGACATGCACGGCGAAGTGCCGCTCCGGCAGGACGCCGGCGGAACGCAGCCCGGCCGGCAGGTTGCGCGCCGCGGCGAGGGCTGCGATGTCCGCGCCCCGCTCGGGATGCCGGGGCGCGATGATGGTGAGCAGGGCGGGATAGGCCGGCGTCAGCAGGCGATGGGCTTCGAGGATCAGTTCGTCCTCGCCCGGATGCGTGCTGCCCGCGATCCAGACCGGGCGCTCGCCGACGATCGCCGACAGCGTCGCCACCGTCGCCGGGTTGGCGGGCGGGGCGGGCACGTCGTATTTGATGTTGCCGGCGACCACCACGCGCGGCGCGCCGAGCCGCTCCAGCCGCTCGCCGTCGGCCGCCGATTGCGCGAGGCACAGGTCGAAATGCCGGAGCATGGCGCCCGCCGTCGCGGGCAGGCGCTGCCAGCGCCGGAACGAGCGTTCCGACATGCGCGCGTTGAGCAGCAGCACCGGCACGCCGCGCTCGCGGATGCCGGTCAGGGCATTCGGCCAGATCTCGGATTCGGCGATCAGCACCAGATCCGGCCGCCAGTAATCCAGAAAGCGGTCCATGTAGGCCGGCACGTCGAGGGGAATGTACTGGTGCAGCGCGCGGCCGGGCAGGCGCGCGGCGAGCAGCCGGGCGGAGGTGACGGTGCCGGAGGTGACGAGCACCGTGAAGCCCTGCCGCGTCAGCCGCTCCACCACGGGCAGCAGCGAGACCGTCTCGCCGACGCTCGCGCCGTGGAGCCAGGCGAGCGGCCCCGGCGGGCGCTCGCGCCCCGGCACGCCGCGCCGTTCGCCGCGCCGGGCGGGCTCCTCCTTGCCGTGACGGGCGCGATAGGCGAGCAGCATGCCGAGGAACGGCGACAGCGCGGTCGTCGCCAGGCGGTATGCCGCCAGCGGCCAGGTGGATTGCCCGTTCGTGATCCGCCCGTTCATGTCAGCGGCCTCGCGGAAAGCACGCGGAACGGGGTCCGCGCTTCGCCGGGATATTCTGACCTGCGCTCGTCAATTGATGTGCACTCTACGTCCTTGAGGCCGATGCCGCCTGCCCGCTCGCACCGGGCGCGCGGCGTCACGCCTGTTGCTGAGGATGGCCGCGCGCGCCCGGATCGGCCGAGCCGATCATGGCGTATGCACGGGTGTGAACGGCGTCGAGCCCCCGTTCCACCGCGAGGCGCGCGTCTTCCAATGCGGCTTCGCCGGCGTCGCGGGGAACGAACACGGGCTCGCCGACGACCATCGCGATGCGCCCGAACGGCAGGCCGATGGAGGCGCGGTCCCAACTGCGGAAATCGATCCGCCGGCTGGAAACGACCGCGACGGGCACGACCGGCCGCCCCGAAAGGCGCGCGAGCGTGACGATGCCGGGGCCGCAGCGGCGCGAGACTTTCGGCACGTCCGCCGTCAACACCACGAGTTCGCCGCCGGCGAGCGCCTTGAGCAGCTCCCGCAGCGCCGCGACGCCGCCTTTCTCGTGCATGCGCGCCCGCTCCCGCGCGCCAGAGCCGCGAACGGCGCGGATGCCGAGCCGGTTGAGCGCGAGCGCGTTGAACTCGCCGTCGCCGTGGCGCGACACCAGCGCCGCCGCCGGGTCCTGCGGGCGGCGGGCGAAAGGCACCATGAAATGCTGGCCGTGCCACATGGCGACGATCACCGGCATCAGCCCGCCGGCCGTCTCGTAAAGGTCCGGCGGATCGGTCGCGACGCTGCTGGTGGCGCGCACGAGCCGCAGGTAGCCGGCGAGCAACGCGCCGAGCGCCGCCTGCACCGGGCGGGAGCGGGTGATCCGCTTCAGCATCGCCATTTCAGCACCACCATGACGGAGTCCTCGCGCCGGCTGCCGTCACACCGTCTCGTCGGGGTTGAGCAGGCGGTGCAGATGGACCACGAAATAGCGCATGTGGGCGTTGTCGACGTTGGACTGGGACTTCGCCTTCCATGCCGCCTGTGCCTGGGCGTAGTTGGGATAGATGCCCACGATGTCGAGCTTGCCGAGGTCGCGGAATTCGACCTTGTCGAGATCGGCCAGTTCACCGCCGAATACGAGGTGGAGCAACTGTTTGGGGGCGTCGGTCATGATGATCGTCTCACTCTGTCTGGATGGAAGAAAAAACGGATGGTGCCGGCTCGCGCCGGTTCGCGGCTATTCCTGCCCGAATGCCGGATCGCGCGCAATCGGCTGTGCACAGGGAATCGACCGCCCCGCGAAAACGTCCGCCGCCTGCGCTCATCGGCCCGCCTCCTCCCGCGCCAGCGCCGCGACGAGGCGGGGCGCGAGCGCATTGTTGGCGCCGATGAGGCGGCCGTGCACCGGCAGGCGGCCGTTGTAGCGCGGCGGGGCGCCGCCGGCGGTGCTGAGCCGCCCGCCCGCCTCGCGCAGAATGAGATCGGCGGCGGCGATGTCCCAGTCGTGCGCGTTTTCGCCGGCGAGCCCGGCATCGAGCCCGGCGTCGGCCACCCGCGCGAGGCGCAGGGCGAGCGAGGGCTCGCGTGGCATGGCGACGATGGCGTGGCCCTGCCTGCCGAGCCGCTCCAGCATGCCGCGCGGCCCGGCGATGCGCGCGCCCGCGATCTCCTGCTGCCGCGACGCGCGGATGGGCAGGCCGTTGCGGCGCGCGCCCGCGCCCGCGCGCGCTTCGTAAAGAAGGTCGTGGGCGGGCGCCCAGAGCAGCCCGGCCTGCGTCTCGCCCTCCCGCACGAAGGCCACGCTGATGGCCCAGTCTCGCCCGCCTTCCGCGAAGGCGCGCGTGCCGTCGATGGGATCGACGATCCAGGTCAGCGGGCGGTCGAGGCGGGCGGGATCGTCGGCCGATTCTTCCGACAGCCAGCCGGCGTCGGGCCGGATGCGCGTCAGCGCGTCGTTGAGGAAGCGGTCGACGGCGATGTCGGCATCCGTCACGGGAGAGCGATCGCCCTTGAAGGCGACGGCCGCGCGCGTGCGCGCCCCTTCCGCGAAGAAAGACAACGCGATTCGGCCCGCTTCCGCAATGGCTGCCCTGATGCGGTCGAGCTCGTCGTCCGTGAGGGCGGAAGGCGTATCCTGCATGACACTTCCGGCGGCACGATCGCCGGCCTTTCTCCGCGAAACTTCATCGCCCGCCGCCGTTCGGCCAGGGCGCGCGTCGGCCGGAAAGCGTCCTCCGCGGCGGGATTTTACGTCAGTATGGCCGGCGCCCACAAGTCATACCATCGGCTCCGGTCTCCGGCCGATGCCGGAAGGGCTTCGCGCCGACGATGGCAGGGAAAGCTTGCCCGGTGGTTGCGACGTGAGAATTGTCACGTCCTCCGCTCCCCGGCGCGATCTATCCCGCGCCGGCCGCCTTGCCGAATATTGCGGGATGCCATGGTTCGCATTATGCAGGATGACCCGTTTCACGCGCGCACGAGGGTGCCGCCCGTTTCAGGAAAATGCTGCATGGCCCGCGATTCATCCGATCCTACTCCGATTGAGTCGCACCGCGAGCTTGTCGAATACCTCGTCCGGGGATGTCGCCCCGCGGCGGACTGGCGGCTCGGCACCGAACACGAGAAGATTCCCTTCTATCGCGAGGGCCATGCGCCGGTGCCCTATGCCGGCGACGGCGGCATCCGCGCGCTGCTGGAGGGGCTTGCGCAGCGCACGGGCTGGGAGCCGATCACCGAGGGCGACCTGCCGATCGGGCTGTTCGATCCCGCCGGCGGCGGTGCGATCTCGCTGGAGCCGGGCGGGCAGTTCGAGCTTTCCGGCGCGCCGCTCGCCACCGTCCACGAGACGCGCGACGAACTCCTGGGCCATCTCGCGGATGTGAAGGCGGTGGCGGAACCGCTCGGCATCTCGTTCCTGACGCTCGGCATGAGCCCGCTCTGGACGCGCGCCGGGACGCCCGTGATGCCCAAGGGGCGCTACCGCATCATGGCGAACTACATGCCGAAGGTCGGCGGCCGCGGCCTCGACATGATGTTCCGCACCGCGACCGTGCAGGTCAATCTCGATTTCGCCAGTGAAGCGGACATGGTGAAGAAGCTGCGCGTCAGCCTGGCGCTGCAACCGCTGGCGACGGCGCTCTTCGCCAATTCGCCCTTCACGGACGGGCGGCCGAACGGTCTTCTTTCCGCCCGCTCGGACATCTGGCGCGACACGGACGGCGACCGCACCGGCATGCTCGCCTTCGTCTTCGAGGACGGGATGGGCTTCGAGCGCTACGTCGAGTGGATGCTCGACGTGCCGACCTATTTCGTCAAGCGCGGCGACACTTATCACGATGTCGCGGGCCGCTCGTTCCGCGATCTGCTGGCGGGCCGCATGCCCGGCCTGGAGGGCGAGCGCGCCACGCTGTCGGACTGGGCGAACCACCTGTCGACCGCCTTTCCCGAGGTGCGGCTGAAGCAGTTTCTGGAAATGCGCGGCGCGGACGCCGGGCCGGTGCCGATGCTGCTCGCCAAGCCCGCGTTCTGGGTGGGGCTGCTCTACGACGCCGGCGCGCTTGACGCGGCCTGGGACATCGTGCGCGACTGGACCGCCGATGAGCGGCAGGCCCTGCGCGACGCCGCGCCGGCGCGGGGGCTCGCCGCGACCGTGCGCGGGCGCTCGCTGCGCGAGATCGGCACGGAGGTGTTGACGCTGGCCCGCGCCGGGCTGCGCGCCCGCGCACGGCGCGACGGCGCGGGCGAGGACGAGACGCGCTACCTCGATCCGCTCGACGCCATTCTCGCGCGCGGGCGCACGCAGGCCGAGGATCTGCTCGCGCTGTGGGAAGGCGCATGGGACCGCTCCGTCGAGCCCGCCTTCGCGGAATGCGTGTTCTGAGCCTCGGCGCATCCCCGGTGCGGGGCGGGCGCCGGCGGCGTTAACGCGCCGTTCACCCTGCGGCGCGAAATGTCCTGGCCGTTAACCTTCCGCTGATCGCTCCCCGTCACGATGCCGGCCAGGGAGAGGGCCGGATGCTGACGACGCTGAAAACGATGATCCGCGAAGAGCGTGCCGCGAGCGCGATACGCTGCGGGGTCATCGCGCTTTTCGCCCTGATCGGCATCGCTCTCAACCTCGTCCTGATCGGCGAAAGCCTGCCGCGCGTTCTCGCCGCGGCCGCCGCCGGCGTGCCCTGAAGCGCCGATCGCGCGGACCGCAATCCCTTGGCCGTCCCCAACCTGGAGATTTGTCAGGAACTTTGGGATGTCCCGTGAGGGAGACGACACATTAGTCGTCATGTTCTTGACATATGCGGCGCATTCCTGCCTTATTCCAGACAGAAGCAAGACGCGGAACGCGGATTTTTGCCTGCAAGCAGGGGGCGGGTATGGGATTTCTTGAAAAGATTTTGCCGCTGACGTCACAGAGCGACGAACTCGTCGCGCTCTGGAGCAATCATGCGGGCATCGGCCTGTGGGATGCGCGGCTGTGCGAGGACGATCCCGCCCATCCTGACGGACGTTGGCGATGGACATGGACGACCGGCTTCCGCCGCCTGCTCGGTTTCGAAACGGTCGGTGAGTTTCCCGACGTTATGGAATCTTGGTCAGGCCGCCTGCACCCGGACGATGTCGAAAAGACCTTTACCGCTTTCAAGGCCGCCCTCGCCGGGCATACGGAGGGCTATGAAACGATCTATCGCCTGAAAATGCGGGACGGCAGCTATCGTTGGTTCAAGGCGACGGGTGGCGTGGCGCGCAACGCCAAGGGCCGCGCCACGCGTGCTTGCGGCTCGCTGATCGACGTTCACGACCAGATCGAGACGCAGGAGACGCTGGCCCACCGCACAGCCCAGCTTGAAGAACTGATCGCCGGGTTCGACGGCGATGCGACCCTTGCGATCAATGCCGTGATTGCGACGGTGGAGGAGGCATGCGATCTCGCCTCGAAAATAGCCAGGGCGGCGACGGCCGGGGTGGTGACGAGCGAGGCCGCTACGGCCGCTTCCGAAGAGGCGGCGACGGCCAGCAACACGGTTGCGGCGGCATCGGAGGAACTGTCGGGTTCCATTCAGGAAATCGCCCGCCAGATGGTCCATTCGCATGAGGTGACGCGCGTCGCGGAGACGGAGACCGCCAAGAGCGGAAGCACCGTGAAGAATCTCGTCGAATCGGCGCAGAAGATCGGCGAGGTGGTCGAGTTGATCAGTTCCATCGCGGCGCAGACGAACCTGCTGGCGCTCAACGCCACCATCGAGGCCGCGCGGGCGGGAGACGCGGGGCGCGGCTTCGCCGTGGTGGCCTCCGAGGTCAAGAACCTCGCCGCGCAGACCGCGCGTGCGACCGAGGAAATCGCCCGTCACGTCAGCGATATCCAGGGGGTTTCGGAGGCGACGGCGGAGGCGGTGCGGTCGATAGAGCGGGTGGTCGAGCGGATGGGCGACATCGCGACATCGGTTTCCGCCGCGATCGAGGAGCAGGAGGCCGCGACGCGCGAGATCGCCCGCAACGTTCACGATGCCGCCCACAGCAGTCACGGCGTCGCGGAACAGGTCTCCTCCATCACCGTCGGCGCGAAACGTTCCGGGGAGGCGGCGACGCGCGTGCGCGAGGCGCTGGAAGCGGTGGGGAACCAGTCGAACGGTCTGCGAACCCGGATCATGCAATTCTTCGCGGACATTCGCGCCGCTTGATACCATTTCCGCTTAATACCGTCTCCCGATGAGCGTGGCCCATCGGGAGAGGACGAGCCCGCACGGCGTCACATGATGCCCAGGCCGCGCAGGCTGGCGTGGCCCTTGCGCCCGACGATGATGTGATCGTGCACGGCGATGCCGAGCGGCGTGGCGATGTCGACGATCTCGCGCGTCATGCGGATATCGGCGGCCGAAGGGGTCGGGTCGCCCGACGGATGATTGTGGACGAGGATGACGGCGCTCGCCGACAGTTCCAGCGCCCGCTTGACGACCTCGCGCGGGTAGACGGGCGTATGGTCGACTGTGCCGCGCTGCTGTTCCTCGTCGGCGATGAGCTGGTTGCGCTTGTCGAGAAACAGCACGCGAAAATGTTCCTTCGGCGCGAAGGCCATGGCGGTGCGGCAATAATCGAGCACGGCCGTCCATGAATCGAGCACGGAGCGCCCGGCGACGGCGCCGCGCGTCAGCCGCCGGGCGGCGGCCTCGATCAGCTTGAGATCGGTGACGACGCCGGGGCCGATGCCTTCCGTCTCCGCCAGCAGCCGCTCGGGGGCGGACAGCACTTCCGCGAAGCTGCCGAAGCGGCGGATGAGATCTTTGGCGATCGGCTTGACGTCGCGGCGGGGAATGGCCCGGAACAGCACCAGTTCCAGCAGTTCGTAATCGGCCAGCGCATCCGCGCCCGCGTCGCGAAAACGCGCGCGCAGCCTGTCGCGATGGCCGTGGAAATGGGGAGTTTCTTCGGAAGAGGCCCGCTCGGTCATGAAAATGCAGGTTCGCTACGGGTGGCGGCCGACCGCGCACCGCGTCATGCCGCGGCCCGCGGCATGTTCCTTCGCGCCGGACGAGGCATCAGGCATCGGTGGAAAACGGCGGATGATGCAACCCGGCCGGGGAGAGGGTGAATATCTCGCAGCCCGTCTCCGTCACGCCCACGGCATGTTCGAACTGGGCGGTGAGCGAGCGGTCGCGCGTGACGGCGGTCCAGCCGTCCGCCAGGACCTTGACGTGCGGGCGCCCCAGATTGATCATCGGCTCGATGGTGAAGATCATGCCCTGCTTCAGCGTGACGCCTTCGCCGCGCTGCCCGTAATGCAGCACGCTGGGGGCCTCGTGGAACGAGCGTCCGACGCCGTGGCCGCAGAAGTCGCGCACCACGGAGCAGCGCTCGCCCTCCGCGTATTCCTGGATGACGGCGCCGATGTCGCCGAGCGTCGCGCCGGGCTTCACGACCGCGATGCCGCGCATCAGTGATTCGTATGTCACCTCGACCAGCCGCTGCGCCTTGCGCGGCACCTCGCCGACATAGTACATGCGGCTCGAATCGCCATACCAGCCGTCGACGACGAAGGTGACGTCGACATTGATGATGTCGCCCTCGCGCAGCGGCTTGTCGTTCGGCTGGCCGTGGCAGACGACGTGATTGACCGACGTACAGCAGGAATGGCGATAGCCGCGATACATCAGCGTTGCGGAGAGGTAGCCGTGTTCCTCGCCGTAGCCGGCGACGAGCGCGTCGATGGCGGCCGTGGTGACGCCGGGCTTGATGAGGTCCGTCAGCAGATCGAGACAGGCGGCGGCGGCCTGCCCCGCCTTGCGCATGCCGGCGAAATCCTCCGGGCCGTAGATGATGATGTCGTTAAACCGGCGCGTGGTGACGGCGCCCTCGAATTCGTTCATGAGAAACCTGTTGCGCAACCTTGCATCGTGCTCCTTTCCAATCTAAGCGAGACGACGCATCATGCAAGACATTCCGTGCAACCAGGCAGTGATGTTCGTGAGACTGGCGTGCGAGCCGGGTGGGGTGTAATGATCGATTCATGGTGACAGACTTGATCGCACAAGCCATGCCGACCGAATCGGAGCCCTTCGGCGCTTACGCGCCAGCCCCGTTCATCAGGTCGGCGCTCGCATTGACAGGCCGGCTGCCGGATACCTGGGCAGGTCGGCGCTGTGCGTTTTTCCTGCGCAACCTCGTCCTGCGTTCTCTCGCGGGGGCGCCGCTCGACATCGAGGCGCTCGGCGCGCGCATGCGCATCAAGCCCTACAACAATATTTCGGAAAAGAAGGTGCTGTTCACGCCGCAGTTCTTCGATGCCGAGGAACTGGCGATCCTGCGCGCCGCGATCACGGAGGATTTCGTGTTTCTCGATGTCGGCGCCAACGCGGGTTTCTATGCCCTGCATGCGGCGGCGCACGCGGGGCCGCGCGCGCGGATTCTCGCCATCGAGCCGCAGCCGGAGGTGTTCGAGCGGCTGGTCTGGAACATCGGCGTCAACCGTTTCGGCACCGTCAAGGCGATCGCCTGCGCGCTCGCCGACAGGGCGGGGGAGGTGACGCTGTTTCTCGATCCCTCCAACATCGGCGAGGCCAGCATCAAGATCGTCGGCTCCGCCAACGCGCCCACCCTGCGCGTGCCCGCCCGGACCATGCTCGACGTCATCCGCGACGAGGGCTTCACCCATGTCGACGCCATCAAGCTCGACGTGCAGGGCGCGGAAGACCTCATTCTGGAGCCGTTCCTCGCCCTGGCGCCGCAAAGCCTGTGGCCGCGCCTGCTCATTCTCGAAAACAGCGAAAGCCGCTGGCAGACGGACCTGCACGCGCTGCTGGGACAGAACGGCTTTCGCGAGGTCGCCCGCACGCGCCTCAATGTCGTCTACGCGCGCGGCTGACTGAACGGAACGCGCTTTGGAGCAGTTTGCGTTCAAGTCGATTCATCGAATTGAACGCAAGTTGCGGTAGAATATGGAATTTGGAGCGGGATGGCGATTCAACCTGATCGCATCCCGCTCTAACCCGGAACGGGCACCGCCTTGTCCAGCTCGATGATGGCCGGGATATCGCCGCCGCCCGGATCGAGGCGGCAGGAGACGGCCAGCGCCTCGACGCCGCGCGCCGTGGCGCGCGCGAAGGCCTGCGCATAGAACGGGTCGATATCGGCGGCCAGCGTGAAGCGATCCGCCGGCATCTGGATGACGAAGAGCATCACTGCGCGATGCCCCGCTTCCACCATGTCGCCCAGTTCCGCGAGATGACGCGCGCCGCGCGCCGTCACCGCATCGGGAAACTCGGCAAGGCCGGGTTCCCGCATCAGATGGACGTTCTTGACCTCGACATAACACGCGGGCCGGTCTTGCGCTTCCAGCAGGATGTCGACGCGGCTCGCCTTGCCGTAGCGCACTTCCCGGCGCAGCCCGGAATATCCCGCGAGTTCGGGAATGGCGCCTGCCGCGATCGCCTCCGCGGCGATGCGGTTGGGGTGCGCCGTGTTGATGCCGACGATGTGCTTCTGCGGGCCGAAAACGGCTTCCACCATCTCCCACGACAGCGGAAGCTTGCGTTTCGCGTTCGACGACCGCGACAGCCAGACGCGATTGTCCGGCTCCGTCAGGCCGATCATCGCGCCGGGATTGGCGCAATGCACGGTCACGGTCTCACCCGCGATATCGACATCGGCCAGGAAGCGCTTGTAACGGCGCAACAACCGGCCCTCGATCAGCGGAACGTCGAACCGCATCGGTGATCAGGTTTCCGAAGGCGTTTCGACCGGCGCGGCGTTCGCCGCATCGCGCTCTTCCAGACCGCGCTCTCCGCCTGGCGTGTCATCGCCCTGCTCCGCGTCAGGCCGGGGGGCGGCTTCCGCCTTCTTGCGCGATCTGCGGGCGGCGGGTTTCTTCGCCGCCGCGGTCGCCGCATCGCCGTCGACGACTTCTTCCGCCGCCTTTTTCGTGCGGCGCGTCCTCTTCGGCGTTTCGTCGCCGGCTTCGGCGTTTGCCTCGACGTTTACGTCGGCATTCGCTTCGGCCGCCGCCTTCCGGCGTCGCCTCACCGGCTTCGCGGCAGCTTCTTCCGCGACGGGCTCCGTTGCCCCGGGCTGCGCCGCTTCCGTCGCGGCCGTGTCTTCCGCCGCCTTCACGGCGGTCTTGCGGCGCGTGCGGGTCGGCTTCGCAGCCGGTTCCTCGGCCGCCGCCGGCGTCTCGCCGGCAGTTTCGGCCTTCCGGCGCGTGCGGCGCGCCGGTTTGGCAGGGGCCGGCTCCTGCGGCTCAGCCGCCGGCGTTTCGGCGAGAGATGTCTCCGCAGGGGAAATCTCTGCGGATGAGGTCTCCGGGGAGGGGATTTCAGCCGGCTGCGACTCGGCAAGCGCCGGCTCTTCAGGCTGCGCTTCGGGCAAAGGCGCTTCCGCCACGACGGCGACCGGCCCGGCGACTGCCGTCGCGTCGTCCGTTTCCGCCGGCAGGGGAGGGGCCGCTTGCGCGACCGCCGCCTCGGCCGCCGACGCCGCTTCGGGCGGCGCCTCGTCTTCCGGCGTGCGAATCGCGATGGATTTCGCCCGGCGCGAGCGGTTCCTGCGTGACGATCCTTCCCGGCCCGTCGCGGGCTGCTCCGCGCGCTCGCGCGCGACGGCCGCATCCTCGCCCGCCTCGTCGGCGACGTCCTCGATCACTTCGAGTTCGTTGTCGTGCTCGGTGAAATCGTTATCCGACGACAGGGCGTCGAGGTTCACGGCGCGGAGCAGGAAGGCCGGGATATGGTTGCCGAAACCGACCACGGGCAAATCGTCGTCCTCGCGCCGGAAGCGGCTGTGGCGGTCGCCGGCGCGCACGGGCTCGTGCTGGCGCGGCGGCGGCGCGTTGCGGCGCGCGACTTCCGCCGGTTCCGGCGCATCCGTCCGCCGCACGGAGCGTCCCGCGTGGGTGCCGCGGCGCTCGCGCGTCTCGCCGCCCTCGCGCCGCGAGGACGAGCGTCCGCGCCGCGTATCGGGTTGCTCCAGTTCCGGCTGTTCCGCGAGGAGTTCGTCGATGGTCGGTCCTTCCCAGGCGATGGGCTGGCCGGTCAGCGCCTCGATGGCCGCGAGCGCCTTGGCGTCATGGCTGGTGACGATGGAAGCGGCATAGCCCGAGCGCCCGGCGCGGCCGGTGCGGCCGATGCGGTGCACGTAATCCTCGGCATGGAAGGGAACGTCGTAGTTGAAGACGTGGCTCACCTCGGGGATGTCGAGACCGCGCGCGGCCACGTCGCTCGCCACCAGCAACGTCGCGCCGCCGGTGCGGAACTTGTCGAGCGCCTGCATGCGCGACATCTGGTCCATATCGCCGTGCAGCGCGACCGCGTTGAAGCGGTGGCGTTCCAGCGAGCGCAGCAGGATGGCCACATCGCGCTTGCGGTTGCAGAAGATGATGGCGTTCTGCAAATCCTCGGCGTTTCTGATGAGGTTGCGCAGCACGGCGCGCTTGTCGTGCGCTTCCGCGCCCGATGCGACGAGCCGCTGGGTGATCGTGCTGGCGGTGGACGAGGGGCGCGCGACCTCGATCTTCACCGGGTTGCTCAGGAACTGTTCCGTCAGCCGCTGGATTTCCGGCGGCATGGTGGCGGAGAAGAACAGCGTCTGGCGGGTGAAGGGCACCATCTTGCAGATGCGCTCGATATCGGGAATGAAACCCATGTCGAGCATGCGGTCGGCCTCGTCGATGACGAGCACCTCGATGCCGGTCAGCAGCAGCTTGCCGCGCTCGAAATGGTCGAGCAGGCGGCCGGGCGTGGCGATCAGCACGTCGACGCCGCGCGTGATCTTCGCATCCTGATCGGCGAAGGACACGCCGCCGATCAGCAGCGCCACGGAAAGCTTGTGGTTGGCGCCGAGCTTGACGAAGCTCTCTTCCACCTGCGCGGCCAGCTCGCGCGTGGGCTCAAGAATGAGCGTGCGCGGCATGCGCGCCCGTGCGCGCCCGGTTTCCAGCAGGTTGAGCATCGGCAGCGTGAAAGCCGCCGTCTTGCCCGTGCCCGTCTGGGCGATGCCCAGCACGTCGCGCCGCGCCAATGCGTGGGGAATGGCTTGCGCCTGGATGGGGGTGGGAGAGGTGTAGCCGGCGGCCGAGACCGCCTGCAAGACCTTTTCGCTCAGACCGAGTTCCGAAAACGACATCGTATTCCGTTAAACAGGCGCCGAAGAGCGGAACCGCATGTCCCGAATGGCGACGCTGGGCCGGCAACGGCCCGTCCCTGGATGGGGAACACCCCGCATCCTTGTTGCGGACCATAGAAGTTTACGCTTTAAAGTCAATGAATACGCGGATGTCTCTTGCAAGCTCGCGCCGCCTGACGGCGGTTTTTGGATGGCTGATGACTTTGCATCACGCTTTTCGGCTCACGCGGCCGGCGCCGCGTCGCCGAAAAGCAGGTTGCGGGTCGCGGCCTCGACGTCTTCCTGCCGCATCAGGCTCTCCCCCACGAGGAAGGTATCGACGCCCGCCGCCCGCAGGCGGACGACATCGGCGTGGGTGAAAATGCCGCTTTCGCCTACCGGAATGCGATCGGCGGGAATGCGCGGCGCGAGCCGCTCGCTCACCGTGAGCGAGGTTTCGAACGTGCGCAGATTGCGGTTGTTGATGCCGACGAGTTTTTCTCCCAGCGCCAGCGCGCGGTCGAGTTCGGCCGCGTCGTGCACCTCGACGAGCGCATCCATGCCGAGCGCGCGGGCAGTGTCGGCGAGCGCGCGGGCGGCAACGTCGTCGACGCTCGCCAGAATGATCAGGATGCAGTCGGCGCCCCAGGCGCGCGCTTCATAGACCTGGTAGGGATCGAACAGGAAATCCTTGCGCAGCACCGGCAGGCCGGACGCCTCGCGCGCCGCCGAAAGATAGGTCGGATCGCCCTGGAACGAGGGACCGTCGGTCAGCACGGAAAGGCAGGTCGCGCCGCCCTTCGCATAGGCGCGCGCCAGCGCGGGCGGGTCGAAATCGGCCCGGATCAGCCCTTTCGAGGGGCTCGCCTTCTTGATCTCGGCGATGAGCGCCGGCCGCCCCGCGCCGAGATGGCGGGCGATGGCCGCCGCGAATCCGCGCGGCGCGGGCGCGGCCGCGGCCCGCCGTTCGATCTCGGCCTGCGGCAAGGCCTCCTTCGCGGCGGCGATCTCCGCGCGCTTGTACGTCTCGATCCGCGCCAGCACGTCCGGGGCCGTCATGCGCCGCTCCCGCCGTTGGAAACCGCGACGAGCCTGTCCAGCGTCGCGCGCGCCTTGCCCGAATCGAGCGCCGCGGCGGCGATGGCCGCGCCCTCGCGCAGGTTCGCCGCCTTGTCCGCGATGACGAGAGCGGCGGCGGCGTTGAGCACGGCGATGTCGCGATAGGGCGATCGCTCGCCCTCCAGCACCGCGAGGAGCGCACGCGCGTTGTGTTCCGGGTCGCCGCCGCGCAGGTCTTCCGGCCGCGCGGGGGGCAGGCCGGCGTCTTCCGCCGTCACGGTGAAGCGGCGGATGTCGCCGTTCTCCAGCGCGACGACATCGGTCGGCGCGGCCGTCGACAGTTCGTCGAGCCCGTCGAGGCCATGCACCAGCCACACCCGTTCCGACCCCAGAGCCCCGAGCACTTCCGCCAGCGGCGCCAGCAGCGAGGAGGAATAGACGCCCAGCACCTGCCGGCGCGCGCCGGCGGGATTCGACAGCGGGCCGATGATGTTGAACAGCGTCCGCGTGCCGAGTTCCACCCGGACGGAGGCGACGTGCCGCATCGAGGCGTGGTGGTTCGGCGCGAACATGAAGCCGACGCCCGCCTCCCGGATGGCGAGGGCGATGACGTCGGGACCGCCGCCGAGGTTGACGCCCAGCGCGGCCAGCACATCCGCCGCGCCCGATTTCGATGACGCGGCCCGGTTGCCGTGCTTGGCGACCGGCACGCCCGCCGCCGCCGTGATGATGGCGGCCAGCGTGGAAACATTGTAACTGCCGGAATTGTCGCCGCCGGTGCCGACGATATCCACGGCGTTTTCAGGCGCTTCCACGCGCAGCATGCGCGCGCGCAGCGCCTCCACGGCGCCGGTGATCTCCGCCACGCTCTCGCCGCGCACGCGCAGCGCCATCAGGAAGCCGCCGCCCTGCGCGGGCGTGACCTCGCCCGACAGAATGGTGTCGAACGCCGCGCGCGCCTCTTCGCGACTGAGCGAGGCGCCGGTGGCGACCTTGGCGATGAAGGGCTTGAAAGCATCCATGAAACGGTTCCTGGCGAGGGCTTCTGGCAATGGCTTCTGGCGAGGGATTCCGGAAACGGGTTCCTGCGGGCGCCGGTTCAGACGGGTTCGGCAAGGCGCGCGGATGCGTTCCACGCGCCGGCGAGGTCGAGGAAGTTGCGCACGATGGTCGCGCCGTGCTCGGAAAGAATGCTCTCGGGATGGAACTGGACGCCGTGCACCGGCAGCGTCCTGTGCGACAGCGCCATGATCAGCCCGTCCGCTTCCGCCGTCACCGCGAGATCGTCGGGCAGCGTGGCGCGATCGACGATGAGCGAGTGATAGCGCGTCGCCTGAAAGGGGCCGTTGATGCCGCGGAACAGGCCGCGCCCGTCGTGGCGGACTTCGGAGAGCTTGCCGTGCATGGGCTGCGGCGCACGCACGACCTCGCCGCCGTAGACCTGTCCCATCGCCTGCATGCCGAGGCACACGCCGAACAGCGGAATCTTCGGTCCGAGCCGCGCGATGACGTCGAGGCAGATGCCCGCCTCGTTGGGCGTGCAGGGGCCGGGCGACAGCACGATGGCGTCCGGCGCGCCGGCGCGGATCTCCTCCGCCGTGACGGCGTCGTTGCGGTACACGTCCACTTGCGCGCCGGTGGAGGCGACGAGATGCACCAGATTCCACGTGAAGGAATCATAGTTGTCGATGAGGACGATACGCGCCATGGCGGCACTTTCCTGCTGCATACCGGAAACCTGAACAGGCTTGTTAACGCCGCGAGCCGCGCGGGGTCAAGCGATGTGACGCAAATTCTTCATGCCCGCGCCGCCGCGCGCGCGGGCTCGCATCGGGGAAAAAATGCTGTAGATTGCCCGGCGCGGCCGCGACCGGCCGCATCTGTGCCGGAAGTCGCGCACGAGTCGCGTAATCCGCATGCGACGATCCCGCATGCGGCAGGAGGGAATTGTCATGACGATCAATCGATGGGCCGTGGTCATCACCGTCGCGGCCGCCGCGGCGCTCGCCGGCTGCGCGCGCAGGCTGCCTCCGGGCGTGCTGCAAGGCGGCAACAACGTGCCGCCCCCGCCTTCCGAACAGCATCTCGTGCCCTCGCGCGTCGCGCCCCAGGCGGCGGCCGCTCCCGCCGCCGCAACGCCCGCGCCGAGCGCCGGCCTGCGGGCGCCTGCCGCGCGGTAGGGCGTTTTCAGAGCGCGCGCTTCTGGTGCACGTCGTGCACCACAATGCCCGCGCCGGGCGGCGGCATCTCCAGCCACTCCCGTTGCAGCAGCGTGCGCCGCGTGTCCTCGTAGCCCGTGTGCCAGTGTTCGCGCATCGAGGTGCCGGAAAACTCGTAATCCCTCGCGTGCCCCTCGTAGGCCGTCTGCTGGTAGATGAGTTGCAGGATGGTGATTTCCGGCATGTCGCCGAGCTGGTGGCGCAGGTAGCGCTCGTCGTCGGTGAGCAGCTCGTCGGGCACTTTCTCCAGCGCCGCGAGCAGCCGCGTCTTCCACTGATGGATCTGGCGGTAGACATCGGTGTTGTAGCGCGTGCGGGAGGAGTTCATGATGTCCTTCTGCCGGCTGAACACATCGAAGATGTCGCGCGGCAGCGCGCCGCGGGCGCTGAACAGATCGACCTGGAAAACCAGCGAGTTCTGGTGGTCGGACTGGTCGAGCAGGTGTTGCAGCGGCGTGTTCGACACGAGACCGCCGTCCCAGTAGAAATCCGTGCCGATCTTCTGCATCGGCAGCGTGGGCGGCAGCGCGCCGGAAGCCATGATGTGCTCGGCCGCGATCTCCTCGTGGGCGTTGTCGAAATAGGTGAAATTGCCGGTCATGACATTCACCGCGCCCACGGCGAAGCGCATCCTCTGGCTGTTGATGATCGAGAAGTCGATCAGCTCTTCCAGTGTCTGGCCCAGCGGCGACATGTCGTAGAAGCTCGTCGCCGTGCGCGCGCCGGCCGGGCTGAAGAAAGGGCTCGGGACATGCGGCGTGAAGAAGCCCGGCTGTCCGAACATGTAGGTGAGGAAGGCGCTGTTGGCGTTGCGCAACTGCCGGAAGATGTCGCCGTCGGGGGTGTAGGCCCACACCTTGCGCTCTGTGATCTTTTCCCAGAAGGCGCGCAGCTTCGGCAGGCGCTGGTCGGGCGGGTTGCCGGCGATGATGGCGGCGTTGACGGCGCCGATCGACACGCCCGAAACCCAGTCGGGCTCCAGCCCCGCCTCGTGCAGCGCCTCGTAGACGCCGCCCTGATAGGCGCCAAGCGCGCCGCCGCCCTGCAACACGAGGGCGATGCGATCGCAACGGTCCGGCCGCCAGCCCGGCGGCACGGCTCTTCTGGAGAGGGGAGCGACAGCATCCATCTGACTACATCTTTCCTGTCCGGCGCATTGCGCCGACGTTTCCCGCTTCCGGCGGGTCGCGCGGGTTCCGTTCGAGCGCCGCGCGGGCTCATGCCGTTTCTCGACGAGAGGGGCTCATTGGGAAACGGTATGAGCCCTGCGTTTCCGGCAGCCGTGCATACGCCAATCGTGTCCGGTAAGCTATGGTCGCATGAGCACAGTGGCGAAAAATGTCTCGCGGCCGCGTTCACATCAGCCCGCGCACCGCAGCCCCGGCCGGCGCGAGCAGAAGGAAGGCCCACAGCAGGGCGGAGGCGACGTTGGCGCACTGGAAGGGCAGTTGCCGCATGCCGAAGACGCCCGCGATCAGTGGCACCACCGCCCGCAGCGGGCCGAAGAAGCGGCCGATGAAGACGCTCCACGCGCCGAAACGCCGGAAAAAGGCGTAGCCGCGCTCCACCATGGCCGGATGGCGCGACAGCGGCCACCAGCGTGTGGCGCCGTGCCTGAAGCGGTGCCCCACCCAATAGGAAATCCAGTCGCCGAGCGCCGCGCCCGAAGCCGCCGCGGCCCACAGGGGCCAGAAGTCGATGCCCGCCGCGCCCGTGAGCGCGCCGATGCCGATCAGGATCGCCCATCCCGGCACCAGCAGCGCCAGCACGGCGAACGATTCCGCGAAGGCGACCAGAAAGACGATCGGCGCGGCCCACGCGGCATTGTCGCGCGCGAAGACGATCACGGTGTCGATGAGGGTTGCGATGGTCATGCGTGCTCCGTCATCGTAAGCAAGGCGGGCGGCGCGGGACGAGCGAGGATGTTTGTAGCGGGACCCTTGCGGCCAGCCTCCCGCGGACGTAGAAACGCTCGTCGCGGCTTGTGCGGGAGCCTGGCCGCGGACCGCGCGGCCGGCAAGGCCCGCGCGGGACGATGCATCCAGCCGGGGTTCCAGATAACAATGAACGTGCTTTCCATCCAGTCCCATGTCGCCTACGGCCATGTCGGAAATGCGGCGGCCATTTTTCCCATGCAGCGGCTGGGGATCGACGTATGGCCCATCCATACGGTGCAGTTCTCCAACCACACGGGCTACGGCTCCTGGAAGGGGCGGGTGTTCGACGGCCATTCGATCGAGGATCTGGTCGACGGCATCGGCGAACGCGGCGTTCTGGGAACCTGCGACGGGGTGCTCTCCGGCTATATGGGATCGGCCGATATCGGCAACGCCATCGTCTCCACCGTGGGGCGCGTGCGGGCGGCCAATCCGGCGGCGCTCTATTGCTGCGATCCGGTCATCGGCGATGTCGGACGCGGCGTCTTCGTGCGGCCCGGCATCGAGGAATTCATGCGCGATCATGCGGTGCCGGCCGCCGATGTCATCACGCCCAATCATTTCGAGCTGGAGCTGCTGGCCAAACACGCCGCGCCCACGCTGGCGCTGGCGCGCGCCGCCATCGACGGCCTGCATGCGAAGGGGCCGGGTGTCGTGCTGGTGACGTCCGTCATCACCGAAGACACGCCCGACGACAGCCTCGACCTGCTCGCCTCCGGCAGCGAGGGGCTCTATCGGGTGCGCACGCCGCGCCTGCCGATCACCGTCAACGGCGGCGGCGACGTCATCGCCGCGCTGTTCTTCGTGCACTACCTCAAAACCCGTTCGGCGGTGGCGGCGCTGGAAGCCGCCGCCTCGTCCATGCACGGCCTGTTCCGCACGACGGTGGAACTGGGCGGGCGCGAGCTGCGGCTCATCGAGGCGCAGGACGAATTCGTCGCGCCCACGCTTCGCTTCACGGCGCAGCCCGTGTAATGCCGGCGCGCGCGCATAACGGCCTGCGGGTCGTCGCCCTCCGGCGGGTCGAGGCCGTCCTTGAGCGCGAGCCGTGGGCGTGGGCGCGCGAGAACCACGCGCGGATCGCGGCGAACTGGGATCGGCGCATCAGGGAAAAGCCCGCGCTGTTCAACGGCATCGTGCTCATATGCGTCAGCCGCGCCGTCGAGGACGGCGTGCTCGCGGTGCGGCTGCGCGAGGCGGACTACGCCAGCTTCCTCGCCATGCACGATTTCGGCTTTCCCGAACCCGGCGTGGGCAACTGCTTCGGCGTCGCGGCGCTGCGCTCCGGCGACGGCGCCTATCTGCTGGGCGAGATGGGCGCGCATACGGCCAATGGCGGCAAGGTGTATTTTCCCGGCGGCAGCCTCGACCGCAACGACGTTCGCCCCGACGACAGCGTCGACATCGCGGGCAGCGTGGAGCGGGAACTGCTGGAGGAAACGGGCCTCGGGCCGGATACCGTCACCTTCGATGCCGGCTGGACCGGCGTGCTGGACGGACCGCGCATCGCGCTGCTGCGCGAGGCCCGCTCCGACCTGCCGGCCGAGGTCATGAAGGCGCGGATCGACGCCTTTCTGGCGCGGGAGGCGGAGCCGGAATTGTCCGGCATCCGCATCGTGCGCGGGCGCGCCGACATCGATATAGACACCATGCCGGCTTATATCGTGGCGTTTCTCGAAAGCCGTCTTTAGAGCATCGGACCGAAAAGTGTGTGCACTTTTCGGTCCGATGCTACAGCAGTTTGCGTTCAAGTCGATTGATCGATTTGAACGCAAGTTGCGGTAAAATATGGAATTTAAAGCGGCGTGACGATTCCGCTTGAATGCACGCCGCTCTAAAACAAAAACATAGAGCGGCAGTTCGATTCAGTTTGAATGTCTGCCGCTTTAGAGCGCGTTCCGATCAAACGGAACCGTTTGATCGGAAGATGCGCCCGGGGGCGATGCTCCCGTCAGACGGGATAGCCGAACTGGCTTTTCGTGGCGCGCAGCGAGGCGAGGGCGGCGGCCTCGTTGCCGGCTATGCAGGTGGCCGCGGCGCTGGCGATCTGCGGTGCGATCCGGTCGTAGACCGACTGGCTGAGGAAGCCGGTGCGCACGTCCCTGTCGATCAGGTTGCGGTAGGCGATGATCGGGGCGCCGCAGGATTGCTTCGACAGGGCCGCGGTGTTGAGCGGCGCGGCATAGACGGAGCCGTCCTGCGCTTCAGGCTTGACGGGCGCGTTCTGGGTGGTGTTGCAGGAGGCGGCCGTCAGCGCGGCGAGCAACGCGCAGGCGAGAGCGCTGCGCGCTCCGGTGCGGGATGAAGCGAAAGCTGTGCAGGATGAAGCGAAAGCTGTGAAGGTCACGTAGGCCTCTCCGGGGCAGCGGCGCGGACGGATCGCCCGTCCGGCGGTTTGCAAGATCGTCAGGACGGGCGGCGCGGTCAACCGGCCATCCTCCCGTTTCGTCTGGCCGGCGTGCGCCGTGCGATCACGGATCGCAGGTCACGGCAACCGCGGGTCCGCGCGCGGATCTCTCGCCGGCGGAAACCGTCCTCATTTCCGATGCGTGATGATAGCCCTGTGCCGCGCACCAGGCGTTGGCGACCTGAATCGCGCATTCGCCGCCGACGGACAGGCAATCGGCCACGCCATAGCCGTCGTTCGCCGGCAGCACGAAGGTAGGGCTGCCGGGTCTGGAAGCGGGTTCGGCGGCGTTCGCGAGCGTCTGCTCCGCCATGGCGGAGGGCAGGGAAAGAAGGCACGCGAACCCGGACAGGAGAACAATGCGAATCATGATGGTCTGTTGCATTCGGATGGCTGTCACGCGACGCAGGCTGACAGGTGAGGATGAATAAAGGTTGAAGGCGCGGCATGCTTCGTCCGCATCGTGGCGAAATTGAGTCGCCTTGCCGGCAGACGCGCACCGTGAAGAGCTATGACGGATTCGCCCGGCAAGGGGAAGACGCCATGCCCGTCGCCGGCCCCTCCGGCCCGTCGCTTTCTTTCAGATAGCGTGCGTCGGCCGTCTGCCGGATGAAGCGTTCCATGCGGTAGCTGAACCCGTAATAGGACAGGAAATGGTCCCAGCGATCCCTGTGCATATGTTTGCAGTCGTCGGTGAGCGCGAAATAGGCCTTGTAGTCGTTTTCCGTCACCACCAGCGGCGGGCGCCCGCGGGAGGTCAGCGCGTAGCTCGCGACGAGCGTTGCCGTGCGGCGGTTGCCCTCGATGAAAAGCTGCGGCGCGCTCGTCATATGCAGGAAGATCCCCGCCGCCAGCGCCTCGGGAGAATTGGAGCGATGGCGCATCAGCCAGTCGATCCGCTCGCCGATGCCGCCGATGGAATCGTCATAGAAACGGCGCTCCGTCTGCGCGATATGGTTGCGAAACTGTTCCCTCCGCTCCGGCGTCGCGCCGCACAGCACGAGGTGGTTGAGTTCGAGCCAGTGGGCGGAACTGCCGTAGCTGAACAGGTTCACCTGCGCGCGCAGCAGCTCGTTGATATAGGCGTAGCCGCCTATCATGCGCCGCACGACATCCGCCGACAGCGGCTCCTTGTCCTCGAAAACATCGGCTTCGGGCGCAGCCGATAGCGCTATCAGACGCACCAGCGCAGTCTCGATCGCCTGAAGGTCCATCAAAAGCGCCATCCGTTTCCTCCCGCCTTACCGATCGCCCCTGCCGGCATTTCCCGAATCACCGGCACGTCAGGTCTTGCGCCGGCTCCTTGCGGGCCACGGTGGAGCGCCGCACTGGCTTGTGCCCCTCCCGTGTCTGGAGGATATCGAACATAAATGTCGTTGCAAAACGATATGCTGTCGCGATGTGGTCATATGGGTTAAAGAATATAGATAATGTACATTGTAATGGAACAGCGATCCGCGCGGCCGGGCGCTCCCGGCGCGTTCCGTGGAGATACGCGATGGATCGTTCTTCGACCCCGTCATGAAATCTCGGGGCGCTATCCGGTAACGATCGCCGGACAGCGCCCCGATGCCATGATTTCCGGCTCCCGTGAGGGGCCGGAAGGGGAGGGGCTCAGCGCAACTGGCCGAGAATCGACTGCGCGCGCTCCACGACGGGGGCGGGCAGCGGGATGTAACCGAGCCGGTCGGCGAACGTCTGGCCTTCGACGAGACCCCAGCCGACGAAACGCTTCAGCGCGTCGGCGACCTGCGGGTCCTTGTTCGCGGTGCGCAGCAGCGCCCAGCTATACGAGACGATGGGATAAACCGCCTCGCCCTCGGGATCGGGAATGAGCTGGCGCCCGTCTTCGGGCATCGCGTCGAGCGCGGAGGCCAGCGCCGCGGCGCCGGAGGCGCCGTCCGCGCGGACGAACCGTCCCGCCTTGTTCTCCAGCAGCGCCGAGCGCAGCCTGAGCCGGGCCGCGAAGGAGTACTCGACATAGCCGATCGAATATTCCGTGATCGCGATCCGCCCCGCGACGCCCTCGTTGCCGGAAACGACCATCGTGTTGCCCGGCCAGGCGACGCTGGTGCCGACTTCCTGCCAGCTTCCGCTGACGGTCGCCAGATGGTTGGTGAAGGAGAAGGTGGTGCCGCTGGCGTCGCGTCGGGCGACGATGGCGATGGTTTTTTCCGGCAGCTCGATGTCCGGGTTGGCGGCGCGGATGAGCGGGTCGTTCCAGTTCCTGATCTGGCCGCTCATGATCCCCGCCAGCGCCTGGCGGCTCAGCCGCAGATCCTGCGACAGGCCGGGGATGTTGTAGGCGAGAACCACCATGCCGGCCGTGGTGGGCACGTGCAGCACGCCCTCCTCGACACGCGCGACTTCCGCCTCGGTCATCGGGCGCTCCGTGGCGCCGAAGGCGACGACGCCCTGCGTGAACCGCCGGATGCCCTCGCCGCTGCCGACCGCGTCGTAGCTGACGGTGATTTCCGGGTTCGCCCGGTTGAACTCGCCGATCCACTCCGCGTAGAGGTTGGCGGGGAAGGTCGCCCCCGCTCCCTTGAGTTCAACGGCCTTCACCCCGCCGGCGAGGCAAAGGGCCGCCGCGAACGCCGCTACCCG
This sequence comes from Pseudochelatococcus sp., assembly GCF_050946405.1. Classification (NCBI taxonomy): domain Bacteria; kingdom Pseudomonadati; phylum Pseudomonadota; class Alphaproteobacteria; order Hyphomicrobiales; family Chelatococcaceae; genus Pseudochelatococcus; species Pseudochelatococcus sp. Next base: position 82,194 of record NZ_JBMNUS010000011.1, read on the forward strand.
CAGCGCTGCGTTGAGACCTGCGCGCTTCATGACCCACTCCTTAGCTGAACTGGCCGGAAACGTATTCGCGGGTCAGCTGCTCCTGGGGATTGGCGAAGAGCTCGGCCGTCGGGCCCTTCTCCACGAGATAGCCGGTGCGGCCGCCCTTGGAGACGTCGACCGAGAAGAACGCCGTGATGTCGGCGACGCGCTGGGCCTGCTGCATGTTGTGGGTCACGATGGCGACGCTGTAGTCGTTCTTCAGCTCCAGCATCAGCTCTTCCACGATGCGCGTCGCGATGGGGTCGAGCGCCGAGCAGGGCTCGTCCATCAGCAGCACCGTGGGCTCGATCGCGATGGCGCGGGCGATGCACAGGCGCTGCTGCTGGCCGCCCGAGAGGGCGAGGCCGTTCTGCTTCAGCTTGTCCTTCACCTCGTTCCACAGACCGGCGCGGCGCAGCGAACGCTCCACCTGCTCGTCCATGTTGCCCTTGAAGCGGTTGAGACGCAGACCGAAGGCGACGTTCTCGTAGATGCTCATCGAGAACGGGTTGGGCTGCTGGAACACCATGCCGATGTGGCGGCGCACCGACACGGGATCGATGTCCTTGGCATAGATGTCCTGACCCATGAAGTCGACCCGGCCTTCGAGGCGGAAGATCGGGATCAGGTCGTTCATGCGGTTGAGGCTGCGCAGCACCGTGGACTTGCCGCAGCCCGAGGGGCCGATGAAGCCGGTGATCTTGCCTTTTTCGACGCCGATGGCGCTGTCGCGCACGGCAAGGAAGTCACCGTAGAAGATCTTGTCGATCGCCGCGGAGATCGCATACTGCGGCGCGTTGGCGCCGGCGACCGGAGCCGTGGCGGCGGACGAGGAGGACAGGTTGATGGTCATGGGCCTACTCCGACGGCGACGTTAGACCTTCCGGCTTCCGAAGAGCCGGCTGAGGATGTTGAACACGAGTACGATCAGCACCAGCACGAGCGATGCGGACCAGGCGAGCTGGATCTGGTTCGGGAAGGGCATACCCGAGAAGTTGTAGATGAGGATCGACAGCGAGGCGGTCGGCTCGACCAGGCTCTCCAGCCAGAAGCTGCTGAACAGCGCGGTGAACAGCAGCGGCGCGGATTCGCCCGCCGCCGAGGCGATGCCGAGCATGATGCCGGTCATGATGCCGGGCAGCGCCGTCGGCAGCACCACCTTCAGCACGGTCTGCGTCGAGGTGCAGCCGATGCCTGTGGCGGCGTCCTTCATGCGCTGGGGCACCATGCGGATGGCCTGCTCGGAGGTCAGCAGCACGGTCGGCAGCATGCCGATCGCCAGCGCCACGCCGCCCGCGAGCGCGGAGAACGTGCCCATGGCCTGCACTATGGCGCCGAAGACGAACACACCGACGAGGATGGAGGGAAAGCCGGTCAGCACCTTCGCGACGAAGCGTACCGTTTCCGTCAGCTTGCCGGTGGGCGCGATCGCGCCGAGATAGGTGCCGCCCAGGATGCCGAGCGGAATGGAGATCGCCGATCCGATGCCGACCATCACCAGCGTGCCGATGATGGCGTTGCCGAAGCCGCCGCCCGGCATGAAGCCCGCGGGCGGCAGTTCCGTGAACAGATCGAGGCTCAGCCGCGCGCCGCCCTGGGAGATGAGCATGTAGAGCACGGAGAACAGCGGCACCGCCGCGACGACGGCGAGGAACCAGACGAAGACGGTGAGGATGAAGCTGCGCAGGTTGCGCGGCTCCGCGAACGAGCGGCGCATGCTGGGGACCGGGCGGGCCCCGACGGCTGCCTGCTGCATGTTGGCTGTGGTGAAAGTCATTGCGGTGCTCCCCTCAGCTCGTCTGCTGCTTGGACGCGAAGGCCATGATGATCGTGCCCGCGACGTTTACGATGAAGGTGATGAAAAGCAGCGTCAGCGCGGCGAACATCAGCGCCTCGCGCTCGAGCTGGCCGGCTTCCGGGAAGGTCGAGGCGAGCAGCGACGCCAGCGTGTTGGCAGGCGAGAAAAGCGACAGGCTGATCTGGTTCGCGTTGCCGATGATCATGGCGAGCGCCATCGTTTCGCCGAGCGCGCGGCCGAAACCGAGAACCAGCGAGGCGAAGATGCCGTTCGCGGCGGTCGGAACCATGACCTTCAGGATCGCTTCCCAGCGCGTCGTGCCCATGCCGTAGGCCGCTTCCTTCACCTTGTAGGGAATGAGGCGGAACGCATCCTGCGAGATGGCGGCGACCGTCGGCAGCACCATGATGGCCAGCACGATCACCGCGGGCGCCATGCCGGGGCCACCGTAGGAGGTGCCGAAGAAGGGGATGAAGCCGAGGTATTCGTGCAGCCAGTTCGCCAGCGGCCGGATGGCCGGAATGACGACGAAGATACCCCACAGGCCGTAGACGACGCTGGGGATGGCGGCGAGCATCTCGACGATGGTGCGGAAGACCTGCGCCAGCGCCGGCGGCAGGAAGTCCTGCGTCAGGAAGATGGAGATGGCGACGCCGAAGAAACCGGCGATGAGGAGAGCGAGGATGGAGCTGTAAAGCGTACCCCAGATCTCGGCCAGGATGCCGAACTCGTTGCGCCCCGGCGCCCAGACGGCGCTCGTCAGGAAGCTGAAACCGTGCTTGGAGATAGCCGGAAGCGCTTCCGCGCCGATCACGATCAGAACCGCCACGAGCAGCAGGATCGCCCCGACGCCGCTGGCGAGCGCCAGCCCCCTGAAGCCGCGGTCGGTGGCGTATTCGGCGCCGGTGGGATTTTGCGAAATGGATTTCTCGGACAGTAAGGTAGGCTTGAGCTGAGCCATCTTGCATCACCTTGTTGATGAACCATCGGCCACGAACAACCCGCATTGGGCAATCCGCCGCGCGGGCAGGGCCGCCATCGGCAGATTGACGGATGACGTTATCCGCGCATTGTGCTCCCGGACCGCGGGGATCCGGGAGCTGTCCGTCATATACCCGCCCGTTCCTTACTGGATCTTGGCGGACTCTTCGATGACGCGGTCGGCGGCCACCTTGGGCAGCGGGATGTAGCCGAGTTCCTCGGCAAGCTGCTGGCCGTCGGTCGCGGCCCACTTCACGAAGTCGCGCAGGGCGGACTGGATCTCGGCGTTGCCGTGGTTCTTGAAGAACAGCAGCCAGGTGAAGGTCGAGATCGGATAGGCGTCCGCACCGGCCGGATCCGGGATCCAGATGCGCAGGTCGTCACCCGAGAAATCGGCGCTCGCGAGCGCGGCCTGGCCGGTTTCGCGGCTCGCCTTCACGAAGTTGCCCGACTTGTTCTCGAGCAGGGCGAAGGGGGTGTTGGAGAGCTTGGCGAAGCCATACTCGATGTAACCGATGGAGCCGGGCGTCTGCATGACGGTGGCGGTGATGCCGTCGTTGCGCGGCGCGCCGACGAAGTTCGGCAGGCTCGGCCACTGCACGGTGGTGCCGGAACCGAGCTTCTCCTTGAAGGAGGCGCTGATTTCGCTCAGGTGCTTGGTGAACACGAAAGTGGTGCCCGAGCTGTCCGAACGGCGGACGACGGTGATCGTCTGGTCGGGGAGCGTCACGCCGGGGTTGGCGGCGACGATGCGCGGGTCGTTCCAGCGGGTGACCTCACCCGTGAAGATCAACGGGTAAACCTCGCGCGGAAGCTTCAGCTCCGCAACGCCCGGCAGGTTGTAGGCGAGAACGATCTTGCCGGCCGTCAGGGGCAGCACCACGACGCCGCCGTTGACCTGGGAGATCTGCTCGTCGGAGATCGCCGAGTCGCTGCCGGCGAAGTCCACGAGGCGCTGGATGAACTGCTGTACGCCGGCGCCGCTGCCCGTGGACTGGTAGTCGATGCGCACGTTGCGCGTGACCTGGCTATACTTCTGGAACCACGCCGAATAGAGCGGGAACGGGAAGCTCGCGCCAGCGCCCGTGATCCGCACATTTTGCGCGAAGGCGGGGCCGCTCACCATGAAAAGTCCAATGAATGCAGCAAGAACATAGCGGAGAAAGGCGGATTTCATGTTCAACTCTCCAATCTGATTGCCGACGATTATTGGACACGAGTTCGCGACAGAATAATAACAATGAGCGGCGAAAGGCCGCCAAAAAATAGTTATCCCTTTTGATTCAAGGGTTTCAGGGCGAACGGGCGCCGGACGCGGATCAGGGGAAAAACGGTCCGCTCACGTCGCAAAGCACTGGGGTGTTGCATAAAAAACACACCCGTATGGATGCTTCATGCGGGTATCCGCGCCGTCTGTCGCGGCGCTTCGCCGGCGTCGCCCCCATGCCGGATGTCGGCCCGGCGATCGTCCGGCGCGGGATCGGCTCGTCAAGAAATTGTATCAGAACGGCTCTATGAGTAGCGCGCTTTGTTGAACGGCGCAACTTGTAAAGGGCGCCGATCGGCGTCCCCGCGCGGCGGGCTTGCGGGTTTTCCGGCATGCAACGGCGAATTTATGGAGCGAGAATCATGCTGATTGAAGAACTGCGGCGCGCATCCCACGGCGAGGCGGAGCCTCTCGAACAGCTCAATCAATTGCTCAAGGCCGGCGCTGAGGCGGAACTCGCCGATGTCGCCGCCCTGACGCCCGCGGAGGCCGCGCGACTCATCCTGCTGCTGAAGCCCCGCCGCGCCCGCGCGCTGCTGCGGCTTTTGCCGGACGCGCCGGGTCTCGCGGCGCTGGAGGAACTTGACCCGACGATTCGCGCCAGCCTGCTCGACGCCGAAGGTCAGCAGCGCATCGCCAGAATCGCGGCGAAACTGTCGGTGGCGGATGCCGCCGACTTCCTGGCCGACCTGCCGGAACATCTCGTCCAGGCGGCTCTCGCCGCTCATCCGCAGGCGGAGGAGGTGCGCGCCGCCATCGCCTACCGGGACGAGACGGCCGGCGCCGTCATGCGCCGGCGCCTCGTCGCCGTGCCGCAGGACTGGACGGTCGCCCAGGTCATCGACGAGATACGCCGGAACGCCGATATCATCGACCGCCTTTACGCCGTCTATATCACCAACGGCGGCCGCCAGCTCGTCGGCTACCTGAAGGTGCGGGATCTGGTGCTGTATCCGACCGATACGGTCGTCGGCACCATCATGCGCGCCGATACGGTCACGGTCTCGGCCGATACCGATCGCGAGGAGGTGGCCCGCGTCGCCGAGCGCGAGCATCTGCCGGTGCTGCCCGTCGTCGATGCGGGCGGGGCGCTGCTCGGCATCATCACGGCGGAGGAACTGCGGGAGATCGACCGCGAGGAAGCGGAAGAGGACATGAAGCTGATGGCGGGCCTTGCCGCCGACGCCAGCGCGATGGACGGTCCGCTCCAGATCGTCCCGCGCCGCCTGCCGTGGCTGAGCGCCGGGCTGATCGGCTCCAGCATCGCGGCGCTGGTGGTCGGGTCCTACGAGGACGCGCTGACGGAGGCGGCGATTCTGGCGAGCCTCATTCCCATCGTCATGTCGCTGGCGGGCAACGCCGGCATCCAGGCTTCCACCATTACCGTGCAGGCGCTGGCGTCGAACGCGCTGTGGGTCGGCGACATCGGCGGGCGCATCGTGCGCGAACTGGGGGGCGCGCTGCTCAACGGCACCATCGTGGGGCTGATCATCGGCATCGGCATCATGGCCGTGTCGGGTTTCATGGACATCGACCGGCCGGCCCTGCTCGCGCTCACCGCGCTGCTTTCCCTGCTGGTCGTCACCGTGCAGGCCTCCGTCGTCGGGTCGCTCGTGCCGCTTGCGCTCAAGCGCCTGCGGCTCGATCCGGCGGTGGCCACAGGCGTCTTCATCACCACCTCCAACGACGTCGTCGGCGTGCTCATTTTCTTCATCATCGCGACCTCGATCTACATCTGAGCGCCGTCCTTGAGGGCGGTCGCCGACCCCGCCCTTGACGACATCCGGCCGAGAGGGCAGATAACCCTTATATGACAGGGATCGCGGTCATTCGCGCGCCATCCCGGCGGCATTGGGGGAACGGCGCACATGCCTTCGACGCAGGACAGCTCTTACACGCTGCGGTTTTTCAACACGCTGACGCGGGTCAAGGAAGATTTCATTCCCGTCGATCCGCAGGCGGTGCGCATGTATGTCTGCGGTCCGACGGTGTATGACTACGCGCACATCGGCAACGCGCGTCCCGTCATCGTGTTCGATCTCGTGTTCCGCCTGCTGCGCCATCGCTACGGCGCGGAGGCGGTAACTTACGTGCGCAATTTCACCGATGTCGACGACAAGATCAACGCCCGCGCGGCGCGCGACTTTCCCGCCCTGCCGCTGAACGAGGCCATCCGCCGCGTCACGGAAACGACGGAGGCGCAGTATCGCAAGGATACGCAGGCGCTCGGCGTGCTGGCGCCCACCGTCGAGCCGCGCGCGACCGGGCATATCGCCGAGATGCGCACGCTGATCGAGCGGCTCGTGGCGCGCGGTTTCGCCTATGTGGCGGAAAATCACGTGTTGTTCTCGGTGGCCGCCATGCAGGCGGCGGCGCGGGAGAACAGCGGGCGGCTGCCGCGCTACGGGGCGCTGGCGCGCCGCTCCCTGGACGACATGCTGGCGGGCGCGCGCGTCGACGTCGCGCCCTACAAGCGCGACGCGATGGACTTCGTGCTCTGGAAACCCTCCGGCGCGCATGAGCCGGGCTGGGAGAGCCCCGCCGGCATCGCCGTGCCGGGGCGTCCCGGCTGGCATATCGAGTGCTCCGCGATGAGCTGGCGCCATCTGGTGGAACGCTTCGCCGGCCGGATTCGCTGCGACGATCCGGCCGCGAGCGGAACGTTCGACATCCATGCCGGCGGCATCGACCTCGTGTTTCCCCACCACGAGAACGAAATCGCCCAGACGTGCTGCGCGCTCGATACGCCGCGCATGGCCAACTACTGGCTGCACAACGGCCTGTTGCAGGTCGAGGGCGAGAAGATGTCCAAGTCGCTCGGCAACTTCATCACCATTCACGACCTGCTGGAGAAAGACGTATTCGGCGGGCGGGCCTGGCCGGGGGCAGTGCTGCGCTTCGCCATGCTGCGCACGCACTATCGCCAGCCCATCGACTGGACGGTGAAGGGGCTCGAGGAAAGCGCCGCCACGCTCGCGGGCTGGGCGCGCGCGGTCGACGGCGTGGAGGCGGCGGCGCAACCGCCGCATGCGCTGCTGGAGGCGCTGGCCGACGATCTCAACACGCACATGGCCATCACCGTCCTGCACGGGCTGAAGTCGGCCGGCGATCTCGCCGGGCTGAAGGCGGGGCTCGACCTGCTGGGCTTCGACCTTTCCCCGCTGGCGCGGGAGGCGGAAACGCCGCCGGCGGGGCTCGACGCCGCAGCCATCGAGGCGGCGATCGCGGCGCGCAAGGCCGCCCGCGGCGCGAAAGACTGGGCCGAAGCCGACCGCATCCGCAAGGAACTCGCCGAACGGGGCGTCACGCTTGTCGACAACAAGGACGGCACGACGAGCTGGACGGCGGCGTGATCAGAATCGCTCGCCGATGGCCCGCGCCTCGGGGGCGGGTTCGGTCAGCGCGCTGCGCTGGGCGGCGGTGTTGAGCATCGGGATGATGTCGCCGGCCTTTTCCGCCACCAGATATGTGACGCCGAGGCCCGGCCGGATGAAGCCCGCGAAATTCATGTGGGCGAACAGCGACAGCAGCGGGCGCCAGAAGCCCCGCGTGTCGAGCATCAGGATAGGCTTCTTGTGGCGGCCGAGCTGCGCCCAGGTGAGCTGCTCGACGAGTTCCTCCAGCGTGCCGATGCCGCCGGGCAGGGCGACGAAGGCGTCCGCGCGTTCGAACATCAGCCGCTTGCGGGTATGCATGTCCGGCACGATGACGGTTTCCTGCACGGCTTCCAGCAGGCTTTCGCGCTGCTTCAGGAAGTCCGGGATGATGCCGGTCACCTCGCCGCCCGCCTCCAGAACGGCGCGGGCGGTCGCGCCCATGAGGCCGATGTTCCCGCCTCCGTAGATCAGCCGGATGCCGGACTTCGCCATCGCCGTGCCGAGCGCGACGGCCTCGTCGGTGAAAACCGGGTCGTTGCCGTTGGCGGAGCCGCAATAGACGCAAATGGATCGAATCGTAGTCATGCGGCATGGTTTGAACTGCCGCAACAGCATGGTCAAGAGCGCACGATCACGATGTTCCGGTCCATGCCGGGCCGCCTCCGGCCATTTGTCGGGCCAAACCTTTCGTATGGCGCGACAAATGGCCGGAGGCGGTATATAAGGTGGCTGTGTTTCGGTTTCGGGCGAGAGGGACGGCTGATGGCCATATCGGGCAGGGGGCAGGCGGCGATCGTTGCGGCTGGCGCCGCCGCGCTGGCGGCCGCTTTCGCCGTCTTCGGCCTGCCGCGCATCGGGGAGCGACCTGACGGCCGGGCGGTGCCGCTGACGCAGACGACCCCCGTTCCTCCGGCTGCTCCCGCTCCCGCGCCGGCTGCCGTTTCCGGCGATCGTCCGACACATGCGGTTTCGCCCGCCGCCGTGGCTCCGCCGGCGGCGCTTCCGCAAGCGGCGGCGGTCGCGGTCGCCGGGGCGGGAGAGGAACAGGCGCCCGCAACGCCGAATTTCGATGTCGTGCGCGTCGATCCAGCCGGCGATTCGGTCGTTGCCGGCCGTGCCTCGCCGGGCCGGACGGTCGAACTGCTCGTCGACGGCCGCGTGCATGACCGGGCCGAGGCGCTCGACTCGGGCGCTTTCGCCCTCACGCCGCCGCCTCTGCCGCCCGGCGACCATGAACTGACCCTGCGCGAGATCGCCGACGACGGGACGATAACGGTGTCGCGGCAGTCGGTGACGATCGTCATCGCGGAGGATCGGCGCTCGCAGCCGGTCGTGGCGCTGGCGGAGCCCGACCGGCCCACCGCCGTGCTGGCGGGGCCGGGCATCGGCGCGCCGGCCGGGGCGGAAACCGCGGACGGGAAAACCGCCGATGCGGAAACGTCCGTGCCGGCGGAGGCGCCCGCCGCGTCGCCGCCGTCCGCCGTCGCCGTGACGGCGGTGGAGGCGGAAGCCGGCCGGCTTTATGTCTCCGGGCAGGCGCCGCCGGGCGCCGCCGTCCGGCTGTATCTGAACGACAGCTATCTTGCCGCCGCGAAAGCCTCGCCGCGCGGGCAACTCGGCTTCAGCATCGGTTCCGGTCTTCGCGACGGCGATTATCGCGTGCGTCTCGACGAAATGTCGGCCGCCAACGGCGACAAGGTGGTGTCGCGGGCGGAGGTGCCGTTCGTGATGGACAACGCCGGGCTTGATGACGCCGGGCGCGAGGCGCCCGTCATGCCGCCCGCCGCCGGAGCGGGCAGGGATGATGCCGGCGAGGACGGCGCGCATGTGGTGGTGCCGCAGGTGCGCACGACGCGCGTGGAGCGCGGCGACAGCCTGTGGCGCATCAGCCGGCGCATCTACGGCCGCGGCGTGCGCTATACGATGATCTACGGCGCCAACCAGAGCCAGATCCGCAACCCGGATCTGATCTATCCGGGGCAATTGTTCGTGCTGCCCGGCGATCCGGCCAATCCGGTCGTGCGATAGAGCGGCGGGCATCCAGGCGGCGCCGTCGCTCCGGAGCAGTTTGCCTTCAAGTCGATCCATCGACTTGAACGCAAGTTGCGGTAAAATATGGGATTTAGAGCGGCGTGACGATTCCGCCCGAATGCACGCCGCTCCATCCTTTTGTTTATGCATCACGTTTTCGCGGGAAGTGCATGCACTCCCCGGCCTGGTGCGACGGTTCCAGCGATGGTTTCCACCGCGCCGGGCCGGCGATTTCTGGAGGAACAAGCGGATGAACCATGCCGCCGCGCGCACGACGCCCGGTTTCGTCGCCTGCGCGAGCGCCGGGGAGGCGGTCGACAGGCTCGCCGTCCTGCACGACGAGGCGCTTGCGGCGCAGCGCGAGGCGCTCGACGCCTATGTATCGGCGCGCATCGCGCCCGACGCCGCGACGCGCGAAGCGTTCTGCTACCCGGAATTGCGCGTCGTCTACGAGCCCGGCGGCTCCATTCCCGTGAGCGCGCGCGCCTATGCGAAATTCCAGCGCGCCGGCGTCTATGCGACGACCGTCACCCAGCCGGAGGCGTTTCGCGGCTATCTGGTCGACCAGCTCACGCATCTGATGGAGGATTTTTCCGCGCGCTTGCTGGTCGGGCGCGGCCGGCAGGAGATTCCCTATCCCTATGTGATCGCGCGCGGCGACGAACTCGGCGGCGCCGGCAGCACGGCGGCGGATCTCGCGCGGCATTTTCCCGTGCCCAATCTCATCGAGGTGGGCGACGAGGTGGCGGACGGGCTGTGGCGCTATGACGACAGCCGCCCGCTGCCGCTGTCGCTGTTCGACGGCGCGCGGGTCGATTTCTCGCTGCGGCGGCTGGTGCATTACACCGGCACCGACTGGCGGCATGTCCAGCCGTGGATATTGCTGACCAATTACCACCGCTATGTCGACCAGTTCATCCGCATCGCGCTGGCCTATCTGCGGCAGGACGGGCGCTATACGCGGCTTGTGCTGCCGGGCAACACGATCATCGCGCGCGGCACGCCGGAGGACGAGGCGGTGGCGCTGGCGGCCGGCGTCGCGTGGCACCGTTTCCAGATGCCGGCCTATCATCTGGTGGCCGAGGACGGCCATGGCGTGAGCCTCGTCAACATCGGCGTGGGGCCGGCGAACGCCAAGAACATCACCGATCATCTGGCGGTGCTGCGCCCGCATTGCTGGCTGATGATCGGGCATTGCGGCGGCTTGCGCCAGTCCCAGGCGATCGGGGATTATGTGCTGGCGCACGCTTATCTGCGGCAGGACAACATCCTCGACCGGGCCATCCCGCCGGAGATACCGATTCCGGCGCTCGCCGAGGTGCAGGTGGCGTTGCAGGAAGCGGCGGCGAGCGTCACCGGCGAGCGCGGCGAAACGCTCAAGAAGCGCCTGCGCACCGGCACGGTCGTCACCTACGACGACCGCAACTGGGAGCTGCGCTGGTCGCAGGAGCGGCGGCTGATCAACCTGTCGCGCGCCATCGCGGTGGACATGGAGAGCGGCACCATCGCCGCGCAGGGTTTCCGGTTGCGGGTGCCCTACGGCACGCTGCTGTGCGTGTCCGACAAGCCGCTGCACGGCGAGATCAAGCTGCCCGGCGCGGCCAATGCCTTTTACGAGCGCTCGGTGGGGCAGCATCTGCGCATCGGCCTCGCGGCGCTGGACCTGCTGCGCAGCCAGCTCCATTCCCTGCATTCGCGCAAGCTGAGAAGCTTCGACGAGCCGCCGTTCCGTTGAGGCGCTAGAGCGGCGTGCATTCAAGTGGAATCGTCACGCCGCTCTAAACTCTATATTTTACCGCAACTTGCATTCAATTCGATGGATCGATTTGAACGCAAACTGCTCTAAGGCCGCGCCGCGATCAGATCGCGCAGCGTCGTGATGGTGGAGGCGTCGGCGATGCCATCGACGCGCTCGGGGCGGAAGTGGCGCTGGAAGGCGCGCACCACGGCTTCCGTGTGCATGCCGTAGAAGCCGTCGATGTCGAGGCCGTAGCCGTAGAGCGCCAGCATGGCCTGCAACGCTTCCACCGGCTGGCCGCGTTCGCCCGGCGAGAGAAAGCGGCCGCTCCGCAGCGCGGCGGGCTCGACCCAATGGCCGACGCCGGCCTGCGCCAGCGCCCGCCACGGAAAAGCCTCGCCGGGATCGCGCTTGCGTTGTGGCGCGACGTCGGAATGCGCCAGCACCCTGTCGGCGCGGATGCCCCAGCGAGTGACGATATCGCGCCCCAGGGCGATGACCGCCTCGATCTGCGCCGGCGGATAGGGCGGCATGGATTCGGGCCGTTCCGGCGCGCGGCGATGGCCGGGGTGGGCGATCTCGATGCCGATGGAAGCGGAGTTGACGTCGCGCTCGCCGTCCCACACCCCCGCGCCCGCATGCCAGGCGCGCCGCCCCTCGGGCACGAGCTGCAACACGCGGCCGTCCTCGAACACGAAATAATGCGCCGATACTTCCGACGTCGCATCGCAGAGGCGGTTCAGCGCCTGCCCCGAATCGGCCATGTCCGTGTAGTGCAGCAGCAGGATGTCCGGCCGGCGGGCGGCGTTTTCCGCGTCGCCGGCTTTCGGCGCGCGAGGGCCGTGGTTGGGCGACGGAAAGATCTTCGACGCGACGTGGCTGTCGGGGGCCGGGCGGGATGTCATCTTGGAAAGGCGTGAAGCGGTGGGATGAGGGAAGTCATGCTTCCTCATAGAGCGCTTTTCCGTCGGATGGAAGCATCCGATGGCTTCACGCCCGCAAATCGCCGTTTGCCGCCGTGTGGCTCGATCGCGCGGCGGCTCCGGGAGGTCAGCGCGGGGCCGTGGCGTGGCCGATGATCGCGCCGCTCGCCGCGCCGATGGCGCCGCCCGCCAGCGCGCCGCCCGCGCGTCCCGTCGCCACGCCGCCGACGACGGCGCCCGTCGCGCCGCCGATCAGGGCGCCACCCACCGCGCGGTCGCGCGGATTCGTCGTGTTGCAGGCGCCGAGCATAAGCGCCAGCGCGCCGGCGGTGGCGATGCAGATGAAACGTGACGTCAGCATGATGCACTCCGAATCTCTGGCGATCCTCCGCCTGCCGCTCGCCGCACGGGAACCGACACGCGAAAATAACGGTGTGCTCCCTCTAATTCAAGCATGAGGCGGGCTGTATGAGCATCGTCAATTTTTTGCCACATAATTATAACTTGAGCTATGTAATCGAATATAGAAAATAATGGATAATATATAGTAAACATAATGTATTATTTCATTTATGTTTTTGTTCTAATGTATATCAATACATAATTCTTGCCTCTGCCAGAAGATCGCCGCATTTGCAGGTTGAGTGTACGCCTGTCGATGGCCGGGGGGCTTGTGGAGACTGGTGTCGCATCGGTTGCGGCGGCGGATGCACGCGGAAATGTTGTTCCGCCGTGGGCCGTTGTTGCGATCGCGCGCCAGATCGACCTGGGAGCGATGGCTTGAAGAGAGTAATGGTGTTTGCGCTGGCTGGAATCGTGGCGGGAGTGGCGGGCGTGGCGTCCGCACTCGCGTCGGATAACGCCGACCCTCATGCGTTCATGGCGGGCGAGCGGTTGAGGCGAGAGCAGGCGAAACAGGAGCACACAAGGCAGGAGCAAACGGCAGCCGTGGAGAAGGACGGCGCATCCCGCGGAAAGAAGGCGCTGAAGATGCGCGCGAAGCGGACGATCGTGGCGCCGCCGGCGTTCGCGGCGGCTGGCGAGGCGGCGTCCGGGCGTGCGTCCGGCGGCCGGCCGCTCGGTTACAGGCAGGGCGCGCGGGAGCAATATCGCGCCCTCATCGCCGCCCATGCCGTCGCCAACGGCGTGCCCTTCGCGCTGGGCGACGCCGTGGTGCGGGTGGAGAGCCGCTACCAGCCGCGCGTCACGAACGGCGGCGCCATCGGCCTGATGCAGATCAAGCACGCCACGGCGCGCGGCCTCGGCTATCGCGGCGATGCAAAAGGGCTGATGGAGCCCGAAACCAATATCCGCTATGGCATGAAATATCTCGGCCAGGCCTATCGGCTCGCGGGCGGCGATACCTGCGGCGCGGTCATGCGCTACCAGAGCGGCCATTATGCCAAGCGGCCGAGCCGCGCCAACCTCGCCTATTGCGCCAAGGTGCGCACGATCGTGGCAAGCGCTGACCGCGAAAATCGCGGCGGAAAGCTGAAGACTGCCTCCGCCGCGACCGGCGCCGGCGCGATCATGGTCGATTGAAGGCGGCTACAGACTTGACCGCGCGGCCGCGCACCCTTATGTCGCGGCATGTCAGCCGGCCGGACGGCCGCCGCCCGCAAGGTTCGCGCCTTCAGGCGGAGGAAAGTCCGGGCTCCACGGAAACACGGTGCCGGATAACGTCCGGCGGGGGCAACCCCAGGGAAAGTGCCACAGAAAGCAAACCGCCCCGGATGCGTTCGGGGTAAGGGTGAAAGGGTGCGGTAAGAGCGCACCGCGCGGCCGGTAACGGACGCGGCGAGGTAAACCCCACCGGGAGCAAAACCGAATAGGGACGACGGACGGTCCGGCTCGCCGGGCCGTCAGGCGCGTTTCCGCGCCGGTCGTCCGGGTTGGTTGCTTGAGGCGGCTGGCGACAGCCGTCCCAGATGAATGGTCGTCACGCGGGCGCCGAGAGGCGTTCGCCATACAGAACCCGGCTTACAGGCCGGCTGACATCGCGTTTTCGATTCAAGGCGCGTTTCTCCCGCGGGAAAGCGCGTCCGGGTCGTGAATGAAGGCCGCGAATGCCCGCATGGCGTTCGCGGCCTTTTTTCATTCCGCCGTCTTTATTCATGGGAATACGTGAAATCCGTGCCGAATCAACGGTTCATTAACCCTGACGCGGTTGTGATGGACTTGGAAATCCCGGCCGTTGTGGGCGCGATTCCATTGACGACCATGGCATCCCATGATATCCCAAATCATCCCGTTTGCGATCGGCCGGACGCGGCATGCCCCTGAAGGGCGCCGTTCCTTCGGCGGGTGTCTGCGCAATGGCGGCGCATGCCGGCCGGGGCGCGGATGTGTCGCGATGGCGACGGGTTCGTTGGTGAGAGCGGCAAGCGCCTTGCCTTTCGGGTATGGGCTTCATGGATCGGTTCGTATCCAATTTCACCAACCGGCTGGACGCGAAGGGGCGGGTGTCGATCCCCGCGCCGTTTCGGGCCGTGCTGGCGCGGGACGGTTTCGAGGGGCTTTACGTGCATCCGGCTCTGGACAGCCCGGCGCTCGACGCCGGGGGCAATCTTCTGTTGCGGGAAATCGACGGCCTGCTGTCGACGCTCCCGCCCTATTCGGACGAGCGCGACCATCTGTCGACGGCGCTGCTCGGCACGAGCGAAATTCTGAAAGTGGATTCGGAAGGGCGCATCGTCATGACGGAAGGCTTGCGGGCGCATGCCGGCCTGACGGATGCGGTGACTTTCGTGGGGCATGGCTACAAGTTCCAGATGTGGGAGCCGGGGCGCTTCAGCGCGCATCTCGCCGAGGCGCGGGAGAAGGTGCGCGCGCTGAAGAAGGCGCTTGGCGCTTCCGCCGGCGGGGAGGCTCCGGTTTCGGGAGCGCGGGAACGATGACGGGTCGCGACGACGGCCCGGCCGGCGTCGCAGGCGGACCGGCCCGTCACGTTCCCGTGCTGCTGGGGGAGGTGTGCGAGGCGCTCGCTCTTCGCGATGGCGGCATCTATGTCGACGGCACCTTCGGCGCGGGCGGCTACACCTCCGCCATCCTCGCCCGTCCCGGCACGCGGGTGATCGCGCTCGACCGCGATCCCGATGCGATCGCGGCCGGCGCGCCGCTGGTCGCGGCGGCCGGCGGCCGGCTGGCGCTGGCGGAGACCGTGTTCGGCGAGATGGAGGCGGCCGTGCGCGCGCAGGACGTCGAGAGCGTCGACGGCGTGGTGCTCGACATCGGCGTATCCTCCATGCAGATCGACGAGGGCGCGCGCGGCTTCTCGCTGCGCTTCGACGGCCCGCTCGACATGCGCATGGAACAGGCGGGCGAGAGCGCGGCCGATGTCGTGAACACGGCCGACGAGGAAGTGCTCGCCGACATCATCTACAACTTCGGCGAGGAGCGGCGCTCGCGCGCCGTGGCGCGCGCCATCGTGGAGCGGCGCGCCCATGCGCCCATCGCGACGACGAAGGAACTGGCGGATATCGTCGCCTCCGTCGTGCGGGCGGAGCCGCACGGGCCGCATCCTGCGACGCGCACGTTCCAGGCGCTGCGCATTTACGTCAACGACGAACTCGGCGAACTGGCGCGGGCGCTGCACGCGGCCGAGCGCCTGTTGAAACCCGGCGGCCGGCTCGTGGTGGTGACGTTCCATTCACTCGAAGATCGTATCGTCAAGCAATTCCTGGCGCGCCGGGCCGGCCGCGCGGGCGGCGGCTCGCGCCATCTGCCGGAGGAGGCGGGCGAGGCCGCGACCTTCCGGCTGGCGACGCGCGGCGCGGTGGCGCCGGGGGAGGCGGAATGCCGCGCCAATCCGCGCGCGCGTTCCGCCAAGCTCAGGGCGGGCGAGCGCACGCAGGCGCCCGCGCGTGAAACGGATGAATCGGTGATGTCGCTGGCTGCGCTGCCGCAGCCGCGTTTTCGCAAGAGGGGGCGCTGATGCTGGTGCGTCTGCTGCATGTGCTGGCGGTGGTGGCGCTGGTCGGCTCGGCCGGCTACGCCTATTCGATCAAGTACGAATCGATTTTCTACGCCGAGAAGCTTTCCCGGCTGAAGGCGCAGATCCAGCGCGAGAAGGACGCCATCGCCGCCTCGCGCGCCGACTGGCAGTTCCATGTGCGGCCGGACCGCCTCACGGTGCTCGCCGACCGGCATCTCGATCTCCAGCCGCTCGACATCAAGCAGATCGTGCGTTTTTCGGATGTCCCGGAGCGCCAGCCGAAGGTGGACGAGATCGGCAAGAAGCTTGAGGCGATGGGGCTCGCCATGCCGACGAGCACGCCGGGGAGCGGGGCGCTGGCCACCGCGACGCCGTGAAGCGCGGGCGAACGGATGACGAGGGGGTATCATGGATGAGATGAACGGCCGCGACGCGGCGAACGCTCCCGAGGCCGGAGCGCCCGACATGCCCGTCTACGAGGAGGCACTGCGGCCGGCCCTTTCGCGCCGCGCGCGGGCGTGGCTCTTCGTGCGCGATCTTTTCCGCATGCGCGCCGACCGTTCGTCGCAGCGGGTGCTGCTGGTGGGCGCGTTCTTCATGGTGCTGTTCGCGACGCTCGTCGGCCGGCTTTCCTGGCTGGCGATGCATCCCAAGGCGCCGGGCGAGTTCCACGGCGGCACGACGGTGGCGGCGGCCCGCCCCGATATCCTCGACCGCAACGGCATCGTGCTCGCCACCGACATCAAGACGGTGTCGGTGTTCGCCGAGCCGCGCAACATCATCGACGCCGACGAGGCGACCGAGTTGCTGACCGCCGTGCTGCCCGATCTCGATGCGAAGGACCTGCGTGACAAGCTGAGCACCAACAAGGGCTTCGCCTGGGTCAAGCGCCAGATCACGCCCCGCCAGCAGGCGGAGGTGCACCGGCTCGGCATTCCCGGCATCGGCTTCGTGCCGGAGAACAAGCGCGTCTATCCCAACGGCCCCATCGGCGCGCATGTGCTCGGCTTCGCCAATGTCGACAACGAAGGCATCGCCGGCATCGAGAAATACATGGACAATCAGGGGCTGAAGGCGCTGGCCGGCTACGGCTTCGCCCGCTCGGCCGACGATCTGGAGCCCGTGCGGCTGTCCCTCGACCTGCGCGCGACGGCGGCGGCGCGCGACGAGCTGATCAAGGGCGTGGCGCATTTCCGGGCCAAGGCCGCCGCCACGCTGATCCTCGACGTGAACACGGGCGAGGTGATCTCGCTCGTCTCGCTGCCGGACTACGATCCCAACAACCCCGTCGACGCGTTGCAGGCCGACCGCATCAACCGCATGATCGTCGGCGTGTTCGAGATGGGCTCCACCTTCAAGGCGCTGACGGTGGCGATGGCGCTCGATTCCGGCAAGGCCAACATCAACTCCACGTATGACGCGCGTAGCGCGCTGCGCTACGGGCGTTTCACCATCAAGGACTTCCACGGCAAGAATCGCGTGCTCAACGTCCCCGAGGTGTTCATCTACTCGTCCAACATCGGCACGGCGCGGATGGCGTTGCAGCAGGGCGTGACCGCGCACAAGGCGTTCCTGAGGAAGCTCGGCCAGCTCGACCGCATGCGCACGGAAATGCCGGAAAGCTCCGCGCCGCTGTTGCCGCCCAACTGGGGCGAGCTGAACACCATCACCATCTCCTACGGCCACGGCCTTGCGGTGGCGCCCTTGCAGGCCGCCGCCGCCGTCGGCGCGCTGTCGAACGGCGGACAGTTCATCACGCCCACCTTCCTCAAGCGCCCGGAGCAGGAGGCGCGGGCGGATGCGCCGCAGGTCATCAAGCCTGAAACGAGCGAGGCGATGCGCTTCGTCATGCGTCTCAACGCCGAGCGCGGCTATGCGCGCAAGGCGGACGTGCCGGGCTACTTCATCGGCGGCAAGACCGGCACGGCCGAAAAGGTGATCAACGGCCGCTACGCCAAGAACAAGAACTTCACCACCTTCATGACCGTGCTGCCCTCGGACGATCCGAAATACCTTTTCCTCACCGTTTACGACGAGCCGCAGGCGGCGCCGGAAACCTACGGCCAGACGACCGCCGCCTGGAACGCGGGCGTGACGACCGGCAAGATCATGGCGCGCGTCGCGCCGCTGCTCGGCTTGCCGCCGCGCTTCGAGGAGCCGGTCAACCCGTTCCCGACCATGGCGCGGCTCGGTGCGTGGGGGATTCATTGAATTGCGGAAGCAACTGACATGACGGAAGCCCGAACCGCCGCGACAGCCCTCGCGAAAAACCTGCCCGACCTGCTGCCTGGCGTCGGCGCGCCGGATGTGCGGGTGACGGGTCTGCGCCTCGACTCGCGCGCGGTCGGGCCGGGCGACGTCTTCTTCGCCGTGCCGGGCAGCCGCGCGGACGGTCTCGCCTTCGCGGCGGACGCGGCGGCGAAGGGGGCGGCGGCCATCGTGGGCGAGGCGGAAGCGCCGGCCGGCCTGCCGCCCGCCGCCGTCTACGTGCGGGTGGCCAACGTGCGCCGCGCGGCGGCGCTGGCGGCGGCGCGTTTTTTTGCGCGTCAGCCGGAAACGATCGTGGCGGTGACGGGCACCAGCGGCAAGAGTTCGGTGGCGGATTTCACCCGCCAGATCTTTTCGCGCGCCGGCAGGCAGGCCGCGAGTCTCGGCACCATCGGCGTTGTCGCGCCCTCGGGCGCCGTCTACGGCTCCCTGACGACGCCGGACGGCATCACCCTGCACGAGACGCTCGACCGGCTGGCGGGCGAGGGCGTGACGCATCTGGCGCTCGAAGCTTCCTCGCACGGGCTCGACCAGCACCGGCTCGACGGCGTGCGCCTGAGCGCTGCGGCCTTCACCAATCTGGGCCGCGACCATCTGGACTATCACCCGGATGTCGAATCCTATCTCGCCGCCAAGCTGCGGCTGTTCGCGGAGTTGTTGCCGCAGGGCGCGCCGGCGGTGGTCAACGCCGACGCGCCGGAAGCCGCCCGCGTGGCGGCGATCGCGCGTGAACGCGGCCTGCCGCTCATCGGCGTCGGCGCGGCCGGGGCCGACATCGCGCTGGTGAGCGCGGCGCGCGACGGTTTCGCGCAGCGGCTGACGCTGCGTCATGCCGGCGCCACGCATAGCGTGCGCCTGCCGCTCGCGGGCGATTTTCAGGCGTCCAACGCACTCGTCGCCGCCGGTCTCGCCATCGCGGCGGGAGAGGCGCCCGATGCGGTTTTCGCCGCGCTGGAGACGCTGCATGGCGTCAGCGGCCGGCTGGAGCGGGTGGCGGAAGTCGACGGCGCGCTCGTCGTGGTGGATTACGCCCACAAGCCGGATGCGCTCGCGGCGGTGCTCGATACCCTGCGCGGCTATGCGGCGGGGCGGCTTCTCGTCGTGTTCGGCGCGGGCGGCGACCGGGACACGGGCAAGCGGCCGCTGATGGGCGCGGCGGCGGGGCGCAAGGCCGATGTCGTCATCGTGACCGACGACAACCCCCGCACGGAAGATCCGGCGGCGATCCGCGCGGCCGTGCTGGCGGGCGCACGCGCCGAAGGCGGCGCGTCCGTGATCGAGATCGGCGACCGCCTCGCGGCCATTCGCCACGGCGTCGGCCTGCTGCGGGCGGGGGATATCCTCGTCGTGGCCGGAAAAGGCCATGAAACGGGCCAGATCATCGGTTCAACAACGGTTCATTTCTCGGATCACGAGGCGGTGCGAGCCGCTGTCGCGGAGCGGACATCATGACGATCACAACTGCAACCGGGCCGGCGGCCCCGCAGGCATCCGGCGCGGCCGCGCTTGCGCCGCGCGTGCCGTCGCGTCCCGTCGAGGCGCTGTGGTCGGGGCTCGATCTCATTCCCGCCCTCAACGCCCGCGTCACCGGCGGCCTGCCGGACCGCGTGACGGGCGTCTCCATCGACACGCGCACGTTGCAGCCGGGTGACCTGTTCCTCGCCATCAGGGGCGTGAACAGCGACGGCCACGCCTATGTGGCGCAGGCGCTCGACAAGGGCGCGGCGGCGGCGGTGATCGACGAGGCGCATGCGGCGCAGTTTCACGGCACGGGCCCGCTCTACGTGGTGAAGGACGTGCTGGAGGCGCTGACCGGGCTCGGCCGGGCCGCGCGCGGGCGCACGCGCGGGCGCGTCGTGGCGGTGACGGGCTCCGTCGGCAAGACGAGCACCAAGGAGGCGCTCAGGATGGCGCTCGATGCGCAGGGGCGCACGCACGCCTCCGCCGCCTCCTACAACAATCAATGGGGCGTGCCGCTGTCGCTGGCGCGCATGCCGCGGCGCACGCAATACGGCATCTTCGAGATCGGCATGAACGCGCCGGGCGAGGTGCGCGCGCTGTCGCGGATCGTGCGCCCGCATGTGGCCATCGTCACCACGGTCGGGCCGGTGCATCTGGAATATTTCCCTTCGGTGGCCGCCATCGCCGACGCCAAGGGCGAGATCTTTTCCGGCGTCGAGCCGGGCGGCGTCGCCGTCCTCAACCGCGATAACGACCAGTTCGAGCGCCTCAGGGCGCATGCGCTCGCCTCGCGGGCCGGGCGCATCGTCACCTTCGGCGAGCATGAGCAGGCCGACGTGCGGGCCGAACAGATCGTGCTGAAGCCCGACCTTTCCGTAGTGGAGGCGAGCGTGTTCGGCGCGCCGGTGGTGTATCGCATCGGCTCGCCCGGCCGGCACATCGCGCTCAACAGCCTCGCCGTTCTCGCGGCCGTGCAGGCGGTGGGCGGCGATCTCGCGCTGGCGGCGCTGGCGCTCGGCAATCTCGCGCCGCCCGAGGGGCGGGGCGAGCGCATCCGCCTTTCAGCGCCGGGCGGCGAGTTCGGCGAGCCGGAAGGCGCGTTCCTGCTGATCGACGAGAGCTACAACGCCAATCCCTCGTCGATGACGGCGGCGCTGAGCACGCTGGGGCAGGCGGACGTGGGGCTGCGCGGCCGGCGCATCGCGGTGCTCGCCGACATGCTGGAACTGGGCGAGGACGGCCCCGACCTGCATGCGGCGCTGAACGGCCCCATTGCGGATAACGACGTCGACCTCGTTTTCGCCGCCGGGCCCGGCATGCATCACCTGTGGCGCGCCCTTGCGCCGGACGTGCGCGGGGCGTATGCCGCTACGCCCGCCGAACTCGAGGGCGCGGTGCTGCGCGCCGTCCGGGCGGGCGACGCCGTCATGGTCAAGGGATCGAACGGCACGAAGGTGTCGCGCATCGTCGCGGCGCTCAAGAACCGCTTTCGCGTGGCGGGCGCACGATAGCATCCGGTCGGAAACGCGCGCGTTCCGGGAACGATGCGATGCGTTCAGACAGGGCTTGCCGCCCGTTCGCGGCGGCGGAATTTCACGGCTGACGGAGACCGAAAGCGCATGTTTATCTGGCTTGCAGAACTGAGCGCCTCCGTGCCGGCGCTGAACGTGTTCCGCTATATTACTTTTCGAACCGGAGCGGCGACCGCGACGGCGATGTTCTTCGTCTTCCTGTTCGGCCCCGCGATCATCGCCTCGCTGCGGGTGCGGCAGGGCAAGGGCCAGCCGATCCGCAGCGACGGGCCGCAGTCGCACCTCGCCAAGAAGGGCACGCCGACCATGGGCGGGCTCATGATCCTGTCCGGCCTTCTCGTTTCGGCGCTGCTGTGGGCCAATCTCGCCAACGCCTATGTCTGGGTCGTGCTGTTCGTGACGCTGGGCTTCGGCGCCATCGGCTTCTACGACGATTATCTCAAGGTCACGAAACAGTCGCACAAGGGCTTTTCCGGCAAGCTCAGGCTCGCCATCGAGGGGCTGATCGGCCTTGCCGCCTGCATCGTCATCGTGCTGGTCAGCCGCGAGACGCTGCCGCCCGCGCGTGAATTGCTGGCCACCTCCGTGGCCATTCCCTTCTTCAAGGATCTGCTGATCGATCTGGGCTGGTTCTTCGCCGCGTTCGGCGCCGTCGTCATCGTGGGGGCGGGCAACGCCGTGAACCTCACGGACGGCCTCGACGGCCTCGCCATCGTGCCGGTGATGATCGCGGCGGCCACGTTCGGCTTCATCGCCTATCTGGTCGGCAACGCCATCTTCGCCAATTACCTGCAACTCAATTTCGTGCAGGGCGTGGGCGAGCTTTCCGTGTTGTGCGGGGCCTTGATCGGGGCGGGCATCGGCTTTCTGTGGTTCAACGCGCCGCCCGCCCAGATCTTCATGGGCGACACGGGCTCGCTCGCGCTCGGCGGCATGCTGGGCGCGATCGCCGTCGCCACCAAGCACGAGATCGTGCTCGCCATCGTCGGCGGCCTGTTCGTGCTGGAGGCGCTGTCCGTCATCGTGCAGGTGGCTTCCTTCAAGCTCACCGGCAAGCGCGTGTTCAAGATGGCGCCCATCCATCACCATTTCGAGCAACTGGGCTGGACGGAGCCGCAGGTCGTGATCCGCTTCTGGATCATCGCCGTCGTGCTGGCGCTCGTCGGCCTCTCCACGCTGAAGCTGAGATAGAATGACCCCGGTTACTGCGTTCAACGGCAAGCGCGTTTTCGTTTTCGGGCTGGGCGGGTCGGGCCTCGCCACCGCGCAGGCGCTCATCGCGGGCGGCGCGATCGTCACCGCCTGGGACGACGGCGAGACGGGGCGCGACAAGGCACGCGCCGCCGGCGTCGCCGTCGCCGACCTGCGCGAGGCGGACTGGAGCGCGGCGCAGGCGCTCGTGCTCTCGCCCGGCGTGCCGCTCACCCATCCCGCGCCGCACTGGTCGGTCTCGCTGGCGCGGGCGGCAGGCGTCGAGATCGTCGGCGACATCGAATTGTTCGCCCGGGAGCGGCGGCTGATCGCACCCGACGCGCCCTTCATCGCCATCACCGGCACCAACGGCAAGTCCACCACGACGGCGCTGATCGCCCATCTGCTGCGTGAGGCTGGGCGCGACGTGCAACTTGGCGGCAACATCGGCACGGCGATCCTGTCGCTCGATCCGCCCGCGCGAGGGGCGGCAGCCGGGCGGGTGCATGTGGTGGAATGCTCGTCGTTCCAGATCGACCTCGCGCCGACGTTCGATCCGACGGTCGGCGTGCTGCTGAACCTGACGCCCGATCATATCGACCGCCACGGCACGATGGAAAACTACGCCGCCATCAAGGAGCGGCTCGTCGCGGCGTCCGGCACGGCGGTCGTCGGCGTCGACGATGCCCATACGCGGGCGATCGCGGCGCGGCTGGCGCGGGCGGGCGGGCGCGTCGTTCCCGTCAGCGTGGAGCGGGCGCTCGCGGCGGGGTTCTCGCTGACGGGCACGACGATCCTGCGCGACGGCCTGGCCGTGGCGGACCTTGCCGGGATCGGTTCGCTGCGCGGCCGTCACAACGCGCAGAACGCCGCCGCCGCCCTCGCGGCCGTCATCGCGATCGGCGTGCCGGGTGCCGTCGCGGCGCGGGGGCTTGCGACCTTTCCCGGCCTCGCGCACCGCATGGAGCTGGTCGGGCGCGCGGGCGACGTGTTGTTCGTCAACGATTCCAAGGCCACCAACGCCGATGCGACGGCGAAGGCGCTGGCCAGCTTCGAGCGCATCTTCTGGATCGTCGGCGGACGGGCGAAGGAAGGCGGCATCGCGCCGTTAACGGAATATTTTCCAAAAATCGTCCATGCTTATCTCATCGGTGAATCGAGCGCGGACTTTGCGCGCACGCTCAACGGCCGGGTGCCCTACAGCCTGAGCGGCACGCTCGATCAGGCGTTGCGGCAGGCGGCCGCCGCTGCGGCCAACGACCGTGCGGGGGAGGCTGTCGTGCTGCTGTCGCCGGCCTGCGCCTCCTATGACCAGTTCCCGAATTTCGAGGTGCGCGGCGATCGTTTTCGCGAGGCCGTGCAGGCGTTGACGCAAGTGGGGCCGGTTTCTGGTCGGGCCGATGAGACGTGACGCCGCTTTGAGGGATTGAAAATGGCGTCGCGCGCTGAACGCACCTATGCGGGTGAATGGCTGTGGACCGTCGACAGGCTGTCGCTGGCCGCCATCGGCACGCTGATGGTGGCGGGGCTCGTGTTCCTGATGGGCGGCGGGCCGCCCGTCGCCGAGCGGCTCGGCCTGTCGGACTTCCACTTCGTCAACCGGCAGGTGTTCTATCTCATTCCCACCATCGCCATCCTGCTCGGCACATCCATGCTGCCGCCGCGCTACGTGCGCCGGGCGGCGCTGCTGGCCTATCTCGGCGGCATGCTGCTCATCGTGCTCGCGCTCTACATGGGGCCGGAGGTGAAGGGTTCGCGGCGCTGGTTCACGCTCGGCGGCTTCACGCTCCAGCCCTCGGAATTCGTCAAGCCGGCCTTCGTGGTGCTCACCTCCTGGCTGTTCGCGGAAGGCAACCGGCGCAAGGACATGCCCGGCACGCTGCTCGCCGTGCTGATGCTCCCGGCCACCATTGTGCCGCTCATCCTCCAGCCCGATATCGGACAGACGATGCTCGTCACCATCGTGTGGGCGTGCCTGTTCTTCACGGCAGGGCTGCACATGTTCTGGGTGCTGGGCATCGGCGGGATCGCGCTGCTGGGGCTCGTCGCCGCCTACAACTTCATCGGTCACGTTCGCGCGCGCATCGAGCGCTTCCTCGATCCGTCCTCCGGCGACAGTTTCCAGGTCAACACGGCGCTCGACGCCTTCGCGCAAGGCGGCTGGTCCGGCAAGGGGCCGGGGGAGGGCACCGTGAAGCGCATCCTGCCGGACGCGCATACCGACTTCATCTTCGCCGCCACGGCGGAGGAGTTCGGCATCGCGGTGTGCATCGGGCTGGCGCTGCTCTTCGCCTTCATCGTGCTGCGCAGCCTCGTGATGGCGCGGCGCAGCGAGGATCCGTTCTGCCGCCTCGCCGCGACCGGGCTCGCGACGCTGTTCGGCGTGCAGGCGTGCATCAACATGATGGTGAACGTGCATCTGCTGCCGGCCAAGGGCATGACGCTGCCGTTCGTCTCCTACGGCGGGTCGTCGCTATGGTCGCTGGCGCTCGCCATGGGTTTCCTGATCGCGCTCACCCGCAAGCGCCCGCGCGCGGCGATTCTCGACCGCGGCATACCGGCGGATGGCTACAATGGCTGAAACCCGCGCTCCCCTCGTCATCGTCGCCGCCGGCGGCTCCGGCGGGCACCTGTTTCCGGCGGAGGCGCTGACCGTGGCGCTGAAGGCGCGCGGCGTGCGCGTGGAACTGGCGACCGACGCGCGCGCGGCGAAATTCGCGCAGAACTTTCCCGCCGATGCCGTCATCGCCTTTCCCGCGGCGACGCCCTCCGGGCGCTCGCCGCTCGCGGCGCTGAAGGCGGCGGCGACATTGGCCCGCGGCTTTTTCGCCGCGTTCGCGGCGATCCGCGGCCGTCGGCCCGCCGTCATCGTCGGCTTCGGCGGCTATCCGACCGTCCCGCCGCTGCTCGCGGCCGGATTGTTGCGGATACCGATCGTCGTGCACGAGCAGAACGCCGTGCTGGGCCGCGCCAACCTGTTGCTGAGCAACTGGGCGACGCTGATCGCCACGGGCTTTCCCGAAGTCGGCAACGTGCCGGAGAAGGCGCGCGCGCGCCTCGCGCATGTCGGCAATCCGGTGCGCCCGGCGGTGCTCGCCGCGGCCGGCACGCCGCTCGCGCCGCCAGGGGAGGCAGATGCGTTCAATCTCGTGGTGACGGGCGGCAGCCAGGGCGCGCGGGTGATGAGCGACATCGTGCCGCCCGCCGTCGAACTGCTGCCGCAGGACCTGCGCGGGCGTCTTTCCATCGTCCAGCAGGCGCGGGCCGAGGATGTGGAGCGTGTGCGCGAAACCTATGCGCGGCTCGGCGTGCGAGCCGAGATCGCGCCGTTCTTCACCGATCTGCCGCAGCGCATGGCGACGGCGCATCTCGTGATCGGGCGCGCCGGCGCCTCGACGGTGGCGGAACTCGCGGTGATCGGCCGCGCCGCGATCCTCGTGCCGCTGCCGGGCGCGCTCGATCAGGACCAGGCGGCGAACGCGGCCGTGCTGGTGCGCGCCGGCGCGGCGTCCGCCGTGGCGCAGAAGGATTTTTCGCCCGCGTGGCTCGCGGAGGAACTCGCGGCGCGCCTGCGCGATCCCGCCGCCCTGCGGCGGGCGGGCGAGGCGGCGCGCAAGGCGGGCTACCCCGATGCGGCGGACAGGCTCGCCGAGCGGGTGCTGGGCGTCGCGCGCGGCGAGACGGCTTCCGAAAAGCGGTCCGGTACTTGAACTCAGACACGCCGTGGCGCAAAAGGCGTCGCGGCGATCATCACGTGAAGGAATGCGGTTCATGAAACTGCCCCGCGAACTCGGCCCCATCCATTTCATCGGCATCGGCGGCATCGGCATGTCCGGCATCGCGGAGGTGCTGCTCAACCTCGGCTACACCGTGCAAGGCTCGGACGCGGCGGAGAACGCCAACGTCCGCCGTCTGCGCGACAAGGGCGCGGCCGTGTACGTCGGCCACGATGCGGGCCATCTGGGCGGGGCGGAAGTCGTCGTCGTCTCGACGGCCATCAAGCGCGACAACCCGGAGCTGGTGGAAGCGCGCCTGCGCCGCCTGCCGGTGGTGCGCCGCGCGGAGATGCTGGCGGAGCTGATGCGGCTGAAGACCTGCGTGGCCATCGCCGGCACGCACGGCAAGACCACGACCACCTCGCTCGTCGCCACGCTGCTCGACGGCGGCGGCTTCGACCCCACCGTCATCAACGGCGGCATCATCAACGCCTACGGCACCAACGCCCGGCTCGGCGGCGGCGACTGGATGGTAGTGGAGGCGGACGAATCCGACGGGACGTTCCTCAAGCTGCCGGCCGATGTCGCCGTCGTCACCAACATCGATCCCGAGCACCTCGATCATTTC
The DNA here is from genome assembly GCF_050946405.1 of Pseudochelatococcus sp. Lineage (NCBI taxonomy): Bacteria > Pseudomonadati > Pseudomonadota > Alphaproteobacteria > Hyphomicrobiales > Chelatococcaceae > Pseudochelatococcus > Pseudochelatococcus sp. Next base: position 109,060 of record NZ_JBMNUS010000011.1, read on the forward strand.
GGCACTTACGAGAAGGTCAAGGAGGCGTTCCGCGCCTTCGTCGAGAATCTGCCCTTCTACGGTTTCGCCGTGATGTGCATCGACCATCCCGTCGTGCAGGATCTGGTGGGCGCGGTCGAGGACCGCCACGTCATCACCTACGGCCAGAATCCGCAGGCCGACGTGCGGCTGCTCGACGTCGATCTGACGGGCGGGCGCAGCCGCTTCACCGTGCTGATCCGCGAGCGCCAGTCGAATGCCGCCACCGTCATCGACAACCTGACGCTGCCGATGCCGGGTCTGCACAACGCGCTCAACACCACGGCCGCCATCGCGGTCGCCTTCCGGCTCGGCATGACGCCGGAGGCGATCCGCAAGGCCGTCGAGGGTTTCGGCGGCGTGAAGCGGCGCTTCACGCGCACGGGCGAATGGAACGGCGTCACCGTCTTCGACGACTACGGCCATCACCCCGTGGAGATCGCCGCCGTGCTGAAGGCGGCGCGCGCCTCCACCACCGGGCGCGTGGTGGCGGTAGTGCAGCCGCACCGCTATACGCGCCTGCACGCGCTGTTCAACGATTTCTGCACCTGCTTCAACGATGCCGACGCCGTGCTCGTCGCGCCGGTCTACGCGGCGGGCGAGACGCCGATCGAGGGCGCGGGGCGCGACGATCTCGTCGCCGGCCTGCGCGCGCGCGGCCACCGCGACGTGCTGGCCATCGACGGGTCGGAGGGGCTGGCCGACAAGATACGCGCGCTGGTGTCGCCCGGCGATTACGTGGTGTTTCTGGGCGCGGGCAGCATCACCGGCTGGGCCAACGCGCTGCCGGGCGAACTGGCGGCGGGCGATGCCACACCCGGCGAACCGGCTGCGGGTGAGGTGGCATGATCTTCCCGGACATCTCCGCGCCGTTTCGCGACGGGCTGCCGGGGGCCGGCGGGGTGCGGGGAAGTCTCGCCACCAACGCGCCGCTCGCGCCGCTGACGTGGTTCCGCACCGGCGGGCCGGCGCAATTGCTGTTCACGCCCGCGGACGCCGACGATCTGGCGCTGTTTCTCAGGCTGCTGCCCGCCGACGTGCCGCTGCTCGTCATCGGGCTCGGCTCCAACCTGCTGGTGCGCGACGGCGGCGTGCCCGGCGCGGTGGTGCGGCTCGGCAAGGGATTTTCCGGCGTCGACACGTTGTCGGGTCATGGCGTCCGGGCCGGGGCCGGCGCCGCCGACGTCAAGGTAGCGCGCGCGGCGGCGGAGGCCGGCACCGACGGCCTCGTCTTCCTGCGCGGCATTCCCGGCACCATCGGCGGCGCGCTGCGCATGAACGGCGGCGCGTATGGCGGCGATGTCGCGCAGGTGCTCGTCGAGGCGCGGGCGCTCGACCGCAGGGGGGAAAGGCGCGTGCTCACGCCTGCCGACATGGGCTTCAGCTACCGCCATACGGCCGTGTCCGAGGATCTCGTTTTCATCGACGCGTTGCTCCAGGGCCAGCCGGGCAATCCCGACGACATCCTCGCGCGCATGAACGCCATCACGGAGGCCCGTGCCGCGACGCAGCCCGTGAACACGCGCACGGGAGGCTCCACTTTCACCAATCCGGCCGGCGGCAAGGCGTGGGAACTGATCGACGCGGCGGGCTGCCGCGGCTTGCGAATCGGTGCGGCGCAGGTTTCCGAACTGCATTGCAATTTTCTCGTGAACACCGGCGGCGCGACGGCGGCCGATATTGAGGTGCTCGGTGAGGAAGTTCGCCGAAGGGTCCGTGAGACAACGGGAATTGTCCTGCAATGGGAAATCCGGCGTGTCGGACTGCCTGCGGAAGGTCAGAATTCTTAACGTTGGACAACGCGATTTCCCGCGCGGTCGACGGTTGTGAATAACCCTTGTCCGCGGCCGGCGCAGGCGCGGCCGGATCGGCGGCGGCAGTGATCATTCCATTGATGAAAAAGGGATTTCTTTCGCGTGAGCGCCTGCCGGCGTCATGATCGCGCAAGGAGGGGCGGCGTTCCCGGCCGCGACGGGCGATGCGGCTCTTAAATAAATATTTACCAAAAGGCGGAAGAGTCATCGTTAACGGTGGCCCTGAAGCCGTTGATGCGGCTGTCGAAGCATCGACGCTCCGGCGACCGTTTCCGAAAAGAATGTTCAGGCGGAATTTTCCGGGCGGGCTTTCGATGGCTGGTGTCAAGCATCTGTGGCGAGGTTTGAAGGGCGGCGGGCGCGCCTCCGCCGCCGCCGGTGCGCGCCGCGCCGGCGGCGACCGGCGGTCGCAGCGCCTGACCGCGTTCGAGAAGGCGGCGCGCACGGTGCCGCGCGGCGCGGGAACCGGGCTGGTGGCGGTGCTGTTCGCGGCGGTCGGCGCGGCGGGCGTCTCTCTCGGCGGGCACATGGAAACGTTCCGCGCCGCTTACGGTGCGCCCTACGACGCGCTGGCGCGCGTGCTCGGGCTCGGCATCGACGAGGTGAAAATCGCCGGCATGGTCGAGCTGCGCGAGAGCGAGGTGCTGGCGGCGGCGGGCATCACGCCGCTGCGCTCGCTGGCTTTCCTCGATGTCGGCGAGGTGCGCAAGCGCCTCGAATCCGTGCCGATGATCAGGCAGGCGTCGGTGAGCAAGCACTATCCCGACGCGCTCGCCATCACCATCGTGGAGCGCGAGCCGCGCGCCCTCTGGCAACTCAACGGCGAGCTGTTCGTCATCGCCGGCGACGGCACGGTCATCGACCTGATGACGGACGCGCGTTTCGCGCGGCTGCCGTTCGTCGCCGGCGACGGGGCGAATACGCGCTCGCAGGAATATATCGACGTGCTGCGCGCCGCCGGCCCGCTCAGGGAGCGCATCCGCGCCGGCATTCTGGTTTCCGGCCGCCGCTGGGATGTGAAGTTCGACAACGACCTGATCGTGCGCCTGCCCGAAAGCGAGCCGGTGGAGGCGATGGCGCGTCTCGTGGAGCTGGAGAAGCGCGAGCGGATTCTCGACAAGGATCTGATCGCCATCGACATGCGCCAGGCCGACCGCATCGCCATGCGCCTGAGCGAGGAGGGCGCGGCGGCGATGGCCGACGCGAAGAAGAAAACCGTCAAGCGGAAGGCCCCCGAAACATGAGCTCCACCGGCAACCGCCTGACTCCGGGGCTGACGCCACGGATGAAACCGCTTTCCGCCCGCAAGAGCGCCACGCTGTCGGTGCTCGACGTGGGCACCAACAAGATCGTCTGCCTGATCGCCCAGCTCAATCCCGTGAGCGAGACCGAGGCCCTGCGCGGCCGCACCCATCTGGCGCGGGTGCTCGGCATCGGCCACCAACGCTCCATGGGCCTCAAGGGCGGCATCGTCGTCGATCTGGACGCGGCCGAGCGCGCCATCCGCCATGCGGTGGACGCGGCGGAGCGCATGGCGCGGGTCGAACTCAAGTCGGTGGTCGTCAACCTCACCGGGGGGCGGCTCGCGTCGCAACGGTTCACGGCGAATGTGGCGGTGCGCGGCGGCGCGGTGACGACGGGCGATATCGGCCGGGTGCTGGACGCCGCATCCGCCCACGCGACGCGGCCGGGCCGGGCCGTGCTGCATGCCCTCCCCACCGGTTTCTCGCTCGACGGCCAGCGTGGCCTGCTCGATCCCGGCGGGATGATCGGCGAGAAGCTCGGCGTCGACATGCATGTCGTCAACGCCGATGCGGGGGCGGTGCGCAACCTGATGCTGGCGGTCGAGCGCTGCCATCTCGATGTCGAGGCGGTGGTGGCGACGCCCTATGCCGCCGGTCTTTCGGCGCTCGTGGACGACGAGGCGGAGATGGGCGCGGTGCTCATCGATCTCGGCGGCGGCACAACCAGCATGGGCGTGTTCGCGGGCGGTCATCTCGTCCATGCGGACGCCTTCGCCGTCGGCGGCCACCACGTCACCATGGACGTGGCGCGCGGCCTTTCCACCCGCGTGGCGGCGGCGGAGCGGCTCAAGACGCTCTACGGCGCGGCGATTTCCTCGCCCTCCGACGAGCGCGAGATCGTCGCCGTGCCGCAGGTGGACGACAGCGAGCAGGATGTGCCGAACCATGTGCCGAAATCGCATCTGGTGCGCATCATCAAGCCGCGCGTCGAGGAAATTCTCGAACTGGCGCGCGGCCGCCTGCGCGAGGCCGGCTTCGCGGCGGAGGCGGGGCGGCGCGTGATCCTGACGGGCGGCGCGAGCCAGCTCACGGGCTTGCCGGAGCTGGCGCGGCGCATTCTCGTCGGCGAGAAGGGAACGGGTCAGGTGCGTATCGGCCGGCCGTTGGGCATCAAGGGCCTGCCGGATGCCGCGAAGGGACCGGCGTTTTCCGCATCCGTCGGTTTGCTGGTGTATCCGCAGATGGCGCATGTGGAGCATTTCGAGCCGCGTTCGGCGGGCTACGCCGCGCGAACCGGCACGGACGGCTATTTCAGCCGCATGGGCCGCTGGATACGCGACAGTTTCTGAGCACGGGCGGCGGTGCGGCGGCCGCCACGTCTGGGGTTTATCTGGAGAGAGGGGCGCGCAGCCGGGCGCCGATCGATGAGAAGAGGCCAAACATGGCGATCAACCTGCAAGCCCCGGACATCCGGGAACTGAAGCCCCACATCACCGTTTTCGGCGTCGGCGGAGCCGGCGGCAATGCGGTGAACAACATGATCGAATCCGGCCTGCAAGGGGTCGAGTTCGTCTGCGCCAACACGGATGCCCAGGCGCTCATGAGCTCCCGCTCCGAGCGCATCATCCAGATGGGCACGCAGGTGACGGAAGGCCTCGGCGCGGGCTCGCAGCCCGATGTCGGCCGCGCGGCGGCGGAAGAGGTCATCGACGAGATCCGCGACAACCTGTCGGGCGCGCACATGGTGTTCATCACCGCCGGCATGGGCGGCGGCACCGGCACCGGCGCCGCGCCGGTCATCGCCCAGGCGGCCCGCGACATGGGCATCCTGACGGTCGGCGTCGTGACCAAGCCGTTCCAGTTCGAGGGCGCGCGCCGCATGCGCATGGCCGAATCCGGCATTCAGGAATTGCAGAAGTCGGTCGACACGCTGATCGTGATCCCGAACCAGAACCTGTTCCGCGTCGCCAACGAAAAGACCACCTTCGCCGACGCCTTCTCGCTCGCCGACCAGGTGCTCTATTCGGGCGTCGCCTGCATCACGGACCTGATGGTGAAGGAAGGTCTCATCAACCTCGACTTCGCCGACGTGCGCTCCATCATGCGCGGCATGGGCAAGGCGATGATGGGCACGGGCGAGGCTTCCGGCGAGAAGCGCGCCATCACGGCGGCCGAGGCGGCGATCGCCAACCCGCTGCTCGACGACGTGTCGATGAAGGGCGCGCGCGGCCTGCTGATCTCCATCACCGGCGGCAACGACCTCACGCTCTACGAGGTCGACGAGGCCGCCACCCGCATCCGCGAGGAAGTCGATTCCGACGCCAACATCATCCTGGGCGCGACCTTCGACCCGAGCCTCGAAGGCATCATCCGCGTGTCGGTCGTCGCGACCGGCATCGAGCCGCTCTTCGTCACCGGCGGGCAGGAGGTGACGGCGACCGAGCAGCGCATCGCGGAAGTCGCCGAGCGGCTGCGCTCGGAAGCGCGCCTGCGCGCGGTGCAGTCGTCGGGGCAGATCGCCGCGCCCGGCGAGGCCGTTCACGCGTCGGCGCCGGCGGCCGCGCAGCATTATCAGGCGGCCGGACACGGCGCGCCTCTGGCGGCCCTGGTCGCCGCCGGTCAGGTGCCGCCTGCCGTCGCGCATTCGGCGCCCGCGGTCGGCCGCCACGATGTCGTGTTCGAGCCCGCGCAGCCGCGCGCGGCCGTGGCGCCCGCAGCGCCCGCGCTGGCGCCGCAGCCCCAGCAGCACGAGCCGCTGCCGGAGCACTTCCTGCCTCCGCGCGCGGAGCAGACCGTGCGCGCTCCCCGCATGCCGCGCGTCGACGAGCTGCCGCTGCCGGCGCAGAACCAGATCCGCGCCAGCCGGGGAGAAGCGCCCCAGCATGCGCAGCAGGCCCACGATCCGCGCCAGCGCATGTCGCTGCTGCAACGCCTCGCCTCAGTCGGTCTCGGCCGCCGGGACGAGACGGTGCCGCAGGGTGGGCAGGCACACGGCGGGCAAGCACACGGCGGACAGGTCGCCTACCCGCCGCAGGCCGCCCCCGCGCCCCAGCGCAGCCAGCCCGCGGCGGCACCGGCTCCCGCGCCGCGCCCGGCCCAGCCGGAGCAGCCCGTCCGTCCGCCGGTCGGCGCGCGCAATGCCACGATCGATGACGATCAGCTCGAAATTCCGGCGTTCCTGCGCCGGCAGGCGAATTGATCGTCGGTTCGATGCGGTAAACCCGATCACGTTTTCCGAACTTGTCCACAGCGGGGCCGAAAGGCCCCGCTGCCGTTTTTCGGCCCCGCCGGCGAAAAGACCGCGCGGGAGAGCCGAAAACGACGTTTTCGACGCCCGTGCGTGACGGTTTCGTCGTTGCGGGGCGCTTGCGAGCGTTTCGCCCGCGAGAAGGTTAATAGATCGTAAATAATTGTAATCAAAGACTATTATGGTCATTGCTGCACTGTAACAGACGGTAAGAAAGCGTGATTTGGCGCGGGTCGGCTATGGCGGCTATGTATGACTGCAACGGTGAGTCGAGGGCTGTGTTTCACGCCCGCTCCTCACCCGGCGCGCAGGTCTGGACCGGATTTGCGTCGCCATGTGGTATCGCCGGTCCGGGACGCAGTCGATGAAAGCCAGCCGGCAAACCACGCTTCGCAAAGCTGTAACGCTCACGGGGGCGGGTGTTCATTCCGGCAAGCCTGCACGACTTGTTCTGCATCCCGCGGACGCCAATCACGGCGTCGTCTTCCTGCGCACCGGCCTGTCGAACGGCCGTGAGCGGCTGATCGACGCCCGCCATGTCCACGTCAGCACGACGGAGCTCTGCACCGTGCTGGGCGATGCCGACACGGGCTCCGTCGCCACGATCGAGCATCTCATGGCCGCTTTCGCGGGGCTCGGCGTCGATAACGTGCTGGCCGAGATCGACGGGCCGGAAATGCCGATCCTCGACGGCAGCGCCGCCCGCTTCGTCGAGGCGATCGATGCCGCCGGCGTCGTGCGGCAGAAGGCGCCGCGCCGCTGCCTGCGCGTGCTGCGCCCGGTGCGGATCAATCACGGCCGCGGTTTCTCCGAGTTGCGCCCCTTCGAGCGCGGGTTCCGTCTCGATGTGGAAATCGATTTCGATTCGGCCGTGATCGGGCGTCAGCGCAAGGTGGTGGATCTGGACGCCGCCGTGTTCCGCGACGAGATCTGCCGCGCGCGTACCTTCGGCTTCATGCGTGATGTCGAGAAGCTGCGCGCCATGGGACTGGCGCTCGGTTCCTCGCTGGACAATTCGGTCGCCATCGCCGACGACGGCATCGTCAATCCCGAGGGGCTGCGCTACGCGGACGAGTTCGTGCGCCACAAGCTGCTCGACGCCATCGGCGATCTGGCGCTTGCCGGCTATGCGCTGCAAGGCGAATATCGTTCGTATTGCGCCGGCCACCGCATGAACGTGGCGGTGCTGGAGGCGCTGTTCAGCGACCGGGCCAATTACATGATCGTCGATTCGCTGGCGCCGCGCCGGGAATACGCCTACGGGGAGATGGTCGCGGGCGCTCCCGCTCCGGCCTATGCGCCCGACCTGACCTGATTTTTCCAAAGTCCGGCGGCGGAATCTGAAACGCGGCAACAGAGTGCTTGAACAGAGTGCTTGGCGTATGAGGTGTGTTTGGGGTAAACACCCTCGGGTTGGGGGTAGTCTGTGTCCCTCGCGCCATCTGGAGGACTGACGAGGGATGCGTTTTCCGCACTTGCCTTTTTCCGATAAAGCGGTTTCCGGTCGGCATGCCGTTGCGGGCCTTCTCGGCCGTGTGGCCGCGGCCGGCGTGATCGCGCTTGCGGTTGCCGGGTGCGATACGGTCAAGTCGCTCAACCCGTTCGACAAGACAGAGGTTTACAAGCCCGAGATCGTTCCGGTGACGCCGCCGGAGGAACTCTACAACGAGGGCCTCGCGAAGTCGGCCAAGGGCGATTTCGAGGGCGCGTACAAGGCATTCGACACCATCAACCGCCAGAATCCGGGCACCTCCTGGGCGCAGCGGTCGTTGATCATGCAGACCTATGTTTCCTACGAGGGCGGGCGCTACGACGACTCGGCCAACAGCGCGACGCGTTACGTCACGCTCTATCCCAACTCGCAGGACGCCGCCTATGCGCAGTATCTGCTGGCGATGTCCTATTACAAGCAGGTGCCTGACGTCACCCGCGACCAGGCGTCCACGCAGCGCGCCGTCAACGCTCTGGAAACGCTGATCGAGCGCTATCCCAATTCCGAATACGTCAAGGATGCGAAGTTCAATCTTCAGGTGGTGCGCGACCAGCTCGCGGGCCATGAGATGGAGGTGGGCCGCTTCTATCTCGGCAAGCGCAACTATACCGCCGCCATCAACCGCTTCCGCGAAGTCGTCGCGCGCTACCAGACGACGCGGGCGGTCGAGGAGGCGCTGATGCGCCTGACCGAAGCCTATACCGCGCTCGGCATCATGAGCGAGGCGCAGACGGCGGCGGCCGTGCTCGGCCACAACTTCCCCGACAGCCCGTGGTACAAGGACGCCTATGCCTTGCTCGCCGGCAAGGGGATGGAGCCGCGCGAGGACACCGGTTCGTGGATCAGCAAGATGTTCCAGGGCGGGCGTTTCTAGAGTATTTCGGCGTTTCGTTGAAACGCAGAAATGCTCTATCTTATTGACTTGACGCGTTTTCTTCACGCAAAGCGGTATCCGCTTTGCTTGAAAACGCTTTAGAGCGGTTTGCGTTCAGGTCGATTTGAGCGCAAGGTGCGGCAGGATATGGAATTGAGAGCGGGATGGCTTCAGTTTGATCGCATTCCGCTCTGATGCGCCGCTTGTGATGCAGGAAGGCAACCCGCGCCGCCATGGTGCGGGTTTTTTGTTGCTTTCGGCTTGAAGGCACGTCGCTCTATCTTTTCCGCCGCGCTGGCTTCGCCGCTTCCGCGCGCGTGAAAACGGCGACGGTTTCGACATGCGGCGAATGGCGGAACTGGTCGACCGGCGTGATGCGCTGCGGCAGGTAGCCGCCCTGGATCAGCAGGCCGGCATCGCGCGCGAAGGTGCCGGCGTCGCAGGAAACGGCGACGACGAGCGGCACCCGGCTTTTCGCCAGCTCGCGCGCCAGCGCTTCCGCGCCCGCGCGCGGCGGATCGAACACCACGGCGTCGTAGCGGTTCAACTCCAGCGGCAACAGGGGGCGGCGGAACAGATCGCGCGTTTCCGTGGTGATGCGGCGCAGGCCGGGCGTATCCCGAAAAGCCCTGTCGAGCGCGGCCAGCGCGGGAGCGGCGCTTTCCACGGCATGCACCTCGGCGGTTTCCGCAAGGCGCAGCGCGAAGGGGCCGCAGCCCGCGAAAAGATCCGCCGCGAGCCTGACGCGCCGGGGCGCTTGCGCGATGGCCTCGTTCACGAGCCGCGCCAGCGTCTCCTCGCCGTTCGCCGTCGCTTGCAGGAAGCCGCCGGCCGGCGGCGCCACCAGGGCGCGCCCCATGAAAATGCCCGGCGTGCGGCGCTGGACGACGAGATCGCCGTGAAGGGACAGGCGGGCGAGATCGAGCCGCTCGGCCGCCTCGGTGAGTTTGCGCCGCGCCGCCTCGTCGGCGGGGCCGTGGCCGCGCACGTCGATATCGAGACCGCCGACGGTGGCCGTCAACTGGATATCGAGCGGCTTGCCCTTCGGCAGCAGCAGGCGGGCAAGATCGAGCGCGACGGCCGGCGCCCGCGCCAATCCCGGATCGAGCACCGGGCAATGCGAGACCGGCACGAGATCGTGGCTGCGCGCCGCCATGAAGCCGATGGCGTCGTCGATGCCCTCCGGCGCGTGCTTGCGCCGTGCATGGAAGGTGACACGCCGGCGTCCCGCGCCGTGCGCGTCGACCAGCGGTTCGACGCCGGCGTCGACGCCGGCCTGCGCCAGCGCCCGCACCACGCTGTCGCGTTTCCAGGCGCGGTAGACGGCTTCGCTCATGTGCTGCGTGACACAGCCGCCGCAGCGCATGAATAGCGCGCATTCGGGAGGTCGGCGGTCGGGGGAGGGGGTCTCGATCGCCACCGGCACGGCGCGCGCGTCGGCGCGCCCCATCGAGGAACGGGCGGCGCGGCCGGTGGCGGGGTCGGGTGCGGGCAGGCTCACGCGCACGACTTCGCCCGGCAGCGCATAGGGCACGTAGACGGGGCCGGCGGGCGTGTCCGCGATCCCGTCGCCGCGCGCGCCGAGGCGGGCGATGGTCAATGTCTGCGTCACGAAAGACGGCCCCCGATCAGAAATTCGCGATTGCCGTCACCGCCGGCGATCGGCGACTCGATCAGGCCGGAGACGGTGAAGCCGAGCCCCGTGACATGGGCGCGGATATCCGCGCATACCTGCGCCTGCACGGCGGCGTCACGCACGATGCCCTTGCCGAGATGCGCGCGCCCGGCTTCGAACTGCGGCTTGATCAGCGCGATCAGCGCCGCGCCCGGCCGCAGCAGCGGCACGACGGGCGGCAGCACGGGCTTCAGCGAGATGAAGCTGACATCGACGGTCAGCACGTCGAAGGGGCCGGGCTCGCGCTCGGCCAGCCGGCGGGCGTCGGTGCCCTCCAGCGCGGTGACGCGCGGATCGTTCGCGATCAGCGGGTGCAACTGCCCGTGGCCGACATCGACGGCATGGACATGCGCCGCGCCGCGCGCCAGCAGCACCTGCGTGAAGCCGCCGGTGGAAGCGCCGAGATCGAGCGCCCGCGCGCCCGTCACCGCGAAACCGAAGACGTCGAGCGCGGCCGCGAGCTTGACGCCGCCGCGCGACACCCACGGATGCGCCGCCTCCGCCACGATGGCGGCTTCAGGCGGAATCGCTTGCGACGCCTTGCGCAGCACGACGCCGTCCGCGCATACGCCGCCCGCGGCTATGGCCGCCTGCGCCTGCGCGCGGCTGTCGAAAAACCCGCGCTCGACCAGCACGATATCCGCCCTGCGCCGCTCCGCCATGAAGCCCCGCCCGGATCAGGCCCTGAGCGCCGGCACGCCCGCGATCGCCGGCGCGTTGCCCAGCGCCGCGAACACGGTGGCGACGATGCCGGCGGCGTCGAGCCCGGCGGCGGCGTACATGCGTTCGGGCTTGTCGTGCTCGATGAAGGCATCGGGCAGCGTCATGGTCCGCACCTTCAGGCCGTGGTCGAGCAGCCCCTCCTGCGCCAGCGCATGCAGCACGAAGGCGCCGAAGCCCCCGCGCGATCCTTCCTCCACGGTGATCAGGCATTCGTGCTCGCGCGCGAGACGGCGGATGAGATCGAGGTCGAGCGGTTTGGCGAAGCGGGCGTCGGCGACGGTGGTGGAAAGGCCGCGCGCCTCCAGTTGCTCCGCCGCCGCGAGCGCCTCGGCAAGCCGGGTGCCGAGCGACAGCAGCGCCACGCGCGTGCCCTCGCGCAGGATGCGGCCCTTGCCGATGGGCAGCGCCTCGCCCCGCTCCGGCAGCTCCAGCCCCAGGCCCTCGCCGCGCGGATAGCGCAGCGCGATGGGGCCGGCGTCGTGGGCGGCGGCGGTCGCGACCATATGGACGAGCTCCGCCTCGTCGCTCGCCGCCATCAGCACCATGTTGGGCAGGCAGCCGAGATAGGCGATGTCGAACGAGCCCGCATGCGTCGGCCCGTCCGCCCCCACGAGCCCGGCGCGGTCGATGGCGAAGCGCACCGGCAGGTTCTGGATGGCGACGTCGTGCACGATCTGGTCGTAGGCGCGTTGCAGAAAGGTGGAGTAGATGGCGCAGAACGGCCGGTAGCCCTCGGCGGCGAGACCGGCGGCGAAAGTCGCGGCGTGCTGCTCCGCGATGCCGACGTCGTAGGTGCGCTCGGGATATGCCTGCCCGAAGAGATCGAGCCCGGTGCCCGAAGGCATGGCGGCGGTGATGGCCACGATCCTGTCGTCGCCCGCCGCCTCGCGGATGAGGCTGTCGGCGAAGACGCGCGTGTAGGTGGGAGCGTTCGCCTTCGGCTTGGCCTGCGCGCCGGTGACGACATCGAACGTGCTCACGCCGTGATATTTGTCCGCCGCCGCCTCGGCGGGCGCGTAGCCCTTGCCCTTCTGCGTGACGACGTGGACGAGGATCGGCCCGTCGGGAGCGGCGCGCGCGTTGCGCAGCACGGGCAGCAGGTGGTCGAGGTTATGGCCGTCGACCGGGCCGACGTAGTAGAAGCCGAGCTCCTCGAACAGCGTGCCGCCGGCCCAGAAGCCGCGCGCGTATTCCTCCGCGCGCTGCGCCTTCTCGTAGAAGAAGCGCGGCAGGTGGCGGACGATCTGCTTGCCGGTCTCGCGCAACGACCGGTAGGTGCCGCTGGAGACGATGCGCGCGAGATGCGCGGAAAGCGCGCCCACGGGCGGGGCGATCGACATGTCGTTGTCGTTGAGAATGACGATGAGCCGCGCCCCGAGCGCCCCGGCGTTGTTCATGGCCTCGTAGGCCATGCCCGCCGACATCGCCCCGTCGCCGATGACGCAGACGACGTGATTGTCGCTGCCGGAAAGATCGCGCGCGGCGGCCATGCCGAGCCCCGCCGAGATCGAGGTGGAGGAATGGCCCGCGCCGAAAGGATCGTAGGGGCTCTCAGCCCGGCGGGTGAAGCCGGCGAGGCCGCCGCCCTTGCGCAGCGTGCGGATGCGGTCGCGCCGGCCCGTCAGGATCTTGTGCGGATAGGCCTGATGGCCGACATCCCAGATGAGCCGGTCGGCGGGCGTGTCGAAAACGTAATGCAGCGCGGCCGTCAGCTCGACGACGCCGAGCCCCGCGCCGAGATGACCGCCGGTCACGGAGACGGCGGAGATCACCTCCGCCCGCAGCTCGTCGACAAGCTGCGGCAGCGCCGTTTCCGGCAGGGACCTGAGATCGGCCGGCGTCAGGATGGTGTCAAGGAGCGGGGTGTTGAGGGGCAACTTCGGGAAACCTCCGGCAAGGCTTGCGGTCCCGTCACGTCACGGGCAGGCGGCGCGCGGTCTGGAGCGCAAGTTAACAGGGAATAGGCGTTTCATTGACACGCGTCAAAGGTTTCCGTTGCTGCGGGAGCGAGATCAGCTCTCGACATCGAGCGGTTCGGCGGCGATATTGCCGTTGTCCGCCTGCGTGATCTTGTCGATCCGCGCTTCAGCCGCCTTCAGCAGGCCGTCGCAGTGCTTTTTCAGGAGTTCGCCGCGCTCGAATATGGCGATCGATTCCTCAAGCGGCACATCGCCGCGCTCGAGGCGCGATACGATCTGTTCAAGCTCGGCCAGCGCCTTTTCAAAGGGAAGGCCGTCGATGCTCGCGGGAGCGGGGGAAGAAGCTTTCTCGTTCATGCAGGTGTTATCGCGCCTGCGCGCCGCCATGACAAGCGCCTTGCACATGATGCGATATCGCGGCGGCCGCATTGCATGCCGAACAGCGCCGGTGCGCTCGCATGGCGGTGGACCGGGAGGCGATAGGGGCGTAATATCCGGCATACATATTTTCAGCGAGAATCGGCCGTGACCAGAACGACGAACGCGCGACGCCGCATCATGTTGCTCACCGGCGCCAGCCGGGGGATCGGTCATGCCACGGTCAAACGCTTTTCCGCCGCGGGCTGGCGCGTGATCACCAGCTCGCGCCATGCCTTTCCCGAGCAATGCCCGTGGGAAATGGGGCCGGAAGACCACATCCAGGTCGATCTCGCCGATGTCCGCTCGACGCTCGCCGCCATCGACGAGATGAAGCGCCGTCTCGCGGAGGAGGGCGGGGTGCTCGACGCGCTCGTCAACAATGCCGGCATCTCGCCCAAGGCGGAGGAAGGCGGCCGCCTGAGCACGCTCGATACGCCGATCGAGGACTGGCACCGGGTGTTTCAGGTGAACTTCTTCGCCTCCGTGATGCTGGCGCGCGGCCTTGTCGAGGAATTGTCGCGCGCGGGCGGCTCGGTCGTCAACGTCACGTCCATTGCGGGTTCGCGCGTCCATCCCTATGCCGGCGCGGCCTATGCGACGTCGAAAGCGGCGCTCGCCGCGCTCACCCGCGAGATGGCGGCCGACTTCGGGCCGCTCGGCGTGCGCGTCAACGCCATTTCGCCCGGTGAGATCGATACGTCGATTCTTTCGCCCGGCACGGCGCAGATGGCGCAGACGTTTCCGCTGCGCCGCCTCGGTACGCCGGACGAGGTGGCGAAGGCGATCTACTTCCTGTGCACGGAGGCGTCGTCCTACGTGACGGGCGCCGAACTGCACATCAACGGCGGACAGCACGTTTGAGCGCTTCCGGCTTCCTTCTCCCGGATGCAGGAGCGGGGCGGGCCGCCAGCATCGCGGTGTTTCGCGGCCCCGACGTGCTGCTGGTGCGCCGGCGCAATCCGCCCGCCGCCGGCCTGTGGAGCCTGCCCGGCGGACGGATCGAGCCCGGCGAAACGCCGGAAGCCGCCGCCTTGCGCGAGCTGGCGGAAGAGACCGCCGTAGCGGTGCAACCTGTCAGTCTTCGCTTCGTGGGCCGTCATGACGTCGCCGCCCACCGCTTCGTCATCGCGGTGTTCGCGGCCCGCTGGCAGGGGGGGGAGGCCGTGGCGGGCAGCGACAGCGCGGCGGCCGGTTGGTTCGGCGCCGATGAAATCGCCGGCCTGCCGGTGACGGACGGTTTGGCGGCGTGGCTGATTCGCGCGCGCGCCGCGCTCGATGCTCCGGCTGCCGTCGATACGGAAAACGGGGCGTCGCGATGAAGCGGCTCATGCGCTTCCTGCCGGTTTGTCTGCTGGCGGCGGGCATCTGTTTTCCCGCGCAGGCGCAGAAAGCGCCTCTCCCGCCCGCGCGCACGGCGCCCGAGCGGGAGGAAGCCGCGCCGGCGCCGGAAGTCACGCGCACGCCGCCGCCCGGCTATGAGGATGATTTGCTGCGCCTGTCGGAGGTCATGGGCGCGCTGTCGTTCCTGCGCCCGCTCTGCGGCGCGGCGGATGCATCGCAATGGCGCGAGCGCATGGCGGCGCTGATCGACAGCGAGACCCGCGATCCCGAAACCCGCGCGCGGCTCGCGGGCGCGTTCAACCAGGGCTATCGCGGTTTTTCGGTCACTTACCGCACCTGCACGGATGCGGCGCAACTCTCCGTCGCGCGCTATCTCGCGGAGGGCGAGCGCCTCAGCCGCGTCATCGCCGCGCGTTTTGGAGGCTGAGTTGTCGTTTCCCGATGCTATAAGAGACTATGCCGCGCCATATCCGGCGTGACTGAAACCCGCGGTGAGAGGAATGCAATCGATGCTGAAGGAATTCAGGGAGTTCGCCCTCAAGGGCAATGTGGTCGATCTCGCCATCGGCGTGATCATCGGCGCGTCGTTCAGCCGGATCGTCGAATCGATCGTCGGCGACCTTTTCATGCCGTTGATCGCCTGGATCACGCGCGGCGGCGTCGACTTCTCCAACTATTTTCTGCCGCTTTCCGGCGAGGTGACGTCCACGTCGCTCGCGACCGCGCGGTCGCAGGGGGCGGTGCTCGCCTATGGCAGCTTCATCACCGCCGCCATCAATTTTCTCATCGTCGCCTGGGTGCTGTTTCTCGTGGTCAAGGGCATCAACGAGCTGAAGCGTCAGGCGGAGCGCAACAAGCCGCCGGCGCCCGCGCCCGAGGCGCCCGCCGATGTCAGGCTGTTGACGGAAATCCGCGATCTCCTCTCCGAACGGCGCGCCCCTCCGGCTTGAAGAGGCGGCGCTTTCGCCGGAATAAAAGCATAGGCCGTATGACATCAGTCATTGCGCCTTGTTCGTTGTGAGCTTATCTCATGAACCGTTGCCGCCGTTCCCGGATGAACGATTTCCGGGAGCGGATTTGCCGGCGGACGGGATGGTTTTTACCCGGGCGGCCCGCGCATCGCGTTGTCGTCGGGATTGGTTTGTGGGGGGCTGCCGTGAAGGTTCTTGCTGTTCTGGCGTTGGTGTTGCTGGCGGGTGCGGCGCAAGCCCAGGATGTCGATGCCTCCGCCGGGGCGGCTGAGGAGGACACGCTCGCCATCGGCTCCTCCGCTTCCGCCGCCACGGGACCGAAGATGTTTTCGCCGGAGTGGCGCGCGCAGAAGATGCGCGAGCGGGAAG
This sequence comes from Pseudochelatococcus sp., assembly GCF_050946405.1. Classification (NCBI taxonomy): domain Bacteria; kingdom Pseudomonadati; phylum Pseudomonadota; class Alphaproteobacteria; order Hyphomicrobiales; family Chelatococcaceae; genus Pseudochelatococcus; species Pseudochelatococcus sp. The sequence goes on from NZ_JBMNUS010000011.1 coordinate 125,167, forward strand.
CGAACCTGGAAGCGCTTCAGGAAGAGCAGCGCCGTTTCGATCAATGGGAGCGGAGCGCCAAGCGCGCGGTGGGCGGCGTCTGTGCGAACTGCCTGAAATCGGGCTCCGGCGCCGCCGGGTCCATCACCATCCCGAGCGACCTCATTCCCAATTACGGCGCTGTCGAGAGCGGGGCCGGTTTCGACGAGACGAGCGCCTTCTACACCGTGCCGGCCGCGACGTCGCCTGCCGCCGCCCCTGCCGTGGCTGCGCCCGCCGCCGCCCCCGCGCCGGCTCGCGCCCGTTCTTCCGCGCCTGCGCCGTCCGGGCGGTGGGCGGCGCCGCTCGACATTCGCCCGCCCGCGGCCCGCTGACAGCGATGCGACTTGACAACCGGCGGTATCCGCCTGCCGGTTATCCGTGTTTCGTTGAAACGCCGATGCTTCAGGCCGCCTTCCGGCTCTGCATCCCGGCTGGAAGGCTCACCATCACGACCGTGCCGTTGCCGACGCTGGAGCGGATGCGCAGGCCGCCGCCGTGCAGTTCCGCCAGCGAGCGGGCGATGGCGAGCCCGAGCCCCGATCCCTTGTAGCTGCGGGCGAATTCCGTCTCCACCTGCTCGAACGGGCGGCCGAGCTTCTTGAGCGCCTCGGCCGGAATGCCGATGCCGGTGTCCTCGACATAGAGATGGACGTTTGGTCCCGACACGCGCGCGCGCAGCGTGACGTGCCCGCCCTCGGGCGTGAACTTGACGGCGTTGCGCAGGATATGCCCGAGAATCTGCTCCACCGCGCGCGGGTCCGCGCTGATGGAGGTATCGGGCAGCGTCTCCACCGCGAGCGCAAGGCCCTTCAGTTCCGCATCGCGCTTCACCGCCCGCGCCGCTTCCCGCATCACGTCGTCGACGACCAGCGATTCGCATTCCAGCCTGATGCGCCCGGCCTCGATGCGCGACATGTCGAGAATATCGCTGATGACGCCGAGCAGGTACTTGCCGCTGCTTCGGATATCCTGGCAATATTCGTGATATTTCTCGCTGCCGAGTTCGCCGAAGATGCCGCTTTCCATCAGCTCCGAAAAGCCGATGATGGCGTTGAGCGGCGTGCGCAGTTCGTGGCTCATGTTGGCGAGGAACTCGGCCTTGGCGCGGTTGGCGGATTCCGCCTCCGCCTTCTGCTCCAGATAGCGCTCGGCGAGATCGGCGAGCTGACGCGCCTGCGTCTCCAGCTTCTGGCGCGAGCGTTTGAGATCAGCCACGGTGGCGATGAGCCGCCGCTCCGATTCCATCAGCCTTTCCTCATGGTTCTTCAGGGCCGTGATGTCGGTGCCGACGGAGACGTAGCCGCCGTCGCGGGTGCGCCTCTCGTTGATCTGCAACCATCGGCCATCGGCGAGCTGCGCCTCGAAGGTGCGCGCGCCGCCCTCCCGGCCGTCCGCGCCGGGGCGGCCCTGCGCCGGGCTCATCCGGCCCATCAGCTCCGTGCGCACGGGCGGCAGGGTGCCCAGACTCATCAGCTCGTCATAGGCCATGCCGGGGATTACGTGCTCCGGCGTCAGGCCATGCAGGCGCTGGAAGCGGGAATTGCAGGTGACGAGGCGGTTGTTGGCGTCCCACAGGACGAAAGCTTCCGAAATGGTTTCGATCGCCTCGCGCAGCCGCATGTCGGCGGTCGCGGTGCGCTCGGCGAGGCGGCGCTGCTCCGTGATGTCGACGGCGATGCCCACGAGATGCGGCCCCTCGCTGCCGCCGTCGTCGATGAGCTGCGCGCGCGCCTTGATCCACACCCACTGGTTTTCCGCGTTGAGGATGCGGAATTCGTGGTCGATGGCCGAGGCGCGCTTGCTGGCCACCATGTCGGCCATGGCGTAGAGATCGGCGTCGTCCGGGTGAACCAGCCGGTTCATCTCGCCGAAGGACATGAATTCGTCGTGGCGGCTGTAGCCGAGAATATCGTACATCGAGTCCGACCAGTAGATGCGGCCGCGCGCGATGTCCCAGTCCCACAGGCCGCAACGGCCGCGGTCCAGCGCCGCATCCACGCGCTCGCGCACCTTCTCGCACACGTCATCCGCCGCTCGCGCCCGCGCCGCCTGCATGAAATAGGCGAGCGCCAGCGCCACCAGCACGAAGGCGCAGGCGGCCAGCAGCGTCGTCTGCCCGGTGATGGCGGCGCGCCATCCCGTCAGCGCATCCCGCTCGGGCTGGATCACGGCGACCTGCGCCCCGCCGGGCAGGTTGCGCACCGTGGCGAAAGCCGCCTCGCCCGACGCCAGGCGGATGCGCAGCACGCCGGCCCGGTCGGCGAAAGTGGTGAGAGGCTGGGCGTTGCCGAGGATGTCGGAGAGTTTCGCGCCCGCCGGTCCGCCGCGGTTCATCCGGTTGCTGTTCAGCCAGTTGCTGTTCAGCCACGTGCTCGGGCGCGCGGCGCTCACGCGGCCGGAAGCGTCTGCGACCATGATGACGCGGCCGTTGGTGAGGGCCTGCGCGGGAATGGCGCGGTCGAGCACCGCGAAGGCCGCTGCCGGCAGCGATGGCCCTTCGCCGTCCGCGTCGGCGGCGGCGAGCTTGCGGCCGATGTCGCTCGCGGCGAGGGCCGCGACGAGATCGATCTCGGCGATGGCGGCGTCAAGGGTCTGGTTGCGGCTGTCGATGCCTTGCAGCACCGCGCCCGCAATGAGCGACGTGAGAAACACGACAAGCAGCGTGGGCACCATGAGCCTCAGCCACGGTTCCATCAATGCCAGTTGGCGGTATCCGGGATTGGCGATCGATCGCGTAATTCCCAGAATCGTGCCCGCGCGCGCGGGCACGCCCGCCGCTTGCGCGCGCGCCATGCAACGCCCCCTTCGGAGTCCCAAACGTCTGATCGGTAAGACGTGCCGCATCTTTCCGAATCATCATCATCTGAATCCCAAACGGCTGATTTGTCCAGATGGTTTATGAAGTATTGACAGGAAAGACGCGGCGCTGCCGCGCCGGAAAACGAAAAAGGCGCGGGAGACATCCCGCGCCCTGCATCGGTTGCAGCCCGAAAGATCAGAAGGTCTGGTTGTATTCCCCGACTTCCGTGTTCTCGCGCAGGATGTCATCGACGGCCTTGAACATCTCGCGTGTGCGCGCCTCGGAGACGGGGCTTTCGATCACCACGACGAGCTCGGGCTTGTTCGAGGAGGCGCGCACGAGCCCCCAGGTGCCGTCTTCGGTGACGACGCGCACGCCGTTCACGGTGACGAGATCGCGGATCGCCTGCCCGCCGACCTGCCCGCCTTCGGCGCGCAGCGCCTCGAAGCGCTTCACCACCCGCGCGACGACATCGTATTTCACCTCGTCGGCGCAATGGGGCGACATGGTCGGCGTGCCCCATGTGCGCGGCAGCGCGCGGTAGAGGTCGGCCATCGTCTTGTCCGGGTTGCGGTCCAGCATGTCGCACACGGCCAGCGCCGTCACCAGGCCGTCGTCATAGCCGTGGCCGATGGGGGCGTTGAAGAAGAAATGACCCGATTTCTCGAAGCCGGCCAGCGCGTTGAGTTCTTTCACGCGGCGCTTGATGTAGCTGTGGCCGGTCTTCCAGTAGTCCGCCTTCACCCCGTTTTGTTGAAGCACGGGATCGGTGACGAAGAGGCCGGTGGATTTGACGTCGACCACGAAGGTCGAGCCCGGATGCAGCGTCGAGAGATCCCGCGCCAGCATGACGCCGATCTTGTCGGCGAAAATCTCCTCGCCTTCGTTGTCCACCACGCCGCAGCGGTCGCCGTCGCCGTCGAAACCCAGGCCGACATCGGCACCCGAGTCACGCACCGCCGCCGAGATGGCGTGCAGCATCTTCATGTCCTCGGGGTTGGGATTGTAGCGCGGGAAAGTGTGATCGAGCGTGGTGTCGAGCGGCACGACCTCGCAGCCGATGCCCTCCAGCACCTGCGGCGCGAAGGCGCCGGCGGTGCCGTTGCCGCAGGCCGCGACCACCTTGAGCTTGCGCTTGAGCTTCGGCCGGTTGGCGAGATCGTCGATGTAACGCCGCGCGAAGCCTTCCACGAAGACATATTCGCCGCCGGGGCGCGTTTGCGACCGGCCGTTCAGCACGATGTCGCGCAGGAGCGACATCTCGTCGGGGCCGAAGGTGAGGGGGCGCGCCGCGCCCATCTTCACGCCGGTCCAGCCGTTGTCGTTGTGCGAGGCCGTCACCATCGCCACCGCCGGCACATCGAGCGCGAACTGGGCGAAATAGGCCATGGGCGACAGCGCGAGGCCGATATCCTTCACCTTCACGCCCGCCGCCATGAGGCCGGTGATCAGCGCATACTTGATCGAGGACGAATAGCCGCGGAAATCGTGGCCGGTGACGATTTCGGGCTTCACGCCCATCTCATGCAGCAGGTGGCCGAGGCCAAGCCCCAGCGCCTGCACGCCCATCAGGTTGATTTCCTTTTCGAACAGCCAGCGCGCATCGTACTCGCGAAAGCCGGTCGGCTTCACCATCGGCAGCGATTCGTAGTCGTAGGTGTTGGGCGTGAGCGAGGGGAGAGGCTTGGGAAACATGGCGTTCCTTGTGCGTTCCGGCTGAACGGGCCTGAAGTTGCAGAAAAACGAGACGTCGCACGTTAAACGTGACATAGCAAGCAAGACACAAATACGCGGAACATGACGATGAGTTGACGCCATGCGAACCGGAATGTTTTTCGTCCCGAGTGCGGCATTTGCGTGACCGAAGTCAGAATCAAAGTCAGCATCCGGATCAGAATCAAGGTCAGCCCGAGCCGGTCGATCGCGCTCCATAAATTCTTTAGACTGCCGATATCACCTCGCGTCTAACGGTCGGCTGCGTTCTTCATGCCGCTTCGGCCGTCGATATCCCATGTCGGTTGCGCTGTCAGGAGGCTCGCGCCGGTTTTTCGCATCAGGCGTGAACGTCCGTTCGCGGAAGTCTTTCAGGTTTGCCGTGGCGGCTCGCCGCCGTCAATCTCGAAGTGAACTTGTTCCCGCAGCGGCCCGAAAGGCGGCGCTTCCCGCGGCGGCGGCCGTGTTTCGCGCTTTTCCTCAAGCGGCATCCGTCGCCGCATCAGCTTGCGACGGAAGAAGGCCGCTTCGCTGCGCTCGCCCGCAATGCCCGCCCCGATCGCAAGATAAAGGAATGCCGCGCCGCCGGACAGGGCCGCGAGCGTAAGCGCCGGAACGACGAACAGCCTGAACGCGGCGACGGTCATGCCGAGGGATTGCGTCGACACGGGCTCGATGTTCCGGCGATCGCCCGGATCATAGGCGATGGAGATCGTTTCTCCCGACGCGGGAACCAGAAACGGCAGCCAATGCCTGTAAGACCCCTGCGCGGTCTGCACGCCGCGCCCGAAATGGCCGGTATAGGCGACCACCACGGTGTATCTTCTGCTCTTGCGCGAGCCTTCGACCGAAATTATCCGCACGGTGCCTTCAGCGATGGAGCCGGTCCAGACAACGGTGTGACGCCGGAAAAATTCGGCTCCCTGGAAAAAGACGAGCGCCGCGCCGACGCAGGCAAGAAGAATGGACAGCAATACGATTTTCAGTATGCCGTCGCGCTCCAGGCGGTCAATTTTATCTATTCCAGAATTCATGTGTAGAATATACCGCGCAAGACAGTTTTTCTCAAGCGGGTCAGCGTCGACGCCGCGCGCCGGCGGTTGGCGTTTTGATGGAAATGCACTCCAGATTATTGATTTTGCGTATCTTTGTCGACGAAAAGCGGTATCCACTTTTCCGCACGATGCTTTAGCCGTGCCCGGGGCGCGCGAACGCGGCATTGAACAGCGTGCGCGTGTAGTCCGTCTGCGGATCGGCGAACAGGGGGCCGGCCGGCCCCTGTTCCACCACTTTGCCGTTCTGCATCACGATCACGGTGTTGGACAGCGCCCGCACCACCTTGAGGTCGTGGCTGATGAAGAGGTAGGCGAGCCGGCGCGTGCGTTGCAGCTCGCGCAGCAGGTCGACGATCTGCGCCTGCACCGACATGTCGAGCGCGGAGGTCGGTTCGTCCAGCACGATGAAGCGCGGCTCCAGCACCATGGCGCGGGCGATGGCGATGCGCTGGCGCTGCCCGCCGGAAAACTCGTGCGGATAGCGGTCCATCGCCGCGGGGTCGATGCCGACATCGGCGAGCGCCTGCGCCACCCGCGCGCGCTGCTCTTCGTCGGAGAGGTGAGTGTTCTGCACCCCAAGTCCCTCGGCCACGATCTCCGCCACCGAGAGGCGCGGCGACAGCGAGCCGTAGGGGTCCTGAAACACGATCTGCATGGAGCGTCGCAGCGGCTTCACCGCCTTGCGCTTCAGCCCGTCGATGTGCTGGCCGAGAAAGACGATCGGTCCCTCGGAGCGGATGAGGCGCAGCAGCGCGAGGCCGAGCGTCGTCTTGCCCGAGCCCGACTCGCCCACGACGCCCACCGTCTCGCCCTCCCGCACCGTCAGCGAAACGCCGTCGACCGCCTTCACGTGACCGACGGTCTTGCGGAAGAAGCCGCGCCGGATCGGGAACCACACCCTGATCGGCCCGGCCTCGACCACCACCGGCGCATCTGCTGCCACGGGCCGGGGCGCGCCCTTCGGCTCGGCGGCGAGGAGCTTTTGCGTGTAGGGGTGTTGCGGCGCATCGAACACCTGCGCCACCGGCCCCGTCTCGACGATCTCGCCGCCGGTCATCACGCAAACCCGGTCGGCGATGCGGCGCACGATGTTGAGATCGTGGGTGATGAACAGCAGCGCCATGTTGAGCCGCGCCTTCAGCTCCGCCAGCAGGTCGAGAATCTGCGCCTGCACCGTGACGTCGAGCGCGGTCGTGGGTTCGTCGGCGATCAGCAGGTCCGGCTCGTTGGCGAGCGCCATGGCGATCATCACCCGCTGGCGCTGCCCGCCGGAAAGCTGGTGCGGATAGGCGTCGAGCCGGTTCGCCGCATCGCGGATGCCGACCAGCTCCAGCAGCTCCAGCGTGCGCGCCCGCGCCGCCTGACCGGTGATGCCCTTGTGCAGGCTCAGGATTTCGCCGATCTGGCGCGAGATGACATGCAGCGGGTTCAGCGAGGTCATCGGCTCCTGAAACACCATGGTGATGTCGTTGCCGCGCACCTTGCGCAAGTCGTCTTCCGTCCCGCGCAGCAGGTCGCGCCCCTTGAACAGCACCTCGCCGGAGGGATGCGAGGCCGCCGGATAATTGAGCAGCCGCAGGATCGACAGCGCCGTCACCGACTTGCCCGAGCCGGATTCGCCCACCAGCGCCAGCGTCTCGCCCGCGTGCAGATCGAAGGACACACCCTTGACGGCGCGGATCTCGCGGCCGTCCTGACGAAAATTCACGCCCAGGTTTTTGACGGAAAGTAGCGGCGCGCCCATGCTGTCCCTTAATTGAACGTCTTGCGCGGATCGAAGGCGTCGCGCACGGCCTCGCCGATGAAGATCAGCAGCGACAGCATCAGCGCGATGACGAAAAAGCCGGTGAGCCCGAGCCACGGCGCTTGCAGATTGGCCTTGCCCTGCGCCAGCAATTCACCCAGCGACGGCGAGCCGGGCGGCAGGCCAAACCCCAGAAAGTCGAGCGATGTCAGCGTGGTGATCGAGCCATTGAGCACGAAGGGCAGGAAGGTGAGCGTCGCCACCATGGCGTTGGGCAGCAGGTGGCGGAACATGATGGTGGCATCCGACAGCCCGAGCGCGCGCGCCGCGTTCACATATTCGAAGTTGCGCGCGCGCAGGAACTCCGCCCGCACGACGCCGACGAGCGCCACCCACGAGAACAGCAGGAGGATGCCGAGCAGCACGAAAAAGCCCGGCGTGATGATCGATGACACGATGATGAGCAGATAAAGCGAGGGGATCGAGTTCCAGATCTCGATGATGCGTTGCAGCACGAGATCCGTCCAGCCGCCGAAATAGCCCTGTATCGCGCCGGTGAAAATGCCGATTATCGAGGATATGCCCGCCAGAATCAGCCCGAACAGCACCGAGAGCCGGAAGCCGTAGATGAGGCGGGCCAGCACGTCGCGGCCCTGATCGTCGGTGCCGAGCCAGTTCCATTCGATATCGCGGCAGGAACCGCCGCATTGTTCGTCGCCGAGCAGCCATGTCGGCGGCGCGGGGGCCGGCACCGGAATGGCGAGGTTGTGCGTGCGGTAGGAAAAGCGGACCGGCGGCCACACCATCCAGCCGTTGGCCTCGATCTCCCCGGCGATGAACGGATCGCGATAATCCGTGCGCGCGAGGAAGCCGCCGAACTTTTCCTCCGGGTAGTCGACAAGCACCGGAAACAGCAACTCGCCCTTGTAGGAGGCGACGAGCGGCCTGTCGTTGGCGATGAACTCCGCGCCCAGCGTCACGAAGAACAGCGCCAGAAAGATCCACAGCGACCAGAAGCCGCGCCGGTTGGCGCGGAAGTTGCGCAGCCGGCGCCGGTTGAGCGGCGACAGGCGCAGCCACCCGCCGGCGGGCAGGGCGGGCGCGGCGGGGATGGCGGCGTCTCGTCTGGCGGTATCCTGTAACGCGGCATCTTGCATCTCAGACCTCCCGCGTCTCGAAATCGATGCGCGGATCGATCCACGTATAGGTGAGGTCGGAGAGAAGGTTCACCACCAGCCCCAGCAGCGAGAAGATGAACAGGCTGGCGAAGACGACCGGATAATCCCGGTTGACGATGGATTCGAACGACAGCAACCCCAGCCCGTCGAGCGAGAAGATGGTCTCGATCAGCAGCGAGCCGGCGAAGAACGCGCCGATGAAGGCGCCGGGAAATCCCGCGATCACGATCAGCATGGCGTTGCGGAAGACGTGGCCGTAGAGCACCTGGCGTTCGCTCAGCCCTTTCATGCGGGCGGTGAGCACGTATTGCTTGCGGATTTCGTCCAGAAACGAGTTTTTCGTCAGCAGCGTGGAAGTCGCGAAGGCGCCGATGGCCATGGAAAGGATCGGCAGCGCGATATGCCAGAGATAATCGGCGATCTTGCCCGGAGCCGACAATTCCGAAAAGTTCTCGGAGGTGAGGCCGCGCAGCGGAAAGATCTGCCAGAACGAGCCGCCGGCGAAGAACACGATCAGCAGGATCGCGAACAGGAAGGAGGGGATGGCGTAGCCGACGACGATCACGCCCGACGTCCATACATCGAACCGCGAGCCGTCGCGCACGGCCTTGGCGATGCCGAGCGGGATGGAGACGGCGTAGGAGATCAGCGTCATCCACAGGCCGAGCGTGATCGATACCGGCAGTTTTTCCGCGATCAGCGACAGCACGGAGACATCGCGAAAATAGCTCTTGCCGAAGTTGAACGTGGCGTAGTCGCCGAGCATCTTGATGAAACGCTCGTGGGCGGGCTTGTCGAAGCCGAACTGCTTTTCCAGTTGCGCGATGAACGCCGGATCGAGCCCCTGCGCGCCGCGGTAGCGGCCGCCGCCCGCGCCCGCCGCGTCGGCGGCCGCGCCGAGATCGCCGCCGCCCCCGCCGCCGATGCGCGCCATGGCCCCGCCGTCCGCGCCCTGCATCTGCGCGATGATGCGCTCCACCGGCCCGCCCGGGGCGAACTGCACGATAACGAAGGAAATCAGCATGATGCCGAAAATGGTCGGAATCATCAGCAGCACACGCCGCGCGACATAGGCGAACATGGCTCAGCCCTTCCAGCCGATGCGCCGGGCCTTTTCGGCGTCGAACCACCATGTCCCCGGCGCGCCGGAGCTGTAGCGCGGCGCTTGCCCGGGGCGGGAGAAGATATCCCAGAAGGCATACCAATCATCGGGGCGGAACCACATCGGCACCCAGTAGCGCCCCGCGCGCAGCACGCGGTCGAGCGCGCGTGTGCCGATCGCGATGTCCGCGCGCGTTTCGGCGCGGGCCACATGGTCGATCAGCGCGTCGATCGCGGGGTTCGCGATGCCGGCGAGGTTGAGGCTGCCGGGCGTCGTCGCGGCCCTGGAGCCGTAGAAGATGCGCAATTCCGCCCCCGGCGTGAGGCTGCCGGCCCGCGCCACGCTGACGACGTCGTAATCGTGGCGGCGTAGCCGCTCCTGATATTGCGACGGATCGACGATGCGCGACGTCGCCTTGATGCCGAGCCGGCGCAGGTTGGCCTGAAAGGGCTGCGTGTGCGGCTGCAAGCGCGTACCGGAATCGAGGAACTCGATCTCCAGCGGCTTGCCGTCCGGCAGGCGCAAGACGTCGCCGTCGCGCTTCAATCCGGCCTCGGTCAGCAACTGAAAGGCGCGGCGCAGCAGGTTGCGGTCGTTGCCCGAGCCGTCGGACACCGGCGGCACGAAGGGCTCGCCGAACACCTCGTCCGGCACCTGCCCGCGAAAAGGTTCGAGCAGCGCCAGTTCCTCGGGCGAGGGCGGACCTTCGGCCTTGCCCGGCGTGTGCTCGAAGAACGATGTGGTGCGCCGGTAGGCGCCGTACATGATCTTGGCGTTCGTCCATTCGAAATCGAATGCCAGCCCGATGGCCTCGCGCACGCGCGGGTCCGCGAACTTGTCGCGGCGCGTGTTGAAATACCAGCCCTGGACGTTGGGCGCGGCGGCGGTCTCGATTTTCTCCCGCTGCACGCGGCCCTCGCGGAAGGCGGCGAAGTCGTAGCCGTTGGCCCACAGGCTCGCGGTATATTCCGCATGGAAATTGATGATGCCGGACTTGAACGCCTCGAACATCACCTGTTCATCGCGAAAATACTCGTAGCGCACATGCCGGAAGCGGTTCTGCCCGACATTGACGTTGAGATCGCGCGCCCAGTAATCGTCCACGCGGTTGAACTCGATGAAGCGCCCCACCTCGAAGCGCCCCACCCTGTAGGGGCCGGAGCCCAGCGGCGGCTCCAGCGTGGAGGCGGCGAAATCGCGCGTGCTCCAGTACGCCTTTGAAAAGATGGGCAGGCTGGCGACGAGGAGATGCAGGTCGCGCCCGCGCTGCGCGGAGAGGTGGAAGGTGACGATATCGTCCGCCTCCGCCTCGGCCCGCTCGGCCTCCGCCAGCATGGCGGCGTAGGAGGGATGGCCCTTTTCCTTCAGGATATCGAAGGAGAAGGCGACATCGGCCGCCGTCAGCGGCGTGCCGTCATGGAAGCGCGCTTGCCTGCGCAGGCGGAAGCGGTAGGTGCGCCGGTCGGCGCTGACCTCGACCGATTGCGCCACGAGGCCATAGACGGCATCCGGCTCGTCGCCCGATCCCGCCATCAGCGAGTCGAAGGTCGCGCCCATGCCCGCCGCCGCGTCGCCCTGCAACACATAGGCGTTGAGCGTGTTGAACGTATCGAAGCTGCCCTGCGTCACCCGCATCACCAGCTTGCCGCCGACGGGCGCATCCGGGTTCACGTAGGGAAAATGCGCAAAATCCTTCGGCAACGCGAGGTCGCCGAAGGCGGAAAGACCATGCGCCTCGGCAGCGCCCCCGGAGGCCGGCGCATCTTCCTGCGCCATCGCGACCCCCGGCAACAGGCGCGCGGCCAGCGCCGCGCCGGCGATGCCGCCCGCGAGGCCGAGCAGGTCGCGGCGCGTGGCGAGAAGCGTGGCGCGGCGCAACGCCTCGACCGATGGCGAGGCTTTTGCTGAACCGGGCGCTGGCGGACAGGAACGACGAACCAAAGACGATCTCCCGGCTGCGTGACACCAAACGAATCGAACTTGCTCAGTGTAGCAGCCAGAAGAACGCAGACATCGTTAATATTTCGTCAGCCGGTGGCGATCATGGCGTGGCAGGGCGGCCGGAGAGCCGAAGCGCGGCGCTCCGGCTTTCCGCGGTTCTCAGGACGCTCGCGCGAGTGCGGCGGCAAGCGCCCCGGCGTCGATCTCTCTTGTGGGGCGTCTCCAGCCGCCGAAACAAGTGTTTGATTGCGACCTGAGTTTTTCAACCTCTTCTTTTTGAGCTTGGTGCTCCTGCAATGCTGTACCACCTTGTTGAAAATCCGTACGAAGAGCTGTAACAACGTCCGCGATCTTAACTGCCAGTTCCGCGATGGCATCTTCCGACAGAGGCAGGTTCTTACCTTGTGTTGCCGTCGTGATGGCGAATTTGGTGATCTTTCGGAACTGCTGTTCCGCATCATGACCTGTGTTCAAGAGACCTTGGTGCTGTAATTCTGCGATTAACTTTTTTTGTAGATTAAATACGTAAGATTCTTGTGCTAAACTAACAACATGGCCGAAATCTGGGCAGCTTTTATTGACCGAAAAGTTGATTTTTTGGCTGCCACTGCTGTAGCTGTATGAAAGCTGAGTTGACGAGTTCTGCAAGTCTGTGAGCGTGGCGTTGGACTGATACTTATGTTTCTCCATGAAATTTCCGGTTAAATATCTATTTCTCTCAAGCGTATTTAGCGACGTAATGAGTGCCATCGGGCTTCGTGTAAGCGAAGCCTTGCTAGTGGTAGCGGCGTTGGTTTTTTTGCTGATGCTGGTTTCGACGACTATATTCAAGGCAGACGAAATATCCGTCAGGGTGAGTTTTTCGGTGCCGGAGCGATCTGTGTCGGCGCTGACGATGCACCCTTCCAGTCCGAGCGCTTCCAGAGCTGCTCTGACGTTGGGGTCAAAGCTCACGGTTCCCGCGCGCAATTCGTTGTTCTGGGATACGCTGACGTCCGCGTTGTTCACCGCATTTATCACGGCGTTACTTAATGCATCGAGTTGAGCTTGACTCGGCTTGCTCGTAAGTGTCGACGCCATGCTCTTTGCCTGCGCGACAACAACTTCGGCAGTTTCGTATGCGATGACAGCCTTCAACGTCTCTCGGAGCTGTGGATCGTCTATCGCAGCCTCGCGGCCTTTCGGATCTGTTCTCATGTCAAGAACGGTAGGCACCGGGACGCCATTTTCGTTTTCGGCGAGGGCGATGATGCTGGTCTTCAATCCAAGATTGTCCAGGGCGCCTCTTATGCCGGGATCGGAGCGCAACGCTGCCGCCGGATTGCTGACGGCGGCGGTATTTTCAAGCGCTGCGAAGATAGCCTCGCGCAGTTTATCGATCTGGGCAGGGGCCGCGCCCTCGACATGCGCCGTCGCCTGCATCGCAAGTTCGTGGGCCGTCAGATAGTTGTTGATCTGCGTCTCGCTCGTGGCGCTAAAGCTGATGTCAGCATGTTGCTCGCCCACGGCGAGATGAAGCGTGCCAGCGCGCTCGCCGGCGCTGCCATCAGCAGACGCGGACAGGTTGTATGCCACGTTCACATGCCGCAAGGCATCGGGCTTCATATGGGAGAGCACGGTTTTCAGCAGATCAACGGCCGATCCGCCCGCGGCAGTCCGAACTTCCGCCTTGAATTCATTCAAGGCTCTCGCTTTGTCATTCAGCTGCGTTGCCGACTTCGACAGTTTGTCCGACAATGTTAACAGATGCGACGCATCCTGCGACCCTTGGCCCCGTTGCGTCTGCTCGACCTGTTGCAATGCACCCAATATGGAACGTGATCCAAAAAGAGAAACACTCATAATAATCGCCCCAAAAAATAAGGATAAAATATGGCAATGATCAGCCATTATAAAATATTTAAAAAAGAGTCAATACAGTTTTATGACAGTTTTGTCGCAATCCCGACGGTTTTGTCGCGATCCGGCTGAACTGACGCTTCGCGCGGGGCCGCGGGAGGGACGAAAGCCTACCGCCCCGGCAGCGCGGCGCGTTTCGTCGCCAGCGACGAGCCGACCACCACCACCGTCACCACCAGCAGCATCAGCGACGACAGCGCGTTGATCTCCGGCGACAGGCCGCGCCGCGCCTTGTTGAAGATCTCCATGGGCAGGGTGGAGGTGCCGGGGCCGGTGACGAAGCTGGCGATCACCACGTCGTCCAGCGACAGGGTGAAGGCAAGCAGGAAGCCCGCCAGCACCGAAGGCGCGATCAGCGGCAGGGTGATGGTGAAGAAGGTGCGCACCGGCGGGCAGCCGAGATCCTGCGCCGCTTCTTCCAACGCGCGGTCGAAGGTGACGAGCCGCGATTGCACCACCACCGCGACATAGCACATCGTGAATGTCGTATGCGCCAGCGTCACCGTCCAGAAGCCGCGCTCCGCTCCCACCGAGACGAAGAACAGCAGCAGCGACAGGCCGGTGACGACTTCCGGCATCACCATCGGCGCGTAGACCATGCCGGTGAACAGCGGCCGCCCCCAGAAACGCGTGTAGCGCACCAGCGCCAGCGCCGCGAGCGTGCCGAAGAAGGTGGCGATGGCCGCCGACAGCGCCGCGATGGCCAGCGAATTGCCGAGCGCCGTCAGCAGCGGCGCGTTGTGCCACAGCGCCACATACCAGCGCGTGGAAAAGCCGCCCCAAACGTTGAGCAGTTGCGAGTCGTTGAAGGAATAGACGATCAGCACCAGCAGCGGCAGGTAGAGGAAGGCGAAGCCGAAGGTGAGCGCCGTGGCGTCGAAGGGCGTGAAACGGCGGGTCATCGGGCCTTCTCCAGCCTGCGCGTCTCAATCTCGCGATAGATCATCACCGGGCCGACGACGATGATCAGCAGCACCACCGCCACCGCCGAAGCCAGGGGCCAGTCGCGGTTTCTGAAGAACTCGTCCGACAGCGTCTTGCCGATCATCAGCGAATCCGCGCCGCCCAGCAGTTCGGGAATGACGTATTCGCCCACGATCGGGATGAAGCACAGCAACGCTCCGGCCAGAATGCCCGGCAACGCCAGCGGCACCGTGATGCGCCAGAACGCGCGCCACGGCGGACAGCCGAGATCCTGCGCCGCCTCAAGCAGCGTCCAGTCCAGTTTCTCAAGCGTCGCGTACAGCGGCAGCACCATGAACGGCAGGTAGGAATAGACCACGCCGATGAAGATGGCCGTGTCCGTGTTCAGGATCTGCAACGGCCGGTCGATGACGCCTGCGCTCATCAGCACCGTGTTGAGCAGCCCTTCCGGCTTCAGGATGCCGATCCAGGCGTAGACGCGGATCAGGAAGCTCGTCCAGAACGGCAGGATCACCAGCATCAGCAGCACGGGCCGGCGGTTCTCGGGCGCCTTCGCCATCGCATAGGCCATGGGAAAGCCGATGGCGAGCAGCAGCGCCGTCGAGATCGCCGCGATCCTGAGCGACGAGAACGCCGAGGCGAGATAGAGATAATCGTCCGCGAGCAGCAGGAAGTTGTCGAGGTTGAGTTCGCCCGCCGCCGCCACGATGCCGGCCCAGCCCGCCGCCCAATCGAAAACGGGCGTGTAGGGCGGCTGCGCTGTCGCCGGCTGCGACATCGACATCCTGAACACGATGGCGAAGGGCGTGAGAAAGAAGATCAGCAGCCACAGGAAGGGCAGGGCGGGCACGATCGCCCGCACCGGCGACGGCGTGCGCGAGAAGGGTTTGGGCGCGGTGGCCTGCGCGATGATCGCGGAATTGTCGCTCATGCCGCCCCCCGCTAGTGCGTCAGCAGCACGCCGGCCTCGGGCGCGAAGGTGATGTGCACCTTGTCGTCCCAGGTCAGCGGCTGCGCGACGAAACGGCTGGCGTTGGCGCGCGACACGCGCACGATCTGGCCGCTCGCGAGCTTCACGAGGTAGATCGTCCAGTCGCCGAGATAGCCGATATCCCAGATCTCGCCCGTGAGCAGGTTGGGCGTGTCTTCCGCGCCAAGTGGGCCTTCCGCGCCAAGTGGGCCTTCCGCGCCAAGTGGGCCTTCCGCGCGAGGCGCGCCTTGCGGCGCCTCGCGGTGCAGCACGAGCTTTTCGGGCCGCAGCGCGATGGCCACCTCCTGCCCCTGTTGCACCGTGACGCCCGAGGGCGCCTCGATGGCGAGGGAGCCCTCGCCGTCCTTGCGCTCGATCCGCAGCCGGCCGTCTCCGGCCGCGCCGACGCGGCCCTCGATGATGTTCACGTCGCCGATGAATTCCGCCACATAGCGGCTGGCAGGCTGTTCGTAGACCTGTCCGGGCGGCGCGATCTGCTTGATGGTGCCCTTGTCCATCACCGCGATGCGGTCGGCCATCACCATGGCTTCTTCCTGATCGTGGGTGACGACGAGGAAGGTCATGCCGAGATTGACTTGCAGGTCCATCAGCTCGAACTGCGTCTCTTCGCGCAGCTTCTTGTCCAGCGCGCCGAGCGGCTCGTCGAGCAGCAGCACCTTGGGGCGCTTGACGAGCGCGCGCGCCAGGGCGACGCGCTGGCGCTGGCCGCCGGAGAGCTGGTCCGGCTTGCGCCGCGCGAAGGGGGCGAGCTGCACGAGGCGCAGCATCTCCGCCACCCGGTCCGCGATCTCGCGCTTCGGCACGCCGTCCTGCGCCAGCCCGAAGGCGATGTTCTTCTCCACGTTCATGTGCGGGAAAAGCGCGTAGGACTGGAACATCATGTTGACCGGCCGCCGGTGCGGGGGAATGCCGCTCACCACCTGGTCGGCCAGCACGATGCGGCCCTCCGTCGGCTCCTCGAAGCCGGCGAGCATGCGCATCAGCGTCGTCTTGCCGCAGCCGGAGGGGCCGAGCAGGCAGAAGAACTCGCGCTCGAAGATATGCAGGGTGAGGTTATCCACAGCGATGAAGTCGCCGAAGCGCTTCGTGACGGCTTCGTAGCGGATAAGGGGTTTCGCGCTCGGGTCGAGCCAGGGCGCGAAATCGCGCCGGACCGCGCCGATGGCCAGCGAATCGCGCTTGCGCGCTTCCGTTCGAGCTTCCGTGCGAACCTCAGTCATTGGCGCGTCAGTCTCCGCATTGCCGGCACGGATACGCGGGCCGTGCTCCCTCGTCCCATCGGCGGAAAACGTTAACGGCGGCGCGCTGTCGCCGCAAGCGCCTTCGTTTCCCCAACTCACACCGGCACGATCGGGGGATTTGATGTCAGATGATTGACAGAAGCCGCTTCCCCGCTGTTACTGCCTGCGGCAGACGCAACGGGTGATCGATGAACAGGAAGAAAACGCCTCAGAAGAGAAGCGTGCGCAGCAGGCGCGGCGCCGCGGACATCGACGACGCGCGCGACTTCATGGCGCGCGCCGGCGTCGAGGAGATCGAGTGTCTGGTGCCCAACCAGGCGGGCGTCGCGCGCGGCAAGGTGATGCCGGCGGAGAAATTTCTCGGCAACCCGGCCATGAGCATGCCGGGCTCCATCTTCTACCAGACCATCGCCGGCAACTACCCCGAGGAAGTGCTGGAGCGCGAGATGCCCTCCGACGGCGACCTCGTGCTGCGGCCGGACTTTTCCACGCTCACCGCCGTGCCGTGGGAGAGCGACCCGACGGCGCAGGTCATCCATGACGCCTTCTACCGCGACGGGCGCGCGGTGGACAACGCGCCGCGGCAGGTGCTGAAGCGGGTGCTCGAATTCTATCGCCGCAGCGGCTGGAAGGCGGTCGTCGCGCCGGAAATCGAGTTCTATCTCGTCAAGCGCAACACGGACCCCGATTATCCGCTGGAGCCGCCGATCGGCCGCTCGGGGCGGGCGGAGATCGGCCGGCAGGCTTATTCCATCTCCGCCGTCAACGAGTTCGACGACCTGTTCGAGGACATCTACGACTATTCCGAGGCGCAGGGCCTCGCCATCGACGCGCTCATTCACGAAGAGGGCGCGGGGCAGATGGAAATCAACCTGCGCCACGGCGATCCGCTCGATCTCGCCGACCAGGTGTTCCTGTTCAAGCGCACCATCCGCGAGGCGGCGCTCCAGCATGACATGTACGCCACGTTCATGGCCAAGCCCATCGCCCGCCAGCCGGGCTCGGCCATGCACATCCACACTTCGGTCGTGGATATGAAAACGGGCCGCAACCTGTTCTCGGCCGAGGACGGAACGCCGTCGCCGGCCTTCTTCTCCTTCATCGCCGGCTTGCAGACCTATCTGCCGGCGGCGATGCCCATGCTCGCGCCCTACGTCAATTCGTATCGCCGGCTCACGCGCCACTCCACCGCGCCCATCAACGTGCGCTGGGGTTACGACAACCGCACCACCGGCCTGCGCGTGCCGCCGTCCGACGCCGATGCGCGGCGCGTCGAGAACCGTGTGCCGTCGTCCGACGCCAACCCCTATCTCGCCATCGCCGCCACGCTCGCCTGCGGCTATCTCGGCGTCGAGGCCGGCTTGCAGCCCGGCGAGCCGGTCTCGGGTTCCGCCTACAACCTCGATTTCGATCTGCCGCGCGGCATCCTGGAGGCGGTGAGCGAACTCAGCGAGTGCACGCCGCTCATCGAGGTGCTGGGCGAGAGCTTCGTCAACACCTATTCGGCGGTCAAGCGCACGGAATACGAAACCTTCATGCAGGTGATCAGCCCGTGGGAGCGCGAATATCTGCTACTGAACGTCTGAACGCATGAAAACGCGCGTTCGCGGGCGGGGCCGTTTGCTCCGTCCGCCGGAAATATTTGCCGGTCTCCCAATCGTTACCGTGTTTTCCCTTCCCCATTGCGGACCTGACGGCCGATGGCGCCATCTCCCCTGACCAATCTCTATGCGGTGCGGGCCGACGCCCGCGCCTTGCGCCCGGCTCTGGCGGGCGACGATAACGTGGCCGACGTGTGCATCGTCGGCGCGGGTTTCACCGGGCTCGGCGCCGCGCGGGCCGCGGCGCTCGCGGGGGCGGCCGTGCGCGTCGTCGAGGCGGCGCGTGTCGGCGCCGGCGCTTCCGGCGTCAACGGCGGGCAGGTGCATCCCGGCCAGCGGCGCGATCAGGCCTGGCTCGAGGCGCAGGTGGGCGAGGCGCGTGCGCGCGAGCTGTGGGACATGGCCGAAGAGGCGCGGCGGGATCTCGTGGCTGTGGTCGCCGCGCTCGCCGGCGATTCCGAAACCGATTGCGCCTTCCGTCCCGGCCTGCTGCTGCTCGCGCATCGCGCGCGCCATTTCCGGGCGCTGGCGGAGGATGCCGGGCATCTCGCGCGCCGTTACGGCGTGCCGGACCTTGAGGTTCTCGATGCGCGCGGGGTGGAAAGATACACGCGCATGCGCGGCTGTCACGGCGGCGTATACAATCCGCACGGCGGTCATCTCGATCCGCTGGCGCTCGCGCGCGGTCTCGCGCGGCTGGCGGAGGACGCGGGCGCGCGCATCCATGAGCAATCGCCCGTCCGCCGCGTCGTGCGGGAGGGGCAGGGGTGGCGCGTCGTCACCGATGCAGGCGCGGTGCGGGCGAAAGCGGTGCTGCTCACCGGCGACGGCTCTCTCGATCCGCTGTCGGAGGAGACGGCGGCGCATGTGGCTCCGCTGGTGAACTTCATGATCGCCACCGCGCCGCTCGCCCCGGCGCTGGCGGACAGCGTGCTGGCCGGCCCCATCGCCGCTTCCGACACCCGGTTCGTGGTCAATTATTTTCGCCGCACCGACGATAACCGCATCATTTTCGGCGGCGGCGAGAGCTATGGCGCGGGCCTGCCGGCGGATTTCGCCACGCGCGTGCGCGGGCGCATGCTGGCGCTCTATCCGCAGCTTGCGGATGCCGCCGTTACGCATGGCTGGGGCGGAAGGCTCGGCATCACCGCCACGCGTCTGCCGTTCGTCCGCCGGCTGGAAGGCGGCGTTCAGGACGGGCTCTATGTCGCTTCGGGCTATTCGGGGCAGGGCGTGATGCTCGGCCCCTATACGGGACGCATCGTTGCGGACGCGATCGGCGGCGACACCCTGCGCTTCGACCGGATGGCCGCGCTGCCGGTTCCCGCTTTACCCGGCGGCCGCTGGCTGCGCCGTCCGCTGATGACGGCCGCGATGATCGGCTTCGGCCTGCTGGATCGATTCTAGAGCATTTCGGTGTTTCGCTGAAACGCCGAAATGCTCTATCTTATTGACTTGACGCATTTTTTTCACGCAAAGCGGTATCAACTTTGCTTGAAAACGCTATAGCACAATTGTTGCTGCAACGAATGGTCCGGCGGCATATCGCCGGACCATTTGCTTGTTTGAGCGGGTTTTTCCGGGAAAGCGGCGTCCGCGCGTTATTGCGCGGGTGCCGCTTCGGCGGGCGCCGCCTCGGCCGGAGCGGCCTCGGGTTCGGGCAGCGGCGCGGGATCGTGCGAGAGGGTGCGCAGATAGGCGATGATGTCGGCGCGTTCCTCGGGCTTCGCCACGCCGGCGAAGGCCATGATCGTGCCCTTCACGAAATCCTTGGGCTTGTGGATGAACTGGTCGAGCGAATCGTAGTTCCACTTGTCGCCCGCGTCGGCGTGCGCCTTCATCGGCGCGGAATAGCCGAAGCCTTCCACGGTGCCGATGGCGCGGTTGACGATGTTGTAGAGGTCCGGCCCGACCTTCGCGCCCGCGCCTTCGACGAAATTGTGGCAGGCCTTGCATTTCGCAACCGCCTTTTCGCCGCGCGCGGGGTCCGCGCTGGCGAGCCGCACGGCGATGGGCGCCACCGCAGCCACCGCCGTGCCGGCGGAGCCGCCGCCCGCATCGTCCGTGCCCGGCAGGTCGTAGCCGGGAATGACCGGGATCGTCGGGCTGAAGATGATGCCCGACATGACGCTGAGGCTCATCGCGAAAAGCAGCGCGCCGAGCACCCCGCCGGCGATCTTGTTGAGCTCGAAGGAATCCATCGGTGTACGGCTCCGGTCCATGCCTGAGTTCTGCCCGTCACGAGCACGCCGGCCCTCGCGAGCAATCACATTGTTGATGATTAACCGGATTGCCCCGTACTTTGCAACTCGTATAATCAATCGCGGGCATGCGGCGAGGCGACGCCTGAAAATATCTTATGTGACATGCGCGCGTTTTTTCGCTAACCGTGGCGGCCTATATCCATTTTTCGCAGGTTCCGTTTTCCTAATGGCCTCGCCCGTCGTCATCATCCCCGCGCGCCTTGCGGCGACGCGCCTCCCCGACAAGCCGCTCGCCGATATCGCCGGCTCGCCCATGATCGTGCATGTGCTTCGCCGCGCCGAAGCGGCGGCTATCGGCCCGGTCGTGGTTGCAACTGATTCGCCCGCCATCGCGGAAGCGGTGGCGGTGGCCGGCGGCCGCGCCGTGATGACGCGCGCCGACCATCCTTCCGGCTCGGACCGCATCTTCGAGGCGCTGTCTCTCGTCGATCCGCAGGGGCGGCACGACATCGTCGTCAACGTGCAGGGCGATCTGCCCACCATCGAACCCGCCGTCATCGCCTCCGCGCTGCCGCCGCTCGACGATCCGGGCGTGGATATCGCGACGCTTGCCGCCGTCATCTCGCGCGAGGAAGAGCGCACGGCCCCGAGCGTGGTGAAGGTGGTCGGCAGCCCCGTGGCGGACAACCGCGTGCGTGCGCTCTACTTTACGCGCGCCGCCGCGCCGTGGGGCGAGGGGCCGCTGCTTCACCACATCGGTCTTTACGCCTATCGCCGGGAGGCACTGGCGCGTTTCGTCGCCCTCGCGCCCTCGCCGCTGGAGCGGCGCGAGAAGCTGGAGCAGTTGCGGGCGCTGGAGGCGGGCATGCGCATCGATGCCGTGATCGTCGACGGCGTGCCGCTCGGCGTCGACACGCCGGACGATCTGGCCCGCGCCCGCGCCATCCTCTCAGGAATGAATCCGGCATGACACCTGCTTTCACGACACCTGCTTTCGACTTTCTGCCCCGCATCGTCTCCTATCAGGGCGAGCCCGGCGCCAATTCCCACATCGCCGCCCACGAGGTGTTCCCTGACCGGGAGTTCCTGCCCTGCGCCACCTTCGAGGACGCGCTCGCCGCGATCAGCGGCGGGAGCGCCGGGCTCGGCATGATCCCGATCGAGAATTCCATCGCCGGCCGGGTCGCCGATATCCATCACCTGCTGCCGTCGTCCGGCCTCTACATCGTCGGCGAACACTTTCTCCCCATCCGCTTCCAGTTGGTTGCGCCGAGGGGGGCGACGCTCGGCACCGTGAAGGCCGTTCACAGCCATATCCACGCGCTGGGCCAGTGTCGGCGGATCATCCGGGAACACGGGTTCGAGGCGGTCGTCGCATCCGATACGGCCGGGGCCGCGCGTCAGGTGGCGGAATGGAACGACCCGACGCAGGCGGCGCTCGCGCCGGCGCTCGCGGCGGAGATCTACGGTCTCGACACGCTGGCGCGCGATGTCGAGGACGAGAAGGACAACACCACGCGCTTCGTGGTGCTGGCGCGGGAGCCCCGCTGGGCGCGGCAGGGCGACGGACCGACGGTGACGAGCTTCGTCTTTCAGGTGCGCAACGTGCCCGCCGCCCTTTACAAGGCGCTGGGCGGCTTCGCCACCAACGGCGTCAACCTGACGAAGCTGGAAAGCTACATGGTCGGCGGCCGTTTCGTGGCGACCCGCTTCTATGCCGAGGTCGACGGCCATCCCGAAGATCCAGGCCTGCGGCTGGCGCTGGAGGAGCTCGCGTTTTTCTCGCGGGAGTCGCGCATCCTCGGCGTCTATCCGGCGCATCCCTTCCGGGGGCTGCAAGCGGCGGCGGGCGAGTAGGGCGCCGGCCGCCCGGCGGCCGCCCGGCGGCTCTTGCCGCATGACCACGTTTCATCGAAACATGGCAATGCTCTCACGCCCTGATTTTAGGCAAGTTCTTATCGATCGAATGATTCCATTTGATCGGAACGCGTTCGGATTCCCGCATCAGGGCGGTTTGCGCGAAGGCTGAACGGGGCTGCTGCGCAAGCCGCTCCCGCTTCCCCGGCTGGCTGCAATTGATGCTCGACGTGATGCCCGATCGGGTGCAACCGTTATAGTACGGCCGATTTTCCCAACAGCCGCATATACTTTTCCGCCATTTTCGAGACGTTCCATCCGCCGCATCATCGATGCCGGCGCGTCAGGCGTCGGCCGGCTACACGCAATTATTGTGCCGTTCCCCGCTCTTCCGGTTGACATGCCGGAAAAATTGATATTGGAGATGGATTTGTTACGAGGTTGCATGCAATGCGGAAGGTTTCAGGATGATGAAGCGATATTTCACCGAAATATTGAATCCGCGTTTGGATAAGTATTGCACTTGATATGACCTGGAGGTGTGTTTTAATTGGAAATAACGGGCTTTTATGAAGTCAAGATTTGTTGGGCGGGGGTTATGAAAGAGCCCGATATCACTGACATTCCGGGCGGTCTTTCCCGTCATCCGGCTCCTTTCGGGGTTGACGCCTGATGGAACTGGACCCGTTGACGTTGCGCACCGTCGCCATGGCCGCGAACCTGCTGCTGGGTGTGCTGCTGTTGTCATCGTGGCGCAACAACCGCGCCAATCGTGAATTGTTGTTTCTCGGCGTGTGCTTTCTGGGGGCTGCGGCGGGTGATTTCCTCTCGCGCTATGCGGCGGATATGGGGCTGCCGCGCCTCAGGGATCTCGGCTATACGCTGCTGTTTCTGGGATACGGCGCGGTCTGGCAGGCGGCGCGCCTGTTCGGCAAGCGGCCGATATCCGCTCTTGCCGCCTCCGCCGGCGGTCTGGTCTGGCTTTTGTGCATACCGCTCGCGGGCGGCGCCGCTCTGCCGTGGACGCGGATGGCGGCGATCACGTTCGTTCCCGTCGCCTATTATCTGCTCGCGATCGCCGAATTGTACCGGGGAAGGCGGGAGTATATGCCTTCGCGCTTGTCTCTTTGCGTGGCGATGGGCATCAAGTGTACGGTTTTCCTGACTTACGGCGCGCTGCTTTTCCTCCACCTGTTGAAGGGCGATCTCATGGTCGCGTCCGCTGCCGACGATAGATGGATGGCGGCTTTGCGGCTCGTCTCGATCGGCGCCAACATCGCCGTCGCCTATCTGATGCTCTCCCTGATCAAGGAGCGGCTGGAGACGGAACAGCGGGTGCAGAGCATGATCGATCCGCTGACGGGGCTCGGCAACCGGCGCGCGCTCGGCAACCATGCCGCGCGCATTCTGCGGCGTCAGGCGATGTCGGGCGCGCCCGTCTGTGTCGCCATCATCGATCTCGATCATTTCAAGCAGGTCAACGACACGTTCGGCCACCTCGCCGGCGATGACGTGCTGCGTACCGTCGCGGAGCGCGCCACGCTCAGCCTGCGGCCGAACGATTCTCTCTTCCGCATCGGCGGCGAGGAATTCCTGTGCATCCTTCAGTCGGCGCGGGAGCAGGACGCCGTGAGCGCGATGGAGCGTATCAGGCGCGACATATCCGGCTTTCGGCTGGGCACGGGCGCGGAGGAGCGCGCCATTACCATCAGCGTGGGCATCGCCTCGTCTACCGGTACGGGCTACGATCTCGAGGATCTCACCCGCGCTGCCGACAGCGCGCTTTACGAGGCCAAGCGGGCAGGGCGAAACTGCGTGTGCGTCTATGCTTCCGC